>JAKFEI010000369.1:0-24125 GCA_036675765.1 Nocardioides sp. | reverse complement strand
GACGCCGACGGCTTCGCCGACGTGTTCATCGTCAACTACGAGATCCTCGACCGGCACACCGGCTGGCTGGCCACGCACGGGTTCCGCGGGATGATCGTCGACGAGGCGCACTACATCAAGAACAAGGGCTCCCAGCGCTCGCAGAACGTGCTGGAGCTGTCCGCGAAGATCCGCGCCCGGATCGCCCGTCCGCTGCTGATGGCGCTGACCGGCACCCCGCTGATCAACGACATCGAGGACTTCCGCGCGATCTGGCAGTTCCTGGGCTGGATCGACGACGTCGTCCCGCAGGGCGAGCTGATGGAAGCGCTCGAGGAGACCGGCCTCACGCCGGCCGACCTCGGCTTCTATCCCGCCGCCCGCCGCGCCGTCATCGACGAGGGCATCGTGCGCCGCCGCAAGATCGACGTCGCCGCCGACATCCCCGCCCGCCGGATCGCGGACATGCCGGTCGAGCTCGAAGGTGAAGCCGGTCGCTCGATCCGCAAGGCCGAGCAGGAGCTCGCCCGCCGCATGGTCGAGCGGTACGACGCCGCGCTGTCCACGCGACGCAGCGGAGCCGTGGTCGACGGGATCGACCACGACCTCGTGCGCCGGGTGGCGACGTGGGAGCGGGAGGACAACTCGACCAAGACGGGCGAGAACGTCTTCGGCATGCTGCGCCGGATCGGCCAGGCCAAGGCCGGCCTCGCGGCCGACTACACCGCCCAGCTGGCCCGCAACGTCGGCAAGGTCGTCTTCTTCGCCAAGCACATCGACGTGATGGACCAGGCCGAGAAGACCTTCGCCGAGCGCGGCATCAAGTACAGCTCGATCCGCGGCGACCAGACCAGCACCGCCCGCCAGAAGGCGATCGACGCATTCGTGAACGACCCCGAGGTGCAGGTCGCGGTCTGCTCGCTCACCGCTGCCGGTGTCGGCCTGAACCTGCAGGTCGCGTCCAACCTGGTGCTCGCCGAGCTCTCGTGGACCGACGCCGAGCAGACGCAGGCCATCGACCGGGTGCACCGGATCGGACAGGACGAGCCGGTCACCGCCTGGCGGATCATCGCCACGCAGACCCTCGACACCCGGATCGCCGAGCTCATCGACAAGAAGGCCGGCCTCGCGGCGCGGGCTCTCGACGGTGCCGGCGAAGAGGTCGAGGGCGGTTCGATCGACCTGCAGACCGAGGCGCTGGTCGCGTTGCTGACGGCGGCGCTGGAGGAACGCGGCGACTAGGTCCTGAGCTTCTGGTCGGCGTACCGGTAGAGCGCGATCACGGCCCCGAACAGGGCGGTGATCGCGACACACACCACGATCACCGAGCCCCAGCCCTTCTCGTCGTGGTCGAGGAAGGGATACGGGAACCAGTCGGTGGCCGCGCCGGCGGCCAGGATGACGACGAGCCAGGCGACGGGCCAGGCCAGGGACACCTCGATCGCGCGTCGTTCGACGCGGGGCCGGGGCCCGAAGGCGATCCAGCCGATGACCGCCAGTGCCGGCACCACCATGTGCAGCAACTTGTCGGCGACGTAGCTGGCGCCCTCGAGATCGAGCAGCGGGCGCAGCAGGAAGAAGTGCACCAGCCCGGTGACCGTGATGCCGACGATGCCGGCCAGCCGCAGCGACCGGAACCTCGTGCCGTCGCGCAACGGGTCGCGGGCGAGCAGGAACGTGGCGATCGCGACCAGCAGGTTGCTCTGGATCGTGAAGTAGGCGACGAGCCTGATCAGTCGGGTGGCCAGGGTCGGCGGGTCCTCGTCGACCAGGACGGATGCGCCGTCGATCACGAGCAGCGTCTGCAGCACGAGTGCGCCGATCGCCACCAGCGCGGTCAGGGCGTGCCAGGCGCGCGCCCGGCTGGTTGTGCGGCTGGTCGCGAGCGCGGTCCTCGTCACGCGCCCACGGTAGGGCATCCACGATCCGGGTTCGCGCTGGTTGCGCGCCGTCGTACGGCCTGAAGCACGGAAAGGGGCGCCCCAAGGTTTCCGCGACAAGGCATAACGGTTAACCGGAACCTCCGTGGCCATCGATCGTTGGTCAGGCAAGAGGCCAGTGCCGCGCCGGAAACGGATCGACAGGGGCTGGGTGTGTTGCGGTGACTGGGGGGTTCCACGACATGCAGGGGCGGTTCGGCCTTCGGGTCGCAACCGCCCCTTCTCGTTTCCGCAGGTCGCGGCCCGGTTCCGTGGGTGACGTAGGCAAGGATGTCGACGTGTCCGGTCCCCTCATCACCACCGACCCGTCCTCTGACGAGATCCGTCGCAGCGCGCTGCGACGGATGCGCACGGTGGCCGTGTCGCTCCTGCTGTTCGCCGCCGCGGTCTACGTCGCGACCCTGAATCGCGACGGGTTCTGGGGCTTCGTCAATGCCGGCGCCGAGGCGTCGATGGTCGGCGCGATCGCGGACTGGTTCGCCGTCACGGCACTGTTCAAGCACCCGCTCGGCCTCCCGATCCCGCACACCGCGCTCATCCCGAAGCGCAAGGACGACCTCGGCAAGGGCCTCGAGGAGTTCGTCGGCGACAACTTCCTCCAGGAAGAAATCATCCGCGAGCGGGTGCTCGGCATCGGCGTCGCGCAGCGGGTGGGGGACTGGCTGGCGGTGCCGGTCAACGCCGAACGGGTCGTGACCGAGGGCTCCGAGATCGCCGCGATCGCGCTCGGCAAGGTCCGGGACGACCACATCGAGGCGCTCGTGACCGAGGCGCTGGTGCCGAGGTTCCGGGAGGAGCCGATTGCGCCGCTGCTGGGCGGGCTGCTCTCCGAGGCACTTGCCGACAACCTTCATCACGGTCTCGTCGACCTGATGATCGACGAGATCCACGGCTGGCTGGTGGCCAACCCGGAAACCGTCTACGCCGTCATCGGGGAGCGGGCGCCGGCCTGGGCGCCCGAACGGCTCAATGAGGTCGTCGTCGAACGTGCCCACCGGTACCTGGTGCGCTGGGTCGAGGAAATCCAGGTCAACCCGCACCATCGTGCCCGCAAGGCGCTCGACTCGATGCTCGTCGGGTTGTCCGAGGACCTGCTGGTCAACCCCGACACCCAGGAGCGCGCCGAGCGGCTCAAGGACCGGGTGCTCGACCACCCCGCCGTGCTCAAGACCGCGATCTCGATGTGGAAGGCACTGCGCAAGGCGTTGCTGACCTCGCTCGACGACCCCGACGGCGCCGTACGACGCCGGCTGCTCGTCGAGGTCGAGGGTGCCTCGTCGCGCCTGCGGTCCGATGCGGCGCTGCGCGACCGGCTCGACAAGATGGTCGCCGACGGAGCCGTCTTCGCCGTGGAGCGGTACGGCGCCGAGCTGACCGCCGTGATCACCCACACCATCGAGCGGTGGGACGGCAAGGAAGCCGCCCGGCGGATCGAGCTGCACGTGGGACGCGACCTGCAGTTCATCCGGATCAACGGCACGATCGTGGGTGGCCTCGTCGGCGTACTCATCCACGCGGTGTCCGTCGGCATTCATTGAGCGATTCACCAGGTGGCGTGACCGCGGCCTAGTCTGGGCCGGTGGCAACTCCCCAGGACGTCGGCATTCGGGACGGTTCGATCCGTCTCGGTCAGTTCCTCAAGCTCGCGAACCTGGTCGAGTCGGGTGCTGAGGCCAAGCCGCCGATCGCCGACGGCCTCGTGACCGTCAACGGCGAGGTCGAGACCCGGCGTGGACGCCAGCTCGTCCCCGGGGACGTCGTGGAACTGGCAGGGCAGGCCGCCCGGGTCGCCGAAGGCGATCAGCCGGACAACCTGCCCTGGTAGGTCAGCGGACCTCGAGCAGGTCCACCACGAAGATCAGGGTCTCGCCGCCCTTGATGGCACCGCCGGCGCCACGGTCGCCGTAGCCCAGGTGGGGCGGGATGACGAGCTGGCGGCGGCCGCCGACCTTCATGCCCTGCACGCCGGTGTCCCAGCCGGAGATGACCTGGCCGATGCCGAGGCGGAACTGCAGCGGGGTGCCGCGGTTGTACGACGCGTCGAACTCCTCGCCCGTGGACAGGGCGACGCCGACGTAGTGGACCGAGACGGTGCTGCCGGACGTGGCCTCGGCGCCGTCGCCGACGGTGAGGTCGGTGATCACGAGGTCGGTGGGCGGGGTGGGGTCGACGAAGTCGATTTCAGGCTTTTCCATGCCCACCACCCTAGGACCCACCCCGAAGGGGTGGTGGGTGCCCACCGCAACCCGTTGACAAGTGACACACCTGTCAACAACCATGTCGGTGGGTGCGTGACGACCGTCACGCGGGGCGGGGAGGCTGGACATGCAACACGCGTCACGCAATGGACGGGGCGGGTGGGTCCTGGTGGCCGCCGTCGCCCTGGTCGCGACACTGATTCCGGCAGGCCCCGCCGCACCGGCGGCTCCGGTCGCCGACCGGGCAGTCACCGTTGCCGCCGCTGCTGCGGCGCCGGACCCCTTCTTCACCTACACGGGCAGCAAGCCGCTGGCCGACCACGCGCCCGGGGCGGTGCTCAAGCAGCGCACGGTCAACTACTCGATCGCCGGGATCGCGCTGCCGCTCAAGGTCGTGCAGATCGTCTTCCGCACCACCAACCAGCGTGGCCAGGCCGTCGCCGGGGTGACCTCGGTCTTCAAGCCGTTGACCGGCGTCACGTCGAAGGTGATCTCCTACCAGTCGTTCTACGACTCGCTGAACCCCGAGGACGGCCCGTCCCGGTCCGTCGCCGGCGGCAAGAACCCGGGCGGCATGGGCGCGCACCTCGAGACCGCGATGATGGTGCCGTTCCTCCTGCAGGGCTACGCCATCGTCATGTCCGACACCCAGGGCCCGACGGCTGACTTCGCCGCCGGTCCCGAGTACGGCATGGTCACCCTCGATTCGCTTCGCGCCACCCTCAAGGTGCCGGCCACCGGCGTCGTCGCGCTCACGGCGAAGATCGGCCTGATCGGCTACTCCGGCGGCGCGATCGGCACGAACTGGGCCGCGGTCCTCGCGCCGTCGTACGCACCCGACATCAACAAGCGACTCGTCGGTGCCGCCGAGGGCGGCGTCCTGGTGCGTCCCGCGACCAACCTGACGTACGTCGACAGCAGCCTCGTGTGGGCAGGCATCGTGCCGATGGCCATCGTCGGCGTCGCCCGGTCGTCCAATGTCGACCTGCGGCCCTACCTCAGCGCCTACGGCGTCGAGGTCTACAACAAGATGCAGAAGGCCTCGATCATCCAGGTGCTCGGCGCCTACCCGGGCCTGAGCTGGAAGAAGCTGGTCAAGCCGGCGTACGCCGACCCGTCGACGATCCCGATCTTCGTGAAGCTGGTCAACCAGCTGAACCTCGGCACCCGCCCGAACCCGACCATCCCGATGCTCATCGGGCAGGGCACGGTCGGTGAGCTCGAGGGCACCATCGGCAAGCAGCGGGGCGACGGCGTGATGGTCGCCGGTGACGTCCGGGCCCTGGCGAAGAAGTACTGCGCCGGTGGCGTCAAGGTCACCCACCGCGAGTACCCGCTCAGCCATTTCCTGTCGGTGCCGTTCTGGCTGCCGGAGGCGATCGGCTGGCTGAACGCCCGCTTCGCAGGTGCCCCGGCGCCCAACAACTGTGCAACGATTCCGGCCGGCAATCCGCTGGGTCCGCTGAAGCCCAGCTGAGGCAGGGGTCCCCGCGTTAGGCTGACGCCCAAGGGATCCCGTTGAATGGGCGGGTACGAATGGGGCTTCTCGGGGGGACAGCAGGTGCGGGTCAACGTCACGGGAGCGGACACGTGGTCGTCCGCTGACTTCGCGACCCGTCTCGTGTACGCCGCCGGGAGCCATCCCGGGCGGGTCCGGACCGTCAACGAGGACTCCTCCCTGGTCGCCCCACCGGTCTTCCTGGTCGCCGACGGCATGGGTGGCTACGCCCGCGGTGACGTGGCGAGCCGACTGGTCGCGGAGTCGTTCGAACCGCTCGCCGCCCGCGACGTGCAACCCATCGACGTCGAGGCCGCCATCGGCGCAGCGCAACGCAGCGTGGGTGCACTCGCCGCCGAGTTCACCTCGGCGCCCGGGTCGACCCTCGTCGCCGCGACGTACGTCCTGGAGGACGGCCGCGGCTACTGGCTGCTGGCGAACATCGGCGACTCCCGTGCGTACTGCTTTGCCGAGGGCGTGCTCGACCAGATCTCCAAGGACCACTCCGTGATCCAGGAATTGATCGATGCAGGCCAGATCACCCGCGAGGAGGCGCTCGGGCACCCGGAACGCCACGTCGTCACGCGCGCCATCGGCGCGCTCACGGCCTCCGAGGCCGACTTCTCCCTCGTCCCGGCGGTTCCCGGGTCGCGGTTGCTGCTGTGCTCCGACGGCCTGACCTCGGAACTGTCCGACATCGCGATCTTCCACATCATGTCCGAGCAGATGTCGCCCGAACTGACGGTCAGCACGCTGATCGAGGCTGCGGTCGCCGCCGGCGGTCACGACAACGTGACGGTCGTCGTGGTCGACGTCGATCATGGACCCGAACGGCCCGACGAGGACACCCGCCCGAAGCAGGAGGAGCAGGCATGACGACGTACGTCGCCGGCGACCTCGCCACCCTCGTCACGGACGAGGGTGTCGTTCTTGCTGCGGCCGATCGAGTCACCGAGGTCGCCGCGCTCGCCGAGCGTGGGCTCGAGCCGCTGACGGTCGTCGAGGTCCTCTCGCGGGGTGTGCTGAGCGAGTTGCCGGACTTCGCGGCCGTACGGATCGACCGGTCCGAGGCACGCATCCTGGTCCGCGGGGCGTTCGCGGTCTGCGTCGACGGATTCCGCGTCGAGGGCACCGACGCCACCACCTGGAACGAGGCATCGGCGCCGCTGGCCGCCGGCGCCGTCGTCGAGGTGGTTCCGATCGGAGTGCGGCCCACCGGCGCGGCCCTTCCGTTGCTGGGCGGTGTCGTGCGCAGCGGCGGTGTCACCTGGCGTCCCGTCGTGAGTACGACGCCCGCTGAGCCGGTGACTGCTGAACCTGTGGCTGCTGAACCTGTGGCCGCTGAACCTGTGGCCGCTGAACCGGCCCATGAGCACACCGTGCTCCGGGTGCCGTCGCCTGCTGCTGCCACTCCGCCGACCCCGCCCGTCCCGCCGACCCCGCCCGTCGCGCCGACCCCGCCCGTCCCGGTCCCCGCCCACCTGCCGCCGACGCCGCCGACGCCGCCGGCACCGCCGGCGCCGCCAATGCCTCCGCCGTACGTTCCCCCGACTCCGCAGGCGGGCGACTTCTCCCCGGAGCACGACGGACGCACGATCACCTCGGCCCAGATGCAGGCCATGCGGGAGGGCCAGCCGGCGGCCATCGTCATCACACCGACGCAGCCGGCCCGGCCGATGATCTCCCTCGAGCTCTCCACCGGACGGGTGGTCCAGGTGCGCCGGCGGGTGCTGATCGGCCGCAGCCCGCGGGTGCAGCAGGTGGGCGGCAGCGCCAACCTCCCCGCCCTCGTCACGGTCGATGACCCGTACGTCTCCAGCACGCACCTGGAGGTCGCGGCGGAGGGCGCCCGGATCACGGTCACCGACACCTCGACCAACGGCACCCTGCTCACGCGTCCGGGCCGGCCGCCGATCCCGCTCCCGCCCGGTGTCGCGACCGAGGTGACCATCGGTGACGTCCTCACCCTGTCCAAGGGACTGACGGCCACCGTCGTCCCGGCCGCGGGGCGCTGACATGCAGGCACCACAGATCCCGGGCTTCACCTTCATCGACCGCGTCGGTGAAGGTGGCTTCGCCGACGTCTTCCGCTACCAGCAGGACCTGCCGACGCGACAGGTCGCGATCAAGGTGCTGCGCAGCGGCAGTGACACGGGCTCGCTCGAACTGTTCCGTGCCGAGGCCAACGTGATGGCCCAGTTGTCGAACCACCCCTCGATCGTGCCGATCTACCAGGCCGGGGTGAGCTCGGACGGTCGTGCGTTCCTGGTCATGGAGTTCTGCCCGCCGCCGCACGTGGCGCAGCGCTACCGCGCCCAGCCGCTCCCGGTCGGCGAGGTGCTCGACATCGGGGTCAAGGTGGCCAGCGCCGTCGAGACCGCCCACCGGGCCGGGATCCTGCACCGCGACATCAAGCCGCACAACATCCTCACCAGCACGTTCGGGGTCCCGCTGCTCACGGACTTCGGCATTGCGTCGGTCGTGGGGGAGTCCGGCGCGGCCGGTCAGGGCCTGTCGATCCCGTGGTCGGCACCGGAGTCGTTGTCCGCCGACAGCCATGACGTCCGCAGCGACGTCTACTCGCTGGCCGCAACGCTCTACTCGCTGCTCATCGGGCACTCGCCCTTCGAACGCCGCGAAGGCCCCAATGACAACGCGAACCTGATCTCCCGCATCGAGCGCGGGCAGCTGACGCCGCTGCGTCGCCCCGACGTACCCGCGTCCCTCGTCGACATCCTGCGGCGGGGCATGTCCCTGCAGGTCGAGAAGCGTCCCGTCTCGGCGATGGCGCTGGGCCGCCAGTTGCAGGACGTGCAGATCGAGTTGCGCCAGTCACCCACACGGCTCGAGGTCATGGACGCCTCGCCCTCGGCCCTGGTCGAGGAGCACCCCAACGACGCGCGCACCCTGATCCGCCCGGTCTCGGTGATCATTCCGGCCGCGGTCAGCGCCCGCCCGGCGCCGCTGCAGCCGGCGATCGACGAGATGACCCGCATTCCGGGCGCAGCGCCGGCCGAGACGGACGGGCACTCCGGCCGTCGTACGGCACCTCGCCGCGAAGAGGCGACGAAGCTCGGGCTGCCGGCCCGGATCGCGATCGGCGTCGTCGTGGCAGCGATCATGGCCGGCGTCGGGTACGCGCTCGTGGCGGGAGACTCCGGTGGCGGCGAGAAGAGTACGGGACCGATCCGGGGCGAGGCACCCGCTGACCCGGTGGAGGCGATCGACGTGCCCGAGGCACCAGTGGTGAGCAAGTCGGGCAACGGAACCCGCTGGACGTTCCGCTGGGAGCAGGTCGAGCCCCGTGAAGGCGACGAGTTCAAGCTGGTGTTCACGGGCGATGGCGTCGATGTGACGGACGCCGAGTACACGTCGGAGACGAACAGGACCCTCACTGTGCAGAAGGACGCCACGGTCTGCCTCCAGGTGGCCGTCTCCCGCGCCGCGGGCCAGGCCTCGCCGCTCTCCAAGTCGGTCTGTGTGGTGGGAGAATGAATCACCCCACGAGGCGCCGGTGGCGCAAGACCGCGTCCGCGTCAGCACTCGCGCTGCTGATCGGCACCCTCGTCGTGCTCGCCTACCGGTACGACGGCAAGCCGTTCACCGAGGTCGAGCTGAACGACGGCGGCGTGTGGGTCACCAACAACGACCTCGGCCTGGTGGCCCGGCTCAATCCGCAGATCAAGGAGCTCGACCTCGGTGTCGACGCCGGCAGCACCCGGTTCGACATCTTCCAGCGCGCCACGAGTCTCTTCGTCGACGACGCCTCGACGGATCGCTCGATCAAGCCCGTCGACGTCGCCTTCGCCGCCGTCAAGGAGCCCACGTCGCTGACGACCGGAGCCGTCGTCGCACACGGCGGCGACACCTTCGCGGTGGTCGACTACCTCAGCGGCAAGGCCTGGATCCGGCCGGAGAGCCAGTTCTCGAGCTTCTCTCCGAAGACGAGCAAGCCCGACATCACCAACGCCCTCTCCGCGGCCGTCGGCACCGACGGTCGGGCCTACGTGCTCGATCGCGAGGGCCGGGTCACCCCGTTCACGATCGAGGACGGCGAGGCGGTCGCCGACGAGGACATCGACCTCGGCGGCGAGGGCGTCCTGCCCACCGACCCGGAGTTCGTCACGCTGACCGTCGTCGGCCAGACCCCGGTCCTCTTCAACCGCCCCGAGAACGAGCTGACGCGACCCGGCGCCGACCCGGTTGCACTGCCGACGGACGACACGACCCTGGTCGAGCTCCAGCAGCCCTCGGGCGACGGCGAGGCCGTGTACGTCGCGACCCGCGAGGGCCTCTTCGTGACTCCGCTCGAGGGCGGGGACCTGGTGAAGACGAGTCGCGGCGCCGTGGCCGGCGCGCCCGCGGCACCGGTGGTGCTGGACAGCGCGGAGTGCGTGTACGCCGCCTGGGCCGACCCCGCGTCGCAGGACAACTACCTGCGCGACTGTGAGAACAACAGGTTCGACGACAAGACGCCGATCCCGGGCATGCAGCCCGATGCCGACCTCCGGTTCCGGGTCAATCGCGACGTCGTGGTCCTCAACGACGCCAGGACCGGCGACAGCTGGCTGGTGCAGGAGCCCGGCAAGGCCAAGATCAACAACTGGCCCCAGGTCGCCCCGGAGAACCAGAACCGGTCGAAGCTCAAGGAGACGACCGAGAAGATCCCGGACCAGGAGAACCGGCCACCCGAGCCGGAGAACGACGACCTGGGAGCGCGCCCCGGTCGGGCGACCGTGCTGCCCGTGGTCGCCCTCAACGACCATGATCCCGACGGCGACATCATCAGCATCTCCAAGACGCAGCACGTCAGCGGACCGGAGTACGAGGTCAAGATCGTCGGCGGCGGAACCCAGCTCCAGGTCGCCGTACCGTCGGACGCCGAAGGCACCTCGGTCTTCCGCTACTACGTCAGCGACGGGCGGGTGAACGAGGAGCGCTTCGCGGAGGTCCGGCTGACCATCCGCAAGGACTCCCAGCACACGCCGCCGAAGATGATGGACGACAGGAAGCCCCGGCTCAAGGTCGCCCGCGGCGCCACTTCGAACTATTTCGTGCTGGCGGACTACTTCGACGCGGACGGCGACGACCTCACCCTGGCCGAAGTGACCGCGCGTGGCGGCGAGGTCGAGTTCCGGCCCGACGGCACCATCACGTTCTCCGACACCGGTGCCGGAGCGAAGGTCACCGAGATCGCGTACAAGATCGAGGACGGCTTCGACGTGATCGAGGGGAAGCTGCCCGTCCAGGTGCTCGGCGACACCGCACCTCCCGAGCTCATTCCCGATCTCGCTTCCGGCGTGGCGGGCGCTCAGGTCGTGGTCCAGCCCCTGACGAACGACCGGAACCCCGAGGGCCGCGACCTCACGCTGAAGAGCGTCAAGGTGATCGGCAACGACGAGGGCACCCAGATCTCCAAGGACCTCGAGTCCGGCACCTTCACCTTCAAGTCGTCCCGGGCCCGGAGCTACTACCTGGAGTACACCGCCTACAACTCGTCGGCGACCAGGACGTCGTTCATCCGCCTCGACATCGAGTCCCCACCCAAGGACAACCGGCCGCCGGTCGCGGTTCGCGACAAGGCCACGATCAGCCCCGGCAGTACGGCGCAGGTCGACCTGCTGCTCAACGACCTCGACCCCGACGGCGACGTGCTGGTGGTCAAGCGGATCGGACGCCCGTCGATCCCGGGCGTGAAGGTGTCGATCGTCGACAAGCGCCTCGCCGTCGTGAGCTCGGCGAACGACATCATCGGTCAGCAGGCCACGGTCGAGTACGTCGTGTCCGACGGCAAGAGCTCCACCGTGGGGCACCTGGTGGTGGCCCAGCGACGGTCCGACCAGGCCAACCGCCATCCGGTCGCCAACAAGGACCAGGTGACCGTGCGCGCCGGGTCCGTCACGACGATCCCGGTGCTGGGCAACGACTCGGACTCCGACGGCGGCAAGCCACGACTGTTCCAGGACGACCTCCGCAACGACCAGGACCTCGACGTCTGGGTGGCCGGCGACACGCTGCGGCTGCGGGCACCGGAGGAACCGGGCAGCTACTCGGTCTTCTACGGCGTGCGCGATGACGACGGGCTCAAGGCGAGCGCCGAGGTGAGCATCTACGTCGTCGCCGACTCCGCGAAGAACAACCACCCGCCGTTGCCGCAGCCCATCATCGACCGCGTCATCAGTGGCCGTCCCAAGGTGATCTCGGTCGACCTGATCGGAGCCGACCCGGACGGTGACGCCGTGGCCTTCCGCAGCATCGTCGCTGCTCCGCAGAACGGCCGGATCCTCGACACCGGGGTGGACTGGATCCGCTACGAGGCGTTCGAGGGCAAGACCGGCACCGACTTCTTCCAGATCAGGGTCCAGGACAAGTACGGCGCCGAGGGCATCGCCGAGGTGCGGGTCGGCGTCGTACCCGAAGAGGTCGAGAACCAGCCTCCGGTTGCGCTCGACGACACCGTCCTGGTCCAGCCGAACCGGACGATCTCCTACAACGTGCTGACCAACGACGTCGATCCCGACGACGACCCGCTGCGCATCGACGAGGTCAACCCGACGGACGTCAAGCACGAGAACGGATTCATCGAGGTCCCGATCGGTGATGCACCCGACACGGGCGCGAAGGCGACCAACGTCGGCTACACGATCGAGGACGCCGCCGGCTCGCGGGACAACGCGGTGCTCAAGGTCTCGGCGAGCAAGGACGCGCCGTTCTACGCCCCGATCGCGCGCGACGACGTGGCGGAGCTGGGCGACATCATCGGCCGCGATCCCGGCGACACGGTCGACATCGACGTGCTCGACAACGACCTCGACTTCGACGGCGCCAAGGCCGACCTGCGCGTCAGCGACTGTGACGCCGGCAGCAAGGGTTCCTGCGAGGTGACCGACGACGACACGACGGTCCAGGTCACGCTCACGGCCGAGGACCAGGTCGTGCTCTACCGCCTCGATGACGCCGACGACGAGTCGACCGGCACGTTCGGGGTCATCTTCGTCACCGGCACGGACAACGTCCCGCCGCAGCTGACGACCGACAAGGACCTGATCCCCGTCGAGGTCGATGCGGGCGAGACGCTCGTCTTCGACCTGACGGACCTGGTCATCACCCGCGCCGGTCGCCAGGCCCGGCTCGAGACCGGCACCCTGCCGAGCGCCGTGAACGGTGCTGCCTCCCCGGTGAAGGGTGCCCCCACGTCGCTGTCGTTCACTCCGAATCGCGGACACGTCGGGCCGGCGTCGGTCACCGTCGGCGTGAGCGACGGCAAGACCGCGGCCGAGGACGCCGCCCTCACGTCACTGCTGACGATCCCGATCGACGTCAAGCCGGTCGGCAACGTCGCGCCCACGATGCGCGACGCGGCGGTCGACGTCACCGCCGACGGCGACCCGGCCGAGGTCGAATTGTCCGGCCTGACCAGGGACGCGAACGAGGGCGACCTCGACGCGATGACCTACACCGTGGCCTCCGCCGACCCCGGGCTGTCGGCCGACATCCAGCCGGGCGACAGTGTCCTGTCCATCACCTCCAGCGCCGACGACGGCGAGGTGCTGAAGGTCAAGGTCGTCGCCGATGACGGCGAGGGTGGCACCGACGAAGCAACCGTGACGGTGCGTGTCGTGGGTTCGGACCGGCCGCTGCTGACGGTGCCGGACATCAATGTCACGGGGAAGAAGGGCGAGTCGATGTCCGTCGACATCGCCGACTACGCCGTGAATCCCTTCGAGGGTGAGCCGATCAAGGTCAGCGACCCGAAGATCGAGGGCAACGGCAATCGGCTGTCGGGCCTGAAGGTCGACGGCTCCGCGGTCTCGTTCACCCCGAACGGCTCGGGCCGGTCCACGGTCAAGGTCACCGTGTCCGATGCCTCCGACGACCGCGATCGCGACGTTGCTGCGCGCATCTACGTGGTCGTGCTCGACGTGCCCGAAGCACCCGCACGTCCGGTGCTGTCGTCGGTCGAGGCCTCCTCGGCGGTGCTGTCCTGGCGCGAACCCGAGGCCAACGGTGCAGCCATCGAGGAGTACGAGGTCATCGGGTCCGGTGGCTACAAGCGGAGCTGCCCGGCAACGACCTGCCGCCTGACCGACCTGACCCCGGGAGACTCCTACACGTTCACCGTGCGCGCGAAGAACTCCGTCGGCTGGGGCGAGGAGAGCCCTGCGTCGGAGGAGATCACCCCCAACAAGGCGCCGGACCTGATGACGCCACCGAACATCGTGGTCGAGTCCAAGCCGACCGGTGGCCGGATGGACCGGCAGCTCACGCTGCGCTGGACGCCGCCCAACAACGAGGGCTCGCCGATCACGTCCTACGAGATCAAGGAAGCAGGCGGTGGTCAGACCTGGCAGGCACAGGGCGGCGCCACCTCTTACACGGTGCCCGGGCTGACCAACGGGATCCCGTACGCCTTCGAGATCCGGGCAGTCAACGAGGTCGAGCCGAGGCGTGAGTTCTCCGGTGCCTCCAAGGCCGTCGCTCCCTTCGGTGTCCCCCTGCGGTCGGGCAGTGCACCCCAGTTGACGGCGAGCGAGGCCGACATCTTCACCCAGCAGCCCTGGGTGCGGATCGACTGGTCGAAGTGGTCGGAGTCGCAGAGCAACGGCAACGCGGTCTCGACGTACGTCATCAACTGCTCGGGTTGCGCGCGATCGACCTACGAGGTCCCCGCCACCACGTCCTCGAAGACCTTCGACACCAACGACGGCATCCGCAAGGGCGAGACCGTCACGCTCTCGGTCGCGGCGAGGAACGATGCGGGCACCAGCGACCAGAGCCCCAGCGTCTCGGGCCGACCGTGGACCAAGGCCGGACCGGTCCGCGGCCTGAGGGAGGTCGGATCGTCCCCGGCCGACATGACTGCGACGATCGCCTGGGATGCGCCGACCGACGACGGTGGCCTGAGGATTCACCACTACGTCGTACAGAGCAGCACCGGGTGGAGCACCACCGTCTCGTCGGCTCCGTCAGGGGGCACGCCCATCAAGCTCGACCGCAACGGGCGGCACACCATCACCGTGTGGGCGGTCACGTACAACGGCGACCGCGCCGTCGAGGGGCAGAACGACACCATCGGCGACATCCTCACCTGGGGCAGGCCCGAGGTCCCCGAGAACACGTCGAGCACGAGCGATGAGCACTACCGGATCGACCTCAGGGTCACTGCGGGCGCCGAGAACGGCATGCCCGTGACCGGGGTCCAGTACCGGGTGGACGGCGGAGCCGCGGTCGACCAGTACTCCGGCTACCACTACCGGGCAGACGTCCCTGAGGGCGGGTCGACGAGAACCATCGAGGTCCGCACCGTCTCGGCGGCCGCAGGTGACCGGAAGTACAGCGAGTGGATTCCGCTCACCGGGACGTCGAAGGCCAAGGACTTCGGGATCAGCGTGAGTGACAACTGCGTCGTCGGCCGATGCCGGATCCACGTCTGGGGCGACGGGTTCGTGAAGGAGAACCGCGCCGCGACGATCTCGATCAGCGGCCTTGCCGTGGTCAACGCCGACAACTGCGATCCCTACAACCGCGACGTCAACGGCACGTTCGACTACCGGGTCGGTGGCAACAACTGCCGCTTCACCGGTTCGGGCTCCGCCACGGTCAGCACCAGCGGCCTCGACCGAACAGATTCACGCTAGCCCCATCCGTCGCCCCATCCGTTGCCCCATCCGGTGCCCGAACCCGTGCCGGAACCAGCGCAAGAAAAGGACACCATGTCGCTCACCACCGAACAGACCGAGTGGTTCTCGCAGACCTTCGCCCAGCTCGTCGCCAACGTCGAGCAGGCGATCCTCGGCAAGCCCGACATCGTCAGGCTCGCGTTCGTCGCGCTCCTTGCCGAGGGACACCTGCTCCTGGAGGACTACCCCGGGACCGGCAAGACCTCGCTGGCACGCGCGATCGCGCAGACGATCCAGGGCGACCACCACCGGATCCAGTTCACGCCCGACCTGCTGCCGAGCGACGTGACCGGCGTGACGATCTTCGACCAGCGCTCGCAGGAGTTCGAGTTCCACAAGGGACCGATCTTCTCGAACGTGGTCCTCGCCGACGAGATCAACCGGGCTTCGCCCAAGACCCAGTCGGCGCTGCTGGAGGTCATGGAGGAGAACCAGGTCACCGTGGACGGCATCACCCACGCGGTCGGCCAGCCGTTCATCGTGATCGCCACCCAGAACCCCATCGAGCAGGCAGGCACCTACCGGCTCCCGGAGGCGCAGCTCGACCGCTTCCTGATCAAGACGTCGCTCGGCTACCCGGACCACGAGAACACCGTCCGGATCCTCGTGAACGCACCCAAGGGCAAGGCCGCGGCGGTGGTCAGCCCGATCATCACCGGCGACAACGTCCTCGCCATGATCCAGCTCGCCCAACAGGTCCACGTCGAGCCCGCGGTCATCGAGTACATCTCGAGCATCACCGAGGCCACGCGCGAGGCGCCCGAGGTCGTCCTCGGCACCAGCGTCCGTGCCGGACTCGCCCTGATGCGGGCCTCCCGTGCCTGGGCGGCGTCGTACGGCCGCAACTACGTCGTCCCCGACGACGTGAAGACCCTGGCCGTTCCCGTCCTCGCGCACCGGATGGTCCTCGACCCCGAGGAGGACTTCCGGGGTACGACGGCCGAGGACGTCGTACGACGCGTCCTCGAGCGCGTGTCGGTGCCGCTGGAGCCGGTTGGTCGTTGAGCCGATGAGTCCCCGCTCGTGGGTGGCCGGCGCGCGCCGTTCGCTCTCCGATCTCTCCCGTCGCCGCCAGGCGGTCGCGGGCGCCGTACGCGACGGCGTGGTCGAGCGCACCCGGAAGGTGCGCGAGGTCGCTCGGCCCGTGACCGAGACGGTCACCGCCGCCGGGTGGATCGTCGCGCTGCTGGCGATCGCGCTGGTCGTCGCCGGGCCGTTGCTGCGCTGGCGCGAGCTGGTGATCGGCGGGATCTTCCTGATCGCGGTGCTGCTCCTCGCCATCTTCTTCGTGGTCGGGCGCCAACCGCTGGTGGCGCGCCTGGACCTCGCGCGCGAGCGGGTGATCGTGGGGGAGCGGGCCAACGGCTACCTGTCGCTGACCAATCCGACGCAGCGGCGGTCACGCTCGCTCGTCGTGGAGTTCCCCGTCGGCGCAGGTCGTGCTGCCTTCGAGCTCCCGGCGCTGGCGCCCGGAGCGATGCACGAGGAGCTCTTCGCCATCCCGACCGCCCATCGGGCCGTGCTCGACGTCGGCCCGGTCGTGGCGGTGCGCTCCGATCCGCTCGGGCTGCTGCGCCGCGAGCGGCACCTCAACCGGATGGACACCCTCTACGTCCACCCGAAGACGCTGCGAGTGGACGGGTCGGCCGCCGGTCTGGTGCGCGACCTCGAGGGCCGCACCGTCCCGAAGATCTCGGACAACGACGTCTCCTTCCACGCGCTGCGCGGCTACGTCCCCGGCGACGACCGCCGCCACATCCACTGGAAGTCCAGCGCCAAGACCGGCACCCTCATGGTCCGCCAGTTCGAGGAGACCCGCCGCTCGCACCTGCTCACGATGGTGAGCTCGCGGCTGGAGGACTACGCCAACGACGACGAGTTCGAGATGGCGATCTCGGTCGCCGGCTCGCTCGGGACGCAGGCGCTCGCCGACGGCCAGCAGCTCAGCGCCGTGTCCTCCCACGGGACGCTGCCCTCGGGAGGCGCGCAGCGGTTCCTCGACGGGCTGTCCGGACTCGCCTACGACTGGAAGGCCGGCCGTCTGGTCGACGTCTCCCGTCGCCTCAGCGGTGACGGGCTCTCCGCGAGCGTGATGGTGCTGTGCGTCGGCTCCGGCGTCACCATCACCGACCTGCGCCGCGCCCGCCAGTACCTCCCCGTCGACACCCGGGTGATCGCGATGCGCTGCCTCGTCGGCCAGGAGCCGTCGGTGCGGTGGCTCGGCGATCTCGCCGTCGCGACGGTCGGGCGGCTCGAAGAGCTCGGCGTCGCCGTACGACGGGTGTCCGCATGACCACCTCCACCGCACCGCCCCCGCCGCCGCCCCCACCGCATCCCGCCGGGCCGCGCGTCCGCGAGGGCGACGACCTCAGCAGCAGCGGTCCGATGCTTCTCGTTTCCGAGGGTCGCCGACGCGGCGCCATGCCGTCGTGGCGGCTGGCCGTCATCGACGCGCTCCTCGTCATCGGCCTCGGGACGCTGTGTGCCTGGTCCCTGGGCGAGGTCTACCTCGGCAGCCGCTGGCTGGCCGCCGTCGTGATCGGACTCGTCCTGGGTGTCGCCATCGCCTGGCTCGGCGCCCGCTGGCGCTGGGGTCCGTGGGTCACCGCGATCGTCACCGTCGCCGCGTACCTCGCGGTCGGTTCCGGAGTCGCCTTGCCGACGCGGGCCCGCAACGGCGTGATCCCGACGGCCGACTCGCTGCGCGACCTGGTCATCGGCCTGGCGCACTCCTGGCGTGAGTCCCTGACCCTTCCGGCGCCGCTCGGTGAGAACGGCGTCGTGCTGATCGTGCCGCTGGTGATCGGCCTGGGCGGCGGACTGCTCGCCGCCGTGCTCCTGTGGCGGTCGCGGTGGCCGGGACTGGCCGGCCTGGTCCTCGTCCTGGTGCTGCTGATGTCCGCGGCCTTCGGCGACATCCAGGCCGAGGCAGTGCTGACCCGTGGCCTGGCCCTCGCCGCGGTGGGCGTGGTCTGGCTGCGCTGGCGCTCGCTGCGCAACGTCCGGGCTCGATGGGGGCGCCGGATCCTCTCGACGCTGGTCGTCGTCGGCCTCGCCGGCGGTGTCGCCACCGGTCTCGCCGCCCTGTCCGACCCGGGCGGCAACCGGGTCGTGCTGCGCGACCACGTGGACACCCCGTTCGACCCGCGTGACTACCCGAGCCCGCTGTCGAAGTTCCGGGCGTACAAGAAGGGCGACGGGAAGACGGCCCAGCTGTTCACCGTCGACGGCCTGGACAGCGGCACCCTGGTGCGGCTCGCGGTCATGGACTACTACGACGGCATCGTGTGGAACGTGTCCGGCGGTCCGGGCTCGCCCCACGACTCCGGCACCTTCCGGCGCCTGCGGAACGATCCGGACGCCAACCTCAAGGCGACGACCCGCGGCACGATCACCATCGACGGCTACACCGGCGTGTGGGTGCCCAGCGTCGGGGAGACCCTGTCCATGACGCCGGTCAAGGACGGCCGCACCGACGGCGACGCGGCCAGCGAGCTGGTCATCAACCGGCAGACGGGGACGGTCGCCCAGATCGGCGGCGTCCAACCGGGCACGACGTTCGAGGTCGAGGCCGCCGTGGAGCCGCAGGTCGTCGACGAGGAGGTCACGCTCCTGGGTGCGGACGCCTCGGTGTCGTTGCCGGTGCCGAAGATCGTGCCCGAGGAGCTGAGGGACCGGGTCCAGCGCTGGCAGACCGAAGCAGGCTTCGGCGGCGGGCCGGCGGGCCCGATCGCGCTGTTCCTGCGCGACGCCTTCCGCGAGCACGGGTACTACTCCGATGGCGAGGACGACTACGTCCCGGCCGGGCACGGCGCGAGCCGCCTGGCGGTGCTGGCCAAGACACCGACACCGGCCGGCAACGCCGAGCAGTACGCCGCCGCGATGGCCCTCATCGGCCAGGAGATGGGCCTCCCGATCCGGGTGGTCATCGGCTTCAAGGTGCCGCCGGGCGGGGGCGCGGTCCGTGGTGAGCACATGACGGCGTGGACCGAGGTCAAGCTCAAGGACGTCGGCTGGGTGGCGTTCGAGCCCACCCCGCAGGAGAACAAGAAGCTGCGCCGGCCCAACGACGACCCCAACGAGGAGCCCCAGCCGCAGGTGCTCCAGCCGCCCCGCGTCCCGGGCGAGCCCAAGGAGGCGAGCGACAACCTGCAGCAGGGTGACGGCAAGCGCGACGGGGTCGACATCCTCGAGGTGCTCGGCACGGTCCTCGCGATCCTGTTCAACGTCGGCAAGGTCGCGCTGCTCCTCTCACCACTGTGGGGCGTGCTGCTCTTCAAGTTCCTGCGCCGCCGCAAGCGCAGGAAGTCGGCCGACCCGACGGTCCGCCTGACGGGCGCGTGGCGGGAGCTGGCGGACCGGATGCGCGACCTCGGTGTCCGACCGACGCCGGGAGCCACCCGTCGCGAGAGTGCCTACGCCGCCGCCGGCCGGTACGACGCCGTACCCGTCGTGTCGCTGGCGCACACGGCTGACCGCCACGTGTACGGCGACGGTGAGCCGAGCCTCGAGGAGGCCAGTGCCTACTGGGCTGACGTGAGCACGGCGCTCAAGCGGATCCGCAAGGCGACGCCCTGGTGGCGCCGGATCGCGGCCCGCTTCTCGCTGGCTTCGGTGCCGTGGCGCGCGGGCCGGGACCGGGTCGGTGCCCGGGTGAGGCGCTTCGGTCGGCGCCTGTGGCATCTCGGGCCGGTGGCACGTGTCCGCTCGGCCCCGCGCCGCATTGCCCGGCGCAGCGGGCGGAATGGTATTTTGCGGCGCAAGCCGTGACAGTCGTCAGCGGCAACACTGGGGTCTCGGGAGTGGACAAGATGGCAATTCGTCGTTGGGCAAGCGCGGGCGCGGCCGGTCTCCTGGCGCTGGGCCTGGGAGTGCACCCCGCACCGGCTCTCGCGGCGGTCGGTGATTCCGACCTGGCTGTCGGAGAGAAGATCGTGCGCGGTGGGAGTGTTGCCGATTGCCCGGCGGCGATCTCCGGCGCCGGACCATCGACGCGGTCGATTCCGGCCGACGGCGCGTGGCGCACCCAGAACCTGGATCGCTCCGGAGTCCTGGGCACCAGCAAGGTCCGAGGTATTGCGGTCAGTCGCGGCAAGGTCACCACGGACTCGCGCGGTGCTTCCCGCGTCGACGTGAGCATCTCCAACGCCGTCTCCCTGACGCCGTCCGGTACATCGCCGTGCAGCATCAGCTACGCCACCAACGGCAGCACGGCGGCGTTCGACGTCGCCGTCACGAAGAGGTCCTGGCTCGTCCTCGGGGGCACCGTGCGTGGGCGGGGCGAGGTCATCGGCTCCCTGGAGGCTCAGCGCATGGACGGATCCGGTCGCGTCGCGATCGCTCCGGGCAGGTCGGCGACGGTTCTGGTCCCGTCCGGGTGGTATGCCATGGGCGCGCAGGCCGGCTCGAGGACCAACGTCCCGCCCGGCTCGACCACGGCGACGCAGTCGACCTCGATCTTCGAGGGCTTCGCGGCGATCATTCCGGTCGGCACCCGTCGCTCGCTGTCCGGCAACGGGCTCGGCTACGTCTCGGTCGACCACCGCGACTGCACCCTGAACCGGGTCCGGCTCCCGTTCACCAGTCGCGCGCGAGCTTCCGCAGCCAAGATCACCCTGTACGTCAACGGTGTACGTCGGGCGGTCCTGACCGGAAGCGGGCTGCAGCGCACGTCGTACACGCTGAGCCGGATCGACCCCTCCTCGTTGGGCGCGGTGAAGGTGGTCATCCGCACCAAGTCGGGCAGCACCCTCACCTCGAGCTCCACGTCCTGGGCCTGTCGCTGACACTGCTCGGCCTGATCGGGGTTGACAGGGCGGCGCGGGTGATCTGCGTCGCTCAGCCTTGCCGTTGATCGCGGTGGGACGGCATACTCTCCAAAACTAGAACTTGTTCTACATTTTGGGGGTTGGGCAGGGTGTACGACTTCGAAGGTGACCATGGTGCCGGGGGCGCCGGCGCATCGGGCGCATCGGGCGCTCCGCATCGTGCGCTCCTGCTGCTCGAGCTCCCGCGCTGGACGGTGGAGTACGGCTCCTCGCGACTGATCGACCTCGCCGCCGGCGTGCTGCCGGACCGTGACCTCGGCCAGGGCAGGCCGGTGCTGGTGCTGCCCGGGTTCTCGGCGCACGACAAGCTCACCGGCCGGCTCCGTGCGCACCTCGCGCAGCGCGGCTGGAACGTCCATGGCTGGGGCCTGGGCACCAACCACGGCCTGACCGACAGGATCGTCACCGGCCTGCCGAAGCGGTTCGCGGACATCGCGGCCCGCTACGACGAGCCGGTCAGCATCGTCGGGTGGAGCTTCGGTGGCGTGCTGGCCCGCTGGCTGGCCCACGAGAACCCGGACCAGGTGCGGCAGGTCGTCTGCCTCGGTTCGCCCTGGCGGGCCGAAGGGGAGCGCACCCGCGCCACCGGGATGTTCGAGAAGTCGAAGGACAAGCACGGCATCGCCCCGAACGCCCGCGCGATCATCGACCAGCTCCGGGGCCCGGTGCCGGTACCCCTGACCGCCGTGTGGTCGAAGAGCGACGGGATCGTGCCCTGGCAGGGCTGCACCGTGGATCCCTCGACCGATCCGATCGCCGAGAACGTCGAGGTGCTCAGCAGCCACGTCGGCATGGTCGCCAACCCGCTGGTGCTCGCCACGGTCGTCGACCGGCTCCGCCAGGACCCTGTGCAGTGGAAGCCGGCGTCATGAGCGAGCGCAGTGCGCTGGACGGTCGCGACCCGTCGTACATCGCCACCGTGCTGCCGGCACTCAAGCTGGCGATGAAGGCCTACTTCCGCTCGAGCGTGCGTGGCATGGAGAAGGTCCCCGAGGGCGGTGCGCTCATCGTCGGCAACCACTCCGGCGGCCTGATGCCGATGGACGTCCCGATCATCGCGGTGGCCTTCGCGGACGCGTTCGGTGCCGACCGCCCGCTGTACTGCCTGGCCCACGACATGCTCTTCACCGGGGTGGCCGGCCCGGTCATGCGCAAGTTCGGCTTCGTCAACGCCACTCGCGAGACGGCGCACGAGATCCTCACCTCCGGAGGAGTCACCATCGTCTTCCCCGGCGGTGACTACGACACCTTCCGCCCGACCCGCCAGGCCAACGTCGTCGACTTCAACGGACGCACCGGCTACCTCCGCACCGCGCTCAACGCCGGTGTCCCGGTCGTGCCGGTCGTCTCGATCGGTGGCCAGGAAGCCCAGTTCTTCCTCACCCGCGGGGAGTGGATCGGACGCCACTCGCCACTGCGCACGATCATGCGGACCGACCTCTTCCCGATCGGTGTGGGCTTCCCGTTCGGCCTGGTGCCAGCGCCGCTCAACTTCCCACTGCCCACCAAGATCACCACCCGGGTGCTCGACCCCATCGACATCGAGGCCGAGTTCGGCCCCGACCCCGACCTGGTCGAGGTCGACCGCGTCGTGCGCGACCGGATGCAGGACGCGCTCGTCGCCATGGCGGCCAAGCGACGCTTCCCGGTGCTGGGATGAACCCGGTGACCAGCATGCTGCAGCGACTGCGCACCCAGTTGTGGGTCTTCAAGATGCTCGTCAGCAGCCGGATGCTGGTGCCGATGAGCCCGGCGAAGTACGTCCGGCTGGTCCGGGTCCTGCGCGAGCAGGGCACCAATGCGACGACCAGCTTCGCCCTCGCCGCCGTACGACGGCCGAAGGGCCCTGCGCTGATCGACGAGCGTGGCACGCTGAGCTGGCAGGACCTCCAGGACCGCTCGGCGGCACTCGCCGCGGGACTGCTGGCGGTCGCAGGTGGACCCGTGGAGACCGTGGCCATCCTGTGCCGCAACCACCGCGGCTTCGTCGACGCGCTGCTCGCCAACTCCCGTCTCGGCGGCAGTGCGCTGCTGCTCAACACCGGCTTCTCCGGCCCGCAACTGGCTGACGTGCTCGAGCGCGAGGGCGCCCGGGTGATCCTCTACGACGAGGAGTTCGCCGACGTCGTGGTCGACGCGCGGTCACGGATCGACGGACTCATCGAGGTCCTCGGCTGGACCGAATCACCTGTCCCCACAGGGGTCCTGAGCATCGAGGGCCTGATCGAGGGCAGCGCCGGCCAGGCGCCGCCGAAGCCCGCGACGCGCGGCCGGGTCGTGCTCCTCACCTCCGGCACGACGGGCACCCCGAAGGGCGCGCGACGTAGCGGCGGGGGAGCCGACGAGCTGGCCGGCATGCTCGAGCTGATCCCGTGGCGCGGCGGCGAGACGGCTGTCGTTGCTGCCCCGATGTTCCATGCCTGGGGCTTCGGGCAGCTGGTCATCGCCGCCACCATGTCCTGCACCGTCGTCACCCGCCGCAAGTTCGACCCCGAGGCCACACTGGCCCTGGTCGACCAGCACCGGGCGACGGCGCTGAGCGTGGTGCCGGTGATGCTGGAGCGGATCATGGACCTGCCTGCGGCGGTCCTCGACAAGTACTCGCTGCAGACCCTCCGCTTCGTCTCGGCGAGCGGCTCGCGGATGCGACCGCAGTCGGTGCTGGCGTTCATGGACCGGTTCGGGGACGTCGTGCACAACAGCTACAACGCGACCGAGGCCGGTCAGATCAGCGTCGCGCAGCCGGCCGACCTGCGGCACGCGCCGGACACGGCGGGCAAGCCGGTCCGCGGCACCCTGCTGCGGGTCATCGATGACCAGGGCCGCGACGTGGCCACCGACGTGGTCGGCCGGATCCTGGTCCGCGGCGCCTCGCCCTTCGACGGCTACACGGCCGGCGCGGAGAAGGACTTCATCGACGGCTACATGGTCAGCGGCGACGTCGGCCGCCTCGATGCCGAGGGCCGGCTCTACGTCGTCGGTCGCGACGACGACATGATCGT
>JAKFEI010000224.1:0-24235 GCA_036675765.1 Nocardioides sp. | reverse complement strand
GCGATGTACCAGTACACCTGCGCGCCGGCCTTCACCGGCTACGCCGCCGAGGCGCAGCGCAACATGATCGAGAAGATGACCCACAAGTCGGTGTGGAGCTACTGGTCGCTCGAGAACCTGTGGGGCAACCTGCGCTGGAACCCCGACCCGATCGTGGACGACAACGTCATGTACTCGGGCTACCTCGGCCTCATGCTCGGCCTCTACGAGACCACGACCGGCGACCGGCGGTACCGCGAACCGGGGTGTCTTGAGCTGCGCTGGAGCGCCCGGACGACGTACCGCCATGATGCGGGGAGCATCAACGACGCGCTCGCCGACAACTTCGGCCGGGCCAGGCTCGGGCAGTTCCCGTGCGAGCCGAACTGGATCTATCCGATGTGCAACACGTTCGGGGTCAACTCGATGCTGGTGCACGACCGCCTGCAGGGCACCCGCACCGCGGAGCCGGTGGTCGAGCAGGTTCGGCGCAGCTACGAGAACGGTGACTTCTGCGAAGCGGACGGCCGGTTGACCGCGGCGCGCTCGGAGTACTTCGGCTTCCGGCACCCGATGCTGGGCGACATGGGGGACGGCATCACGACGTACTTCCTCAATCCGATCGTCCCCGACATCGGGCGCCGCACCTGGTGGCTCAACGAGACCTACCACGTGGGGAACGTCGGCAAGCTCGGCTGGTACTCCGCGTGGAACCGGACCGATCCCGGCAACTACGGCATCAACACCGACCGCTTCACCCGCGCACTGATGGCCGCCAATGCACGGGAGTACGGCGCCGATGCGACGGCCGATGCGATGGTGGCCTCGCTCGACAACCGCGTGGTCGAGCAGGAGGGCGCCCAGCGCTACAAGGGCCTGTCGGTGTGGGGCAATCTCTACCTCGCGCTGGCCCGCTTCGGGCGGGAGGACTCCTTCCGCGGCCTGGTCAATGACGGCTTCCCCGACGCCTGGCGCACCGGGCCGCGCCTCGCCGAGGTGGCCTATCCCGACGTGCTGGTGGCGCGCGCGGTGACCGACGGCGCCGGTCTCGACCTGGTGCTGAGACCCGGTGCAGGAGGGGGACGGACGACGATTGCCGTCGAGCGACTGACGCCCGGACGACGCTACGTCGTCACGGGTGCGCTGGTGCCGGTGGTCGATGCCGACGGAGACGGACGAGCGCGTCTCGAGATCGACCTCCTCGGTCGAACCGAGATCCGAGTCGTGCGGGAGGATTGAGCATGGTTTCCCTTCTGGACCCGTTCGGACTCTGGGGTCCGACGACCCGTGCGGTGGTGGCCACCGGCACGCAGGTCGCCATCTGGACCGAGCGCCAGGTCCTGGGCGCACTCAGGTCGCGTCTCGACATCGCCGCCCCGCCCCGCCCGCCGCGGGAGCTCGCTGCCGGGACCGAGAGTCGCGGTGGCGCGCCGCTGCGCAACAAGATGGACCAGTTGCTGGACCGGGCGCTGGAGCAGAACAGCCGTGCGGGTCGGCAGGAGCTCTTCCACAAGATCATCGACCAGCTGGTGCCCGACGAGGCCCGGATCGTCGGCGCCCTCTCCGACGGGTCCGCGTCGCCGATGATGCACGTGTTCGCACGCACCATCAGCGGCATCGGCGGCGAACCCATCCTCGAGAACGCCTCGCTCGTCGGCAAGATGGCCAACGTGTCGCTCCCGCACATGACGCCGGTCTACGTGAGCCACCTGCTGTCCCTCGGCCTCGTCGAGACAGGACCCGAGGACCCCCAGCTCAAGAACGACTACCAGATCCTCGGTGCTGATGCCGCCGTCCTGCGGGCACTCAAGGCGGGCAAGCGTGGTCCGATGGAGGCGAGGATCGAGAAGCACACGATCAGGCTGTCGGCGTTCGGTCGCGACCTCTGGGCTGCGGCGACCTCGGGTGAGAGCGGATGACCAGCCTGGTCCAGACGTGGCCGGAGATCCAGGCGGACTTCTCCGCGAACTGGATCATCTATGCCTCGATGCCGATCGTGGCGGCGTTCATCGGCTACGTCACGAAGTTGCTGGCGCTGCAGATGATGTACGCGCCGCTGGAGTTCCGTGGGATCGGCCCCCTGGGCTGGCAGGGGCTGGTTCCGCGTCGTGCGGGCAAGGTCGCGGCCACCACGATCGAGCTGCTCACGGAGAACCTGCTCAAGCCCGAGGAGCTGCTGGACAGGGTCGACGCCGAGGAGGCGGTCGAGGAGCTCCGCGGGCCGCTGACCGAGGCCATCGACATCGTCGTCCGTGACCTGGCCGAGCAGCTCCGGCCGGGCCTGTGGGACTCCCTGCCGGAGGCGGGCCGACGGGCGATCACGGCCCGGGTGCACCAGCAAGCACCCAGGATCGTGGACAACCTGCTCGCCGAGATGCGCGCGGACCTGAGCCAGTTCCTCGACCTCCAGTTCCTGGCCGTCACCATCCTGGTGAAGAACAAGGACCAGCTCAACGACCTGATCAAGTCCGTCGCGTCTGATGCGATGACGTTCGTGCGCCGGAGCGGCATCGTCTTCGGCTTCGCGATCGGCTTCGTCCAGCTGGCGTGCTGGGCCTACTTCCACAACCCCTGGATCATGCCGGCCTTCGGCTTCCTGGTCGGGTTCGTCAGCGACTACGTGGCGTTGAACATGCTGTTCAGGCCGTTGGCGCAGAAGCGGTTCCTCGGCATCTTCCCGTTCCAGGGTGTGCTGCACGCCAAGCGGGACAAGATCACTCGCGGCTATGCCCGGATCCTGGCCACCGACATCTTCGCCCCCGAAGTGATCTTCGAGGCCGTCCTGCACGGACCGACCGCCGACCGGCTGTTCTCCGCGATCGAGCGTGAGATCTCACGGAGCATCGATGCCCAGTCCGGCATCGCACAGCCGTTGGTGCGGCTCGCGGTCGGCACCCAGCGCTATCGCGCTGCCAAGGAAGCGGTGGTCGAGCGGGTCATCGCCCTCATCCCCGACACCATGGCGCAGGCCACCGGCTATGCCGAGCGAACCTTCGACGTCGAGAACCTCATCGTGGACAAGATGAGTCAGCTCACGCCCGAGCAGTACGAGTCGATCATGAGGCCGGTGTTCAAGGACGACGAGTGGCTGATGATCTCGGTCGGAGCGGTCCTGGGCGGGGTCGTCGGCGAGATCCAGGTCCTCTTCATCGAGCACTTCGCTCGCTGACGAGCGCCTGGGGCGGCGCGTCCTTCTCGCGGCGCCACGCCTTGCGCGCCTGCGGGATCAACCGCGCCTGGAGCGGCAGTCGGCCGAAGGTCTGCTGGACACCAGCGCCGATGGTGCGCAGTCGCCGCTCCTCGGCAGCGCTCCAGTCGAGGTCCATCCGCTCGCGCAGCACCGCCGGGAAGGTGCCGCGCAGCACCCATGCCATGGCGTCGAACTGCGTGTCCGAGAGCGGCCGCCAGAGCGCTTCGGGCAGATACCTGTACGGCGAGGGGCCGAAGATGCCGCTCTTGGTCCGGTCGAAGGTGGCCCGGGCGATCGCATTGGGCTCGAGCACGTGCGACACGGTCTGGTCCCAGTAGTCGGTGAACTCCGCGTAGGTGGCCGGGGTGCCGGTCGCGGAGACGCCGTACAGCGAGAACCACTGGCGCGACTCCTGGAACAGGCGCTCCTTGCTGACCGTGGCCAACGGCTTCCCGAAGGTCTCCCGCCAGGCGATCTGCATCTCGAAGAAGGTCGCGTGCGGCCAGTAGAAGACGTCCGGATTGAGTGCGCTGTAGCGCCTCCCGTCCGGCAGGTCGCCCTTGAGTCCGCGGTGGTAGTCGCGCACCCTGGCTGCGGTCTCGCCAGCGTCCGCGTCGTACACGACGCCGAGGATCTGGGGGAGCGATCGCAGGATCCGCTTCATGGGGCCCTGGAAGTACGTCGAGTCGTGGTCCTTGAGCGCCTGGCCGATGGCCGGATGCATGGTCTGGAGCAGGCCGGCGCGCATCCCCACGAGCAGCATCCGCTGGTCGCCGAACAACTGCCAGGTCAGCGAGTCCGGTCCGAGGCGCTGGCTCACGGCGTCATTCGAGTGGCCGCAGGGTGACAGGGAAGTTGTCGGTCGGCACGAGGAGCGAGGTGTTGTCCCACTCGATCTCGTAGTCCGGCGGGACCTCGAAGCGGTAGGTGGACAGCATCGAGTGGAGCAGTGCCTTGACCTCGTTGGTGCCGAACGCCATCCCGATGCACTTGTGGGCGCCGCCGCCGAACGGGACGTAGCCGAACCGGTGCGCCTTGTGCTCGTTGCGGGGCTCGGCGTGGCGCAGCGGGTCGAAGTCGTCGACGTTGACCCAGTGGTCGCCGAGGGAGTGCGTCGCGCCGGGTGCGACGACCACCATGGTGCCCTTCGGGACGAAGTGCCCGAGCAGATCGGTGTCCTCGGTCGTCCTCCGAACGAGGCCCGGGACGGGAGCGACCAGCCGCATGGCCTCCTTGAAGACCAGTTCCAGCGTGGTCAGCGTGTCGAGCTCCTCGATCGTCGGGGTGGACGTCCCCAGCGAGAGTGACTCTGCTCGCGCCTTGTCCTGCCACTCCGGGTGCTTCGCGAGGTAGTAGGTCATCGCGGTTGCCGTGATCGTCGTGGTGTCGTGCGCCGCCATCATCAGGAAGATCATGTGGTTGACGATGTCGTCGTCGGTGAACTTGAGGCCGTCCTCGGTCTCGACATGGCACAGGGCGGCGAACAGGTCGTCGTGGTCCGAGGCCCGCTTCGCGGGGATCTGTGCCCGGAAGTACGCGTCGAGGACCTTGCGCCCCTGCAGGCCCTTGCCCCACCGGGTCGGGAGCAGCGGCACGTCGGCGCGGATCAGTCCGGTGCCGGCGCGGACCGCGTCGATGAAGGCCTGCGTGAGTCCGTGGGTCTCGGCGTTGGGCTCGGTGCCCATGAAGATCTCGGTCGCCACGTCCAGGGAGAGGCTCTTGACCGCGGGATACATCGGCATCGGCTCATCGGTCGGCCATGTCGGGACGGTCCGGTCGATGATGCGCTGGACCCGGTCCTGGTAGGCCTCCAGGCGGGGTCGGGCGAATGCCTCCTGCATGATCCGGCGGTGCAGCAGGTGCTCCTGGCCGTCCAGCAGCATCAGGCCCCGGGTGAAGAACGGGCCGATGAAGTACTCCCACCCCGACTGCGAGTAGACCTTTCCCTTGTTCTGGAGGACCTCCTGCACGGCGTCGGGCCCGATCGCCCACACGATGTCGGTCGCGAACGCGCGGCTCCAGAAGACGTCGCCGTACTTCTCCTGCATGCCGCCCGCCACGTGGAACCCGTCGCGGATCAACGTCAGCGTCTTGCCCATCAGCGGGAGTCCGCGCTCGCCCATGACCGGCTCCAGACCGCTTCCGGCGGGCGGTTCGGCGAGCACGGCGGCCTTGGTGCCGATGTGCTCGCCGGCAGCTGTCAGCAGCGCGTCGCCCGGGAAGTGGAGGAGTGTCGGCCTCCTCACCGTTCGTCCTTCCCGGTTGCTCGGGCCTCGTACGACGAGCGCTCGGGCCGGTCGAGCGCGTCCATGAACACGTGGTCGGCGCCCATCTTCTTGCCGATCCACTGGCCGACGGAGAACGGGAGGAGCCGGGTCACGTTGAGGAGTGGTCGAGCTGACGACGGGACGTAGACCTCGAAACGGGGCTTGGCCACCGCTGCGACGATCGCGCTCGCCACCGATTCCGGGGTGATCGCCCGGAACGCCGGCATGTCCTCGACCCCGGCCGTCAGCTCGGTCCGCGTGATCCCGGGCATCACGACCGAGAAGTCGAGTCCTCGGGGATGCAGTTCGGCGTAGGCGCCCTCGGTGTACTGGATGACGGCTGCCTTCGAGGCGCTGTACGTCGCACTGCCCGCGATGCCCGCCTTGCCGGCGGTGGACGCGACGTTGACGATGTGGCCCCGTCCACGGGGGAGCATCCGTCGCGCCGCTTCGCGGGTGCCGTGGATCATCGCCCGCGTGTTGATGGCGAAGATCCGGTCGATGGTGGCGTCGTCCTCCTCCAGGAGGGCCGACAACGGCATCACGCCGGCGTTGTTGATGTAGACGTCGATCGGACCGAGGGTCGACTCGACGGTGTCGAGGAAGCTGGTCACGCTCTCGGCCGACGTCACGTCGAGGGCAAGGGCGAGCGTGCCGCCCCCGATCCGCTCCGCCGTCGCCTTGGCGATGTCGAGGTCGATGTCGCCGATCGCGACGCTCGCGCCTTCGGCGACGAGGGCTTCCGCCGTCGCGGCGCCGATGCCCCGTCCGGCGCCGGTGATGGCCACGACGCGGCCGGTGAGTCGCTTGCTCATGGTGTTCTCCCTTGACCGTGGAATCAGTAGACGAAGCGGGCGAGCCGCTGCTTGAGCTCGGTGTACGGCGCCTTGGCGAGCGCCGGCTCGACGAAGAACCACGGACGCCGGTAGACAGCGCGCCGGTGGCTGAACGTCTCGAAGCCCCACTTGCCGTGGTACGCGCCGTATCCGCTCTCGCCAACGCCGCCGAAGGGGAGCGAGGGTGGGAAGACCTGCAGCATCGTGTCGTTCACGCACGCGCCACCGGACGTCGTCGCGCCGAGGACCCGGTCACCGTTGTGGCGCGAGAAGACGTAGAGGGCGAGCGGGTGGTCGCCCTGGTTGATGTGGGCGATCGGTTCGCTGATGTCGGCGAAGCCGAGCACGGGCAGGACGGGGCCGAAGATCTCCTCGCCCATCACGGCGGCGTCGGGCTTGACTCCCGTGAGGACGGTCGGCGCGACGTACCTTCGCTCGAGGTCGACGTCGCCGCCGAAGGCGACCTCGTCGTAGCCTCCGGCGTCGATCAGCCCGGCGATCCGGGCGGTGTGCCGCTCGTTGACGATGCGGCCGAAGTCCGGGCTCTGCTTCGGGTCGGCGCCGTAGCGCTCGCGCACTTCGGTCTCCAGTCGCTCGACGAGCTCGTCGTGCACGTCGTGGTGGACCCACACGTGATCGACGGCGATGCAGGTCTGTCCGGCGTTGGACCACTTGGCGAAGGCGATCCGGCTGGCGGCCTGCTTCAGGTTGGCGTCACGATCCACGATCGCGGGGCTCTTTCCCCCGAGCTCGAGGGTGGTCGGTGTGAGGTGACGGGCTGCCGCCGATGCGACGATGCGCCCGACCGTCCCGTTGCCGGTGTAGAGGATGTGGTCGAACTTCTGCTCCAGCAGCGACGTCGTGTCCTCGACGCCGCCCTCGACGAACGCGATGGCGCTCGGGTCGAGGTACTCGCCAGCCAGCTTCGTGACCAGCGCCGACGTCGCGGGCGCCAGCTCGGACGGCTTGCAGACCACGGCGTTGCCGGCCGCCAGTGCTGCGGCGAGCGGCGTCGCGAGGAGATAGACCGGGTAGTTCCACGGTGCGATCACGAGCACCACTCCACGCGGTTCGTGGCGGATGCTCGCTCGACCCGGCAGGAAAGGCAGTGGCAGGCGTGCCGAGGAGTCCTTGGCCCAGCCGCCCAGGTGCTTGCGCAGGTGGTCGGCCTCCGATGCCGAGGACGCGACGTCCCCGGCCCATGCCTCGAACCGGGGCTTGCCGAGGTCCTCGGCAAGCGCGGCCAGGAGCGCCTCCTCGTTCTCCCGCAACATCCGCGACAGCGCGAGGAGCTGGGCTCGGCGCCACTCCAGATCGCGGGTCCGACCACTGTCGAACGCCTCCCGGAGACGGGCAACCAGCTCTTCGGCGGGCTCGGTCGACATGGGACCTCCACGGTGAGGGTGATAGAAAGTGCTATCGAATCTATCACCGCAGGCGCGACCGCACTAGGGTCTCCACCATGACGCTCGCCGATCCCTGTGACACGGCCACGGAGCGGATCCTCGACGCCGGGCTGTCGTTGTTCTCCGACCACGGAGTCCGTCGTACGACGATGAACGAGGTGGCCGACGCTGCCGGCCTCGGTGTCGCCACCGTCTACCGGCGGTTCCCGCGCAAGGCGCAGCTGGTGCGCGCAGTGCTCCTGCGCGAAGCGACCACCGTCATTGCTGCGGTGGACGCGGCACTCGCAGGGCCGGACACGGTCGAGGAACAGACGGCCGCAGGCTTCACGGCATTCGCGCATGCTGTCACGGCGCGGCCACTGTTGGTTCGACTGATGCGCGGCGAGAACGAGCGTGACGGTGAGCCGGTGGCCCCCGGGGACCTGCTCGACCAGATCATGGCGGGTGCGCGGGACTACATCGCCGACTGGATTCGCGGCTTGCAGGCGCAGGGCCGCTACCTCGGTGCCGACGCGGACATCGTCGCCGAGATCGAGGCGAGGCTCGCGCTGAGTCTCGTGCTCGCGCCGGAGGGCAGGATTCCGATGCACGACGACGCGGCGATCCGCGACTTCGCCGCCACCTACCTGGTGCCCTTGCTGGGAACTGAGTACTGAGGCTCGGAGAGGTCGGCGCAGCACGGCGTTAGCACCTGTTCGCCGAGCCTGTACCTTGTGGCCATGTCCACCGATGTCGGCACCGACCGGCGAGAACGGATCCTGAAGGCCGCTGCGCGGCACTTTGCGAGCACCGACTACGACAAGGTCTCGACGGTGGCGATCGCCGTCGAAGCCGACGTCAACCGGGGCTGGATCTACCACGAGTTCGGCTCGAAGCGGGACCTGTACCTCGCCGTACTCAACCGGACGGTGCGTACGCCGACGCTGCCGATGCTGACCGGCGTCCTTGGCTCGGCCGACCTCACCGCGTCGATCGCCGAGGTGATCGACGACTGGCTGGGCCGGATCGAGGCCAACCGGGAGTCCTACCTTGCGCTGCAGCCGGTGCACTCCGGCTCGCACAGCGACCCGGTCGTCCGAGGCATTCTCCGCGAGATGAACGAGTCGACGATCGATGCCGTGTTGGCGTCGGTCACGCGCGACCCCACGCAGGTGACGCCGGCCACCCGAGCCCTGGTTGCCTGCTTCGGCGAGTTCACCTGGCAGGCGCTGTGGGAATGGCTGGAGGCCGGGCGACTCGATCGCGACCGCGTGCACCTCGTGCTCTGCAGGGCGCTCGCGACACTGATCGAGCTGGCGCCCGAGGTTGCCGCGTGACGTGGCGGACGCGGCCCGTCAGCAGGCCCGTCGCCCGGCTTGCTGCCGTGCTGGCGGTGTTCGTCGTGGTGCCCGCACTCGTCGGCTGCGGCGCGGACGACCCCGCCCCCGGCCTGTCGTCGCCAGAGGATGCGGCAAAGGGCGAGCGCGTCGACGTCGACGCCTTCGTGGACGCGATCGCGTCCAGCTTCGACCGGGATGCCTCGGCCCGGGTCACCTTCGACGTCCAGGGTCCGACCCCGCTGAGCGGCAGTGGGGTCGTCGAGTACGTCGACAGCGGGATGAATGTCGACATCGAGATCACCGACTGGCAGGTCGAGGGCGGCTGGATCAAGTTGCGCACGGTGGGTGAGAGCACCTACATGTCGGTCCCGGAGTCCGGCGGGCTCTGGGTCGACATCGGTGCTGACGACGCGGGTCTCGCGGCGTCCGTGATGCAGGAGGCCGACCCCCGCGGACAGGTGGACCTGCTGCGTGAGGCGATCACCGAAGTGCGGTTCAGTGGCGAGGACACGGTGGGTGAGGTGCGCGCCCGGCGCTACCAGGTGATCGCGGAGCCGGCAGCGAACGCGACCGACGCCGGTGTCGGTGTCGGTGTCGGTGTCGACGTCACGGAGTTCTGGTTCGACCAGTCCGGACGGATCGTGCGTCGCTCGAACGATCTCGACGCCGGCGGTGTGCAGTTCACGTGGGTCGACTGGGACGCTGCGGTCGAGGTCGTTCCGCCTCCCGCCAGCCAGTTGATCACGCTCGAGAAGCTCGAACAGCTGCGGCGCGAACAGGACGAATGACCTCTCGCTGACAGGTCGGTCGGACCATCGCCCTGTGGGATTTTCGGTGAGAGGGGTCACAGGCGGGCCGGCTTCGGCTATGGTCCTGTCCTGTTCTTAGCATCTGTTAAGACGTCAATCCATGGGGGCAGGCCAGTGGTGCTCGAGTTCAGGCAGGTGGCGTCGTGGCCAGTGCGGTGACGGGCACCCGCGACGCCGTCGACTTCCTCGTCGACCATGCGACGACCGGAATCAAGACGGCGGGCGAGATCGTCGTGCTGTCCTGGGACGCCACCATCGCGGCCACCGTCGGCATCGTCCGCGGCAGGTTCTCGTGGGACGAGTTCTTCCTGCAGGCGTGGTTCATGACCCGTGTCTCGCTGCTGCCGACGATCCTCGTCTCGGTCCCGTTCGGCGTGATCGTCTCGGTCCAGGTCGGCGGTGTGGCCGGACAGATCGGGGCCAACTCCTTCATCGGAGCGGTCAATGCGATCGGGGTGATGCGCCAGGCCGCGCCCCTGGTCGCCGCCATCATGATCGCCGGGGTGGTCGGCGCCGCGGTGACGGCCGACCTGGGAGCGCGCACCGTCCGTGAGGAGATCGACGCCCTGATGGTCATGGGCATTTCGCCGATCGAGCGGCTGGTCGCGCCGCGGCTGGTCGCGGCGGTGATCGTGGGGGTCTGCCTCAGTGCGGTGGTGGCGACCACGGCCATCATGACCGGCTATGTCCTGGTGGTCGGCTCCGGCGCGGTCAGTTCGGGCACCTACCTCGGAGCGTTCATCTCGTTCGGGCAGATCCTCGACCTGGTGATGGCGGTCCTCAAGTCCGCGATCTTCGGCTTCATCGCGGTGATGGTCTCCGCCCACAAGGGCCTCAACGCGCGCGGCGGCCCGAAGGGCGTCTCGGACGCCGTCAACCAGTCGGTCGTGCTCAGCGTGATCCTGCTGGCGCTGGTCAACGTCGGCGTCACGCAGGTCTACGTGATGCTCGTGCCGCAGAGGCTGGTCTGATGACGTCGGCCACCGGCCTCGGGCGCGGCGGCCTCGGCCAGGTCGTCGGGGACCGGGTCGTGAGTGCCGTCGACGGGATCGTGAACATCCTCGCGCGCCTGGGTTCCTTCGGCTCGTTCAGCGCGCGGGTGCTGGCTGCCGTCCCGATCACGCTGCGCCGTTACCCGACCGAGTACCTGCGGCAGCTGACCGACATCGCGTGGGGAACCGGCGCGCTCCTCGTCGGCGGCGGCACCATCGGCATCATGGTGCTGCTGTCGGTCGCCGCCGGCACCTCGCTGGGCATCGAGGGCTTCAGCGGCCTCGAGCTGCTGAGCCTGGGCCCCCTCACTGGTGCCATCAATGCCGGCGTCAGCACCCGCGAGCTGGCGCCGCTGATCGCGTCGCTCGCGCTTGCCTCGCAAGTGGGCTGCCGCTTCACCTCGCAACTGGGCTCGATGAAGCTCCACGAGGAGATCGACGCCCTCGAGGTGATGGCCGTACCGCCGATGCAGTACCTGGTGACCACGCGCGTCGTCGCCACCATGACGGCCATCCTTCCGCTGTACTTCATCGGCCTGATCGGTTCATGGATCGCGTCGAGGTCCGTCGTGACGATCCTGTTCGGCCAGTCCGGAGGGACCTACGACCACTACTTCGGACAGTTCCTGTCGAGTCGCGACCTGCTCATCTCGACGGTCAAGATCCTCGTCTTCACGTTGATGGTGGCGCTGATCCACTGCTGGTACGGCATGAATGCCCCGCCCGGACCGGCGGGCGTCGGCGAGGCGACCGGTCGCGCGATCCGGGCCAGCATCGTCAGCGTCATCCTGATCGACATGCTTTTCACGCTGTTCTTCTACGGCACCGATCCCGGCATCAGGATCTCGGGGTGAGCGTGATGGCCCTCTTCCGCTCCCGCCACGGCGAGCCCACCCGCCACCAGCTGGCGATCCAGGGCGTTGTCGTGCTCGGCGTCATCGTGGCGATGCTGGTGGTCCTCGCGCTCAAGATGAACGGCGTCTTCTCCGACCGGGTGCCCGTCACGGCCGAGTTGCGCTCCGCCGGCGGCGCCATCCGGAGCGGTGTCGACGTCAAGATGCGCGGCATGGTGGTCGGCAAGGTCACCTCCGTTGCCGGTGACGCCCAGCAGGTCACGCTGGGCCTGGAGCTGGACAAGGACCAGGTCGACAAGATCCCGGGCGGGGTGCGCGTTCGAGTGTTGCCCGCCTCCGTGTTCGGGACGTCGTACGTCGACCTCGTCGTGCCCCTCGACCAACCCTCCGGCGACCCCATCACGGCGGACGCCACGATCGTCCAGGACACCTCGGCCACCACGCTCGAGCTGCAGACCGCGCTCGACAGCATCGACACCCTGGTCGATGCCCTCGGTCCGGCCGAGCTGGCCACCGCGCTGCACACGCTGTCCACGGTGCTCGACGGCCGCGGCGACGACCTCGGTGTCGCTCTGGACACGCTGGACGGATACACGACCAGGTTCGCTCCGCTGATCCCGCGGTTGCGTGGCGACCTCCGGCTGCTCGCGGTCAACCTGGACGCGGTCGCCCGCAACGCCCCGGAGCTGCTGGACGTCACCGACGATGCCCTGGTCATCCTCGACAACCTCGTCGAGCGTCGCGAGGAGCTCGGCACGGTCCTCGACAGCGGGCTCGCGCTGGTCCAGGAGGCCAACACCCTCCTCGTCACGCACGAGCGTGACTACCTTCACGCACTGTCGCTGTCGGTGACCCTGGTCGACACCCTGCACGAGGAGCGTGGCGGCCTGCGCGACACGTTGTTGGTGACCGGTCAGACCTCAGCCAAGTTGCTCAGCGTCCTCGAGGACGGCTACGCCCGAGTCGAGGGCTACGTCCACGTCCGCGGTCCCAACGACTACACCCGCGCCAACTGCCCGCGCTACGGCTCGAACCCGGGGGGCAACTGTGGTTGACGTGTCGAGGTTCCCGAACTTCAAGGTCAAGGCGGTCTACGTCAAGGTCATCGCGTTCTTCGCGGCGTCCGCGATGCTGCTGGTGCTGCTGGCCAACACGATGGCCGACAACGTCGAGGGCGGGGTCCGCGAGTACGGCGCGGAGTTCGTCAACGTGAGCGGTCTGCGGTCCGGCGACGACGTTCGCGTCGCCGGGGTACAGGTCGGCAAGATCACCGGCATCGGGGTCGACGAGGCCACCGGTCGTACGGCGAAGGTCACGTTCACCCTCCGCGCCGACCAACCCCTCCTCTCGAACTCCACCCTGGTCATGCGCTATCAGAACCTGCTCGGTCAGCGGTACCTCTCGATCGTGCAGCCGGCCGAACGCGGCACCGAGATGTCCGAGGGAGCCATCGTGCCGATCGATCGCACCAGCCCCGGCTTCGACCTGACGGCGCTGCTCAACGGCTTCCGCCCGTTGTTCGACGTGCTCAAGCCGGCGGACGTGAACAAGCTGTCCGAGTCGGTGATCAAGGTGCTGCAGGGTGAGGGCGGCACCGTGTCCGACCTCCTCGGGCAGACCGCCCAGCTGACCAACTTCCTCGCCGACCGCGACGAGCTCTTCTCCCAGGTGATGGACGGACTGACGCCCGTTCTCACCGACCTGGCCGGTCAGGGTGACGAGCTGCGCAGCACCGTCCGCCAGCTGACCACCTTCATGGCCGGGCTGGCCCGCCATCGCAAGGTGTTCGGCCAGACGATCGACGACATCTCCCAGATGCTCGACACGAGCGAGGAGTTCCTGCGCAATGTTCGAGGACCGTTGAACGCCGACGTGGAGAAGTCCAAGGCCCTGCTGGACATGTTCGCCTCGGAGAAGTCCCGCCTCGGGGGAGCGGTCGACGGGTTCGGTTCGCTCATGGGGACGCTCTCCCGTGTGCTGTCCTACCGCAACGCGCTGACCTTCTACTTCTGCGATCTCGAGCTCGACCTGGGCCCGCTCTCCGTCGACACCACCGACCTCCCGGGCACCAACTCGGAGGTGTGCCGATGAAGAAGTTGTTCAGCCGTGAGGACCCGTTCCGGATCGGGATCGCCGCGTTCGTTGCCCTCGGCGTCATGGGCGCCGCAGTGCTGGCGATCAGCGTGATCCCGTTCGGTGCGCACACCTACAAGGCAGAGTTCAGCCACACCGGCGGCCTGCGCGCCACCGAAGGGGTGCAGATCGCCGGCGTCGAAGTCGGTGAGGTGCGGAAGGTGAAGGTCGACGGCGACCACGTCGTCATCGAGTTCACCGTCTCCAACGACATCGAGCTCGGCGCCCAGTCCGAGGCGTCGATCAAGGTCGGCACCCTGCTGGGCACCCACTTCCTGGAGATCAGCCCCAAGGGCAGCGGCGAGCTGCCGTCCGACACGATTCCGCTCGCCCACACCTCGGTGCCCTTCAACCTGCAGGACGTCATCGACAAGGGAACCGGCGCGGTCGACCAGATCGATGCCGAGAAGATCAGCGAGGCGCTCAGCGTGGTCGCGGACACCCTGAAGGTGGCGGGACCGCAGCTGGCACCCGCGTTCCAGGGCATTGCCCGGATCTCCGAGGTGATCACCGCACGCGAGGGCCAGATCGACGAACTGCTCGAAGCGTCACGGATGATCTCCGACCAGCTCTCGAGCGGCACGGCCGACCTGGTGAACCTGATGAAGCAGTCCAACCTCGTCATCGGCGAGCTCGTACGACGACGCGAGGCGATCCGCGACCTGCTCGGCGACATCACGTCGGTGACCGCGTCGATCAACGGGATCATGGACGACAACGAGGCAGACCTGAAGCCGATGCTGCGTGACCTCAACACCGTCGTCGGTGTCCTCACCGCGAAGGACGACGACCTCAAGGCGGCATTGCACAACCTCGCCGTGACGTCGCGCTACTTCGCCAACGCCACCGGGGACGGCCCGTTCATCAACCTGTATCTCACCGACCCGTTGCCCGACAAGGTCCGCTGCGGCCCGGCAGGGGGGTGCTGAGATGCGTCGCCTGTTCACCTCTGCGCTGGTCGTGCTGACGGCCGCGCCGCTCGCCGGGTGTGTGCCGTTCGGCAGCGAGGATCGTGAGATCACCGTGGTCCTCGCCGACGCCGCTGGTCTGTACGTCGGCAACGATGTCGGAGTCATGGGTGTCCCGGTCGGCACGATCAGCAGGATCGAGCCGACGGGCGACGTCGTCGAGGTCACGCTCGAGGTCACCGACGACGAGATCAGGATCCCCGCCGACGCTGCCGCCGTCGTGGTGTCACGGTCGGTCGCCACCGACCGCTACGTCGAGCTGACGCCGGCGTACTCCAGTGGCAAGGAGATGGCGTCCGGGGCGACGATCCCGCTCGAGCGGACCCGTACACCCGTCGACTTCGACCGGGTGCTCGGCTCGATCTCCGACCTGGCGGAGTCGTTGAGCGCACCGAAGGTCGCGAACGGCCTGCGCGAGGTGCTCCAGGTGACCGCAGCCGCGTTCAGCGGCAACAGCGACGAGCTGCGCGGTGCTGTCAGCGGCATGGCCGGCCTGGTGGACATGGTGCACGGACAGAGCCCGGACATCTTCGCGACCATGGAGTCGCTCGACACCCTGACCAGCGGTCTGGTGAGCAACGACGAACTGGTCCGCACCTTCATCACCAACCTCGGCAGCGCCATTGAGCTTCTCAACTCGGAGCGGAGCACCATCGCCGACATGCTCGAGGGTGTGTCCGCCACTGCCGACCGGATTGCGAAGTTCAGCAAGGACAACCGGGGTTCGGTCAAGGCAAGCCTCGCGCAGGTGCAGAAGCTCTTCCAGAACCTCCTGGCGAGCCGCCGGGACCTGGCGGAGACCATCGAGGTGATGCCCCTGGCGACGCAGAACGTCGCCAATGCCGGAGCGCCTGACGGTCACATCTGGGTCCGGGCCATCCCGACCCAGCTGACTCCGCTCGGTCCGCTCTTCGAGCGGGTCTGCCAGCTCCTCGGCCCGGTGTGCAACCTGGCATCCTTCCCGGACCTCACCGGGATCCTCGACAACCTTCTCGGTGGCGGGCTCCTTGGTGGCGGCGGACTTCCCAAGGAAGGCAACTGATGAGGCACGCACTGGTGACCACACTGCTCGCGCTGGGCCTGACCGGGTGCTCCACCGGCTACAAGGACCTTCCACTTCCCGGTTCGGCGGTCGGTGGCGAGACGTACCAGGTGTCGGCGGTGTTCGACCAGGCCCTCAACCTGGCGCAGGGCGCCCAGGTGAAGGTCAACGGAGTCTCGGTCGGGCGCGTGCAGAGCGTCGAGGCGAAGGACTTCAAGGCCCTCGTCACCATGGACATCAAGGAGTCCGTGGAGATCCCGGAGGACTCGTCAGCGCGGCTGCGCTACGACACCCCGCTCGGGGAGCTGTTCATCCAGGTGACTCCGGGGGCATCAGGGGCGAACCTCGCCGATGACGGCACGTTCCCGGAGGCCCAGACGGCCACCGCTCCCTCGGTCGAGGACGCGCTGGCATCGGCGTCGACCCTGATCAACGGCGGTCGTCTCGGCGAGCTGCAGGTCATTGCCGAGGAGCTCAACGCGACCCTCGGTGGCCGTGAGGACCAGATCCGTGACACCGTCGAGAGGGTCGCGGCGTTCCTGCGCCAGGCCAACGCCAGTCGGGGCGACATCGCCCGGACCCTCGCATCGTTGCGTTCCGTGTCCGTGGTCCTGTCGCAACGACAGGGGACGATCAAGCGAGCTCTCCGTGACGTCGGGCCGGCGTTCGAGATCCTCGCCGAGGACACCGACAAGGTCATCGCGCTCCTTGCCGGGGCCAAGGACCTGGCCGCGACTGCAAAGCGTCTGGCCCTCAAGATCGATGACCCGCTGCTCGGCATCCTCAGGGACCTCGGACCGATCGCGGACGCCGTCCTCGAGACCCGCTCCGGCTTCCGGTCGGGCCTCGACGCGTTGATCGCCGTCGCCCGACAGCTCGAGAAGACCGTGCCCAGCGAGACCCTGCCCCTGCGGGCCAAGCTCCACCTCACCGAGACCCAGCTCAATCTCCTGGGGCCAGTGGGCAGCGCTCCGCGCCCCTCGCTCGACACCGACGTCACCGGCGACGCCGGACGGTCACTGTTGCCGGGTCTCGACCTCCTGGGGGGACGTCGATGAAACGCAAGTACATCGCCAGCGTCGCCGGTGTCGCCGGTTCGTTCGTGCTCTGCCTGCTCTACCTGTTCGGGGTCGCGCTCCGGACGCCGTTGACGGAGCGTCCGGTCGTCGTGACGGTCACCTTCCCCAGCAGCGGCGGCCTCTACGCGGGCTCGGAGGTCACGTACCGGGGTGTCCGGGTCGGCAAGGTGACCGACCTCAACCTCTCCGACACCGGCGTCGAGGCATCGGTCCGTCTCGACGGGTCGGCCGACATCCCGGTGGATGCGCGTCCGAAGGTCCGCAGCCTGTCGCCGGTCGGTGAGCAGTACATCGACTTCCAGCCCGCCACTGACAAGCCGCCGTACCTCGAGAGCGGGGCCACGGTCGTGGGAACTGCCGGTGACCTGCCCACCAGCCTGGCGACGGCCGCCACCCATCTCAACAACCTGATCGAACAGATCGACGTCAAGGCCCTGCGAACGGTGCTGACCGAGACCGCCGAGGGCCTCAAGGGCACCGAGGACGACCTCCAGCGGATGGTCGTGCAGGGTGCGGTGCTCCTCAACGAGTTCGACGCCCGGTCGGACATGACGCGGCGGCTCCTCGACAACGGAGACCAGTTGCTGCGCCTGGGCGCCGACCTGGTGCCCGACTTCGACACGATCACCCGCAACGCGACCGTCTTCGCCGCCTGGTTGCGCAAGATCGACCCGGTGCTGGTGCGGTTGCTCGAGCGGGCACCGGGGCAGATCGAGGAGATGCGCGGCCTGGTCCGCGACGTCGAGGACATCCTGCCCGCCTACCTCGATCCGTACATCACGCTCGCCGACGTCGCGGCTGCCCGTGACCCGCACCTGCGTGCCCTGCTGCGCGACTACCCCCGCGGCTTCCGGGCGCTCAGCAACGGCATCCATGGAGGAGCCGTCCACCTGAACGCCTTCTTCGAGCACTTCACGTACTGCGGCTACGGCCATGTCGAACGCGGCGCCCGCGAGACGACGCGCTACCCCTTGCAGGACGGCGGACAGTGCCCGAAGAGCTCTTCCGCCTCCCAGCGCGGCGCCCAGTGGGCGCCGGCACCCCTACGATGAGAGCGATGACGGACGACGTGGAACGAACTGCCGAAGCAACGACGGACACCGACGCGGGCGAGACCGACGCGGGCGAGACCGACGGCCCGGACACTGTCGCGGCACCGGTGCGTGACCGGCGCTGGCCGATCGTCAGTGCCGTCCTGGCCCTGCTCCTGATCGCTGCGGCGATCGGATGCTTCACGCTGGCGCAGGACCGGTCCGACCTCGAGGACCGAGCCAGTGCCGAGAGTGCTGCGACCGAGGAGGCCGAACGGATCGTCGTTGCCTGGTTGACGTACGACCACCGCACCTATGACGACGACATGGCCTGGGTGACGGCCAGCGGCACGGAGAAGTTCCAGGAGGAGTACTCGCCCGAGGCCCTCGAGGGCCTCCGCGAGAAGATGGTCGGCCCGCGGGAACTGATCAGCCGTGGGCGGGTGGTCAACTCGGCGGCCACGGTCAAGGACTCCGAGCACGTGAAGGTCCTGGTCTTCACCGACCAGACCCTCACCGACAAGGAGATCCGCGACGGCGGAGCAGAGCCACTCCACGCGCGCAGTGGCGTCGAGCTGTCGATGGTCCACGTCGACGGCGCGTGGCTGGTCGACGAGATGGTCCAGCTCCAGTTCCAGTGAGTGCTCAGGAGCAGCCGGATGCGAAACGAAACGCGCGTCATCTAGGGTCACTGCCGTGACCCAACGCACTCTCGTCCTTCTCAAGCCGGACGCGGTCCGCCGTGGCCTGGTCGGCAACGTGCTCGCCCGGTTCGAGGCCAAGGGCCTCAGCATCGTGGCGCTCGAGCAGCGCCACATCGACGCCGCACAGGCCGACGCCCACTACGCCGAGCACGTCGAGCGGGACTTCTACCCGCCGCTGCGGGACTTCGTGACCAGCGGTCCGCTCGTGGCCCTGGTCCTCGAGGGTGACGAGGCGATCGAGGTCGTGCGTGCCCTGAACGGCGCCACTGACGGCCGCAAGGCTGCTCCCGGCACCATTCGCGGCGACCTGTCGCTGTCCAACCGCGAGAACCTCGTGCACGGCTCGGACTCGCCCGAGTCGGCCGAGCGCGAGATCGCGCTCTGGTTCCCCACGCTGTAGGCGCCACGACACGCCTCGGCGTGCCTCCGCGCTGATCGGCCTTCGCTTACCTACTCTCACAAGCGGAGACCGTCGGACCGTGCGCCCGGTGGCCGCCCCGGTTCCGGCCGGCTTCCCCTAATGCGCGCGAGCGGACTGGTCGATTTCGGCTGGTCCGGCGACGTTGCGAGGAATCGTGAGGGCGAACTCCATCATCGGTCGGGACATGGCCGTGGATCTCGGTACCGCGAACACGCTCGTCTATGTCCGCCGCCGTGGCATCCTGCTCGACGAACCCAGCGTGGTCGCGCTCAACGACACCACCGGCGAAGTGATCGCCGTGGGCCACCAGGCCAAGCAGATGCTGGGCCGCACCCCCGACAACATCACCGCGCTGCGCCCGCTGCGTGATGGCGTCATCGCCGACTTCGAGGCGACCGAGCAGATGCTGCGCCACTTCATTGCGCGCGTGCACCGTCGCCGCTACTTCGCCAAGCCGCGGATGGTGATCTGCGTACCGAGCTCGATCACGCCCGTCGAGCAGCGTGCGGTCAAGGAGGCCGGCTACCAGGCCGGCGCCCGTCGGGTCTACGTCGTCGAGGAGCCGATGGCTGCCGCGATCGGCGCCGGGCTCCCCGTCCACGAGGCCACCGGCAACATGATCGTCGACGTCGGCGGCGGCACCACCGAGGTCGCCGTGATCTCCCTGGGCGGCATCGTCACGTCCCTGTCCATCCGCACCGCCGGCGACGACCTCGACGCCGCGATCATCGCGTGGATGAAGAAGGAGCACGGCGTCATGCTCGGCGAGCGCACCGCCGAGGACGTCAAGATCACCCTCGGCAACGCGTTCCCGCGGCCGGGCGAGCCCGAGGGCGAGGTGCGAGGCCGTGACATGGTCTCCGGCCTGCCGCGCACGGTGGTCGTCTCCAGTGCCGAGATCCGCCAGGCCCTCGAGGAGCCGCTGCACTCGATCGTGGACGCCGTGCGTGTCACCCTGGACCAGACCCCGCCCGAGCTCGCCGGCGACATCATGGACCGCGGCATCGTGCTCACCGGCGGGGGAGCGTTGCTCCGCGGCCTCGACGAGCGGATCCGCCACGAGACCGGCATGCCCGTGCACGTCGCTGACGACCCGCTGGTGTCGGTCGCGATGGGTGCGGGCCGCTGTGTCGAGGAGTTCGAAGCCCTCCAGCAGGTGCTCGTCACCAACCCCCGGCGTTTCTGATGACCCTCGACACCCGCCCGGTGCGTTCGCCCACCCCTTCGCCCACCCCTTCGCAGGGCAGCCGTGGTCGTCGTACTCCTGCACGGGACGGGGACGACCGGGGTCGACCCTCCCGCTCCCTGGTCGTGGCGCTGGTGCTCGCGTGCGCTGCCCTGATGGTCGTGGACAAGGCGGGCGGCGACGACTCGCCGATCGCGCCGGTTCGCCGCGTCGTCGGCGAGGTGATCGGCCCGGTCCAGGCCGGTGTCGCGACGGTCGTTCGCCCCGTCGCGGGCGTCCCCGGTGCGTTCCGCGACAACGGCTCGCTGCGCGACGAGGTCGCTGCGCTCGAGGCCGAGAACGCCGCGCTGCGCAACCAGCTCGGCAAGGCCGGGTACGACGACCAGCGGTTGCAGGACCTCGAAGGACTCCGTGCCGTGGCCGGTGACCTCGGCTACGCCCTGGTGCCGGCGCGCGTGATCGCGATCGGCGCCGCCCAGTCGTTCTCCAGCACCGTCACCCTCGACGCGGGCTCGGACGCCGGCCTGCGCCCGGACCTGACCGTCGTCGCCGCGCAGGGCCTCGTCGGCCGGATCACCTCGGTGACCAGCCACACCGCCACCGTGCTGCTGATCGTGGACAACTCCTCGGCCGTCGGTGGCCGGATCGGTGACAACAAGGAGCTCGGCTTCGTCAACGGCCACGGCACCCTCGGTGAGGACGACCGGCTCGAGATGGAGCTCGCCGACCGCAACGTGGTCCCGAAGGTTGGCCAGCAGATCGTCACGTGGGGGAGCGAGGGCGGTTCGCCGTACGTCGCCGGCGTGCCGATCGGCAAGGTGACCAAGGTCTACGAATCGCTCCGCGAGACCTCCTATCGCTCGGTGATCGCGCCGAACGTCGACTTCACCTCCCTCGACCTGGTCGGGGTGGTGGTGCCGTCCGGCACACCGGGCCGCGTCATCGAGGCAGACGGGAGCCTGACTCCATGAGGACCAACTCCGCCGGCCGGCTGCTCGCCGTGATCGTCGCCGTCGTCGCCGCGCTGATGCTGCAGGTGACCGTCCTGCCGCACTTCGCCTGGCGGGTCGGCGGCCTGGGTGTCGTTCCGGACCTCGTCCTGCTCGTCGTGGTCGCCACTGCGCTGGCCACCGACACCCGCTACGCCACCCTGACCGGGTTCTTCGCCGGCCTGGTGCTCGACATCGCGCCCCCCGCGGACCACCTCGCGGGCCGCTGGGCGCTGGCCCTGACCGTCGTCGGCTACGTCATCGGCCGGCTGGCCCACGACAACACCGCCGAGGTCGCCCGGTTCGAGCCCGCCGGCCTACGACGTCCGCCGTTGAGCCTCGTGCTCGCGGCCGCCGCGGGCGCCTCCTTCGTCGGGACGTCCGTCTTCGCGCTCAGCGGCGTGTTCCTCAACGACGCCGGCGCCGGTGTCGGTGACCTGCTGCCCGTCGCGCTGGTCGCCCTGCTGCTCGACGTCATCGCTGCGCTCGTGGTCGTTCCCGCCGTCTGGTGGCTGCTGCGCCGTCTCAGCGCCGACAGGGCTGCCGGGGCCGCGCGGACCCAGTGGGCGCGCGCCTGATGGCTGCAACCTCGGGCGGCGCCTCCCATCGCAGTCGGCTCCGGCTGATCGTCATCCAGACCCTCGTCTTCTCGTTGCTCGCGACGCTCGGCGCGCGGCTCTACTACCTCCAGGTCATCTCGGGGGAGCAGTACCAGGGCCAGGCTGCCTCGCAGTCGGTGCGCGAGATCGTCGTCCAGCCCCAGCGCGGCCTCGTCGTCGACGCGATGGGCCGTCCGCTCGTCACCAACCGCCTCACCTGGGTGGTCTCGCTGGACCGCACCCTTCTCGGCAAGATGTCCGAGGCCGACCGCGCCGAGCTGCTGCGCCGCACCGGCAAGGCGATCGGGATGCCCGTCAAGGCGATCGAGGGCAAGTTGCTGCTCTGCGGGCAGAGCGGCTCGATCGCCGGCGAGTGCTGGAACGGGTCGCCCTTCCAGGCGGTGCCCGTCGCGCTCGACGTCAAGGAAGCCGCCGCGCTGCGGATCCTGGAGCAACCCGAGGACTTCCCGGGGGTCGTCGTCGACCGGCAGAGCGTGCGGCAGTACCCGTCGCCGTACGGCATCAATGCGGCGCACCTGCTCGGCTACGTCAGCCCGATCACCAAGGAAGAGCTGGACGATGCCGAGGACTCCGGCGACAGCTCGGTCAACGGTGCCTCGGTCGTCGGTCGTGCCGGCGTCGAGAAGGAGTACGACGAGTGGCTGCGCGGGCAGCCGGGCTACCAGCAGGTCGCGGTCGACTCGAAGGGCCGGGTCCGCCAGGACGTCTCCGACCTCGAGGCGCAGCCGGGTGACACCCTCGTGTCCACGATCGATGCCCGTGTGCAGGGCATCGTCGAGGAGCAGCTCGCGAAGATGATCAAGACCCAGCGCGCCACCACCGACCCCGTGACCAAGCGGAAGTTCGAGGCCGACTCGGGTGCGGCGATCGTGATGGAGGCGAAGACCGGGCGGATCATCGCGATGGCCAGCCAGCCGACGTACGACCCCGGTGTCTGGGTGGGCGGCATCACCGACAAGCAGCTCGAGCGCCTGTACTCCGAGGCGGCGGGCACCCCGTTGCTGTCGCGGGCCTTCCAGGGCCAGTTCGCCCCCGGCTCGACGTGGAAGCCGTTCATGACCGTCGGAGCGCTGACCAACGGCTACTCCCGCGACACCGTTCTCAGCTGCCCCTCGGCCGTGCAGATCGGCAACCGTCCCTTCCACAACTACGAATCCGGCAGCTATGGCTCAATCGGCTTCGCCAAGGCACTCGGCGTCTCCTGCAACACGTTCTTCTACCAGGTCGGCATGCACTTCTGGCAGAAGTTCGGGTCCGACCCCGACGACGTCAACGCGAAGGATCCCCTCGTCGAGGAGGCCGAGGCATTCGGCTTCGGTGACCAGACGGGGATCGACCTGCCGGGCGAGGCCTCGGGCCGGGTGGCGGACCGCAAGTGGAAGCTCGCCTACTACAAGTCGATGAAGGACTACTACTGCGGGATCGCGGCCAAGCCGCAGGACAAGAAGACGTCCGACTTCGTCTACAAGTTCTCCCGCGAGTTCTGCGTGGAGGGCTGGAAGTACCGCCTTCCCGACGCCGCCAACTTCGCGATCGGCCAGGGCGACACGATCGTCACGCCGCTCCAGCTGGCCCGCGGCTACGCCGCGATCGCGAACGGCGGCACGCTGTGGGAGCCCCGGGTCGCCAAGGCGATCGTTTCGCCCGAGGGCGAGGTGATCCGCGAGATCGCCCCGAAGAAGGACCGCAAGCTGAAGATCCCGGCGAAGGTCCTGACGTACCTCGACGACGCGCTCAAGAGCGTCGCGCTGCCGGGCGGCACCATGGCCTGGAAGCTCGGTGGCTTCCCGATCGACAAGGTGAAGATCCGCGCCAAGACGGGCTCCGCGGAGGTCTATGGCAAGCAGTCGACCGGTTGGGTGGCGTCGTACACCAAGGACTACGTCGTCGTGATGATGATGACCCAGGGCGGCACCGGATCCGGGTCCACGGGTGACGGCATCCGTGCGATCTGGGAGGCGTTGTACGGCGTCGACGGCGAGAAGGTGCGTCCCGACAAGGCCGCGATCCCCGGCGTCACGCCGCCGACTGCGCTGCCGACCTTCGCCGAGGACGGCTCGATCCTTCCCCCGGCCCGAAAGGACTGACGATGAGCAACCGCATCCAGGCCACGCGGGCCTCGGCCGGAGGTCGGCCGCACCGCACGACCGCGTCGCGGCGGGTGTCCTTCCTGCGCTGGGGCGACATCGACCAGGTGCTGCTCGGCGCCGTCGTCCTGCTCTCGCTCCTGGGCTGCCTGCTGATCTGGTCGGCGACCCTCGAACGCAATGACCTGACCGGTGGCGACACCCGCGCCTTCCTGGTCAAGCAGGTCATCAATGTCGGCATCGGCCTGGGCCTGATGGCGATGGTGGTGATGACCGACCACCGCTGGGTGCGGATCCTCGCTCCGATCGGCTACCTGGTCGCC
>JAKFEI010000221.1:0-24263 GCA_036675765.1 Nocardioides sp. | reverse complement strand
TGGTGTCATGAGTTTAGCGCCCCAGGCTGCGACGCTTGATGCATGAGCACCACGACCGCGGCCCCCACAGCGGCCGCCCGCGCCGGAAGGCTCACGTCCCGGCTCCGCACCGTCCTCGACGCAGCGGTCACCCCGCTGACCGTCGACGACATCCTCGACCACTTCGCTCCCCTGCGCCCCGGCGCTGCGGTCGGCCTGCAGGGACGCATCGAGTCCGTCCAGGCCGAGACCGCCGACGCGGCCACCATCGTCATCAAGCCGGGCAAGGACTGGGCCGGCCACATCCCCGGGCAGTACGTCCGGATCGGGGTCGACGTCAACGGCATCCGCCTGTGGCGCACCTACTCCCTGACCCACGGCCCGCGTCGCGACGGCCGGATCTCGATCACCGTCAAGGCGATCCCGGGCGGTGTCGTCTCCCAGCACCTGGTGCACAGCGCCCGGGCCGGCCAGATGGTCCACCTCGCCCAGGCCGAGGGCGACTTCGTCCTCGACACCTCCGGCGTCGGCCCGACCAAGCTGCTCCTGGTCACCGCCGGTTCCGGCATCACGCCGGTCATCGGGATGCTGCGCAACCTCTACAACCGCTCGAACGCACACAGCGTCGCGGGGGACTTCGACATCGTCCTCGTGCACTCCGCGATGAGCCGTGACGAGGTCATCTTCGGCGCCGAGCTCCGCGACCACGCCGAGGCCGGCCGGATCCGCCTCATCGAGCGCCACACCGACACCGACGGCCTGCTCACCACGGCCGACCTCGAGACCGAGGTCCCCGACCTCGCCGAGCGCGCGGCCTACGCCTGCGGCCCGGCCGGCCTGCTCGACACCCTCGAGGCGTTCTACGCCGACCGTCAGCTCACGCTCAACACCGAGCGCTTCCGCGCGGCCATCGTCGACACCGAGGGTGAGGGCGGCACGGTCACCTTCGCCGGCGGCAGCGACCAGGTCGTCGAGGCGGACGGCGCCACCCCGATCCTCGACGCCGCCGAGTCGGCCGGTGTCCTGATGCCCAGCGGTTGCCGGATCGGCATCTGCATGGGCTGCGTCCTGCCGATGAAGTCCGGTGTCGTGCGCGACCTGCGCACCGGTGAAGTCACCGTCGCCGTCCCGGGTGAGACCAACCCGGGTGGCGTTCCCATCCAGACCTGCATCAGCGCCGCCGCTGGCGACTGCCACATCGACCTCGACCTCGAAGGAGCCTCCGCATGACCACCATCACGCAGAAGAGCACCAACCCGATCGCGCACCTGTCCCCCGAGCAGATCGAGGCGCTCGGCGCCGAGCTCGACGCCATCCGCCAGGAGGTCATCGACACCCGTGGCGAGCGCGACGCGGCGTACATCCGCAAGGTCGTCGACGTGCAGCGCAAGCTGGAGCTCGGCAGCCGCGCCGTCCTGCTCGCGAGCATCTTCCCGCCCGCCTGGGTCGCCGGGACGGTCGGTCTGAGCGTCGCGAAGATCCTCGAGAACATGGAGATCGGCCACAACGTCATGCACGGCCAGTGGGACTGGATGCGTGACCCGAAGATCCACTCGACGACGTGGGAGTGGGACAACGCGACTCCCTCGGACGCCTGGAAGCACTCGCACAACCAGGTGCACCACGCCCACACGAACATCGTCGGCAAGGACAACGACCTCGGCTACGGCATCATGCGCGTCGACGAGGAGCAGCGCTGGCACCCGTTCTTCCTCGCGCAGCCGATGTGGAACTTCATCAACGCCTGCTTCTTCGAGTACGGCATCGCGGCGTACGACCTGGAGCTCGGCCGCAACCTGCGCATCCCGAAGGACAAGCGGAGCGAGGCGTTCAAGAAGAACCTCAAGGGCACGCTGACCAAGATCCGCAAGCAGGCCACCAAGGACTACGTCGTCAACCCGGCGCTCGCGATCCCGACCGGGTCCTTCCTGCCGGCCCTGGCGGCCAACTTCACCGCCAACCTGGTCCGCAACGTGTGGTCGCACTCGGTGATCATGTGCGGTCACTTCCCCGAGGGCGTCGAGACGTTCGAGCTCAAGTCGATTCCGAAGAACGAGACCCGCGGCGAGTGGTACCTGCGCCAGATGCTCGGATCGGCCAACTTCTCCGGCTCGACCGCGCTGCACATCATGAGCGGCAACCTGTCGCACCAGATCGAGCACCACCTCTTCCCCGACCTGCCGAGCAACCGGTACGCCGAGGTCGCGCCCAAGGTGAAGGCCGTGTTCGACAAGTACGAGCTGACCTACCTCACCCGCCCGTTCATCCCCCAGGTCGCCAGCGCCTGGCACAAGGTCGTCCGGCTGTCGTTCCCGAACGGCTGGCTCGAGACCACCAACGCCAAGAACCTGCCGACCCAGCTGGTCGCCCTCTACAAGATCTCCACCGCCGACAAGCGCAAGCGCCGCGTCATGCTGAAGCTGCTCGAGCGCAAGGCCAAGAACGAGTACGCCGCGGCGGACGGCAAGGCCGCCTGACCTCCCCGGAGGTCGAGGAGGGCGCGCAGCGACCGTCTCGAGACCACGATGCCGTACGACGTGACCCACGTCGTACGGCATCGTGGTTACTGAGCAGTAGTATCGGTCCATGAGCAACCACCCCAGCCAGGTGACCTGCACGATCACCGACGGCATCGCGCACGTCCGGCTGGACCGGCCGGACAAGCTGAACTCGCTGACCCTGGACATCCTCGACGACCTCGTCGCGACCGCGACGATGCTGCGCAAGGACAAGTCCCTGCGCGCGGTGGTCATCAGCGGCGAGGGCGACGCGTTCTGCGCAGGACTCGACTTCGCGTCGGTGCTCCGCAACCCGGTGGGCGTCGCGAAGGCGTTCGTCCCGCGGCCGCTCCGGGGCACGAACACCTTCCAGGAAGCCCCCTGGGCCTTCCGCCGGATCCCGGTCCCCGTGATCGCGGCCGTGCACGGCCACTGCCTCGGCGGTGGGCTGCAGATCGCGCTCGCCGCGGACTTCCGGATCGCCACCCCCGACTCCCGCTGGTCGGTCCTCGAGGGCAAGTGGGGCCTGATCCCCGACATGTCCGGCATCCAGGCGCTCAAGGAACTGGTCGGCATCGACCAGGCCAAGCTGCTCACGATGACCGCGGAGATCTTCGACGGCTCCCGCGCCCTCGAGCTCGGCCTGGTCACCAGGCTCGACAACGACCCCGTCGCGGCCGCGTTCCGGCTCGCCGAACAGCTCACCCAGAAGTCCCCCGACGCGCTGGCTGCGGCCAAGAGGCTGTTCAACGACAGCTGGAACTCCTCGCCGCGCAGGACGTTCGCCCGGGAGCGCATCGAGCAGGCCTTCCTGCTGGCCGCCCGCAACACCAAGGCGGCCCGCGAGGCCGCCTTCAAGAAGGCCGACGCGTCCTACGGCCCGCGGGTGCGCTGAGCCCGATCATTTTTCTGCTCCGACGCTGTCGTATCAGCGTGGGGTCCTTCGTCGTCCTAGTGAAGGAACCTCACGACTCGGCCAAGGAGACAGGACCATGTGGGACACGACCCCGAACACCCAGCAGCACCTCAGCCACGACCTGCCCTGCCCGGCCTGTGGGCACGCGGTGCACACCTACCTCGCCTGCAGCGACACGTGCGCGTGCCAGCCGACGATCATGCCCGGTTCCGTCCCGCTTGCCGCCTGATCCGCGCTTCAGCGGCCCTTGGGCCCGAACAGGCGAGACCACCAGCTGCGCGTCTCGGTGATGCCGCCGCCGTGCGGCGGACGTGCCGGCGCCGGAGCGGGAGCAGGGATCCTCGGCTCACCACCGACCAGGCCACGGACGAACGCGTCGACCTGCCCCATGTGGTAGCCCTCCCGCAGCCGCACCGGCGTGAAGCGGGCGCCGCTCACGAGCGCAGCAATGGCCGCCGGATCGTTCGCGACCGCGACGATCCGGTCGAGGAAGGCGTCGACCTCCCCCATGTCGTAGCCCTCCCGCATCCGCACAGGAGTGAATCGAACCTCGGCCACCCGTCGGGCGATGTCGTCGCTGGTCACGGCTTCAGGCTAGGCCAGTCCCGGTGGAGCGACGGTTGCAGCAGTACGGCGATCAGCGCCGACCACGCCGCGAGGGACTGGAGGAACCAGAGGCCGGGCAGGGCCAGCGCAGCGAACCCGACCCGCCACCCACGGCGCCGCGCCAGCACGACCCAGGCCGCACCGATCGCGACGGCGAGCACGAACAGGGCGGTCGCGAGGTCCAGCCAGGCGATCGCGTGCGCGGGGCTGCTGTCCTCGTTGCGGCTCCGCACGGCCGCGACGAGCGCACCGACCAGCACCACGGGATAGGCGAGGAACATCGCCGCCGTGCCCAGCCCGACCGCGAGCGCCCGGATGCGAGCACCATCGCGACGATGGCGCTGGCGCCGATCCATCATGGTCCGGACCTGCACCACCGCGTCCAGCCCGATCAGCGCGAACGCTTCGGACCGGTTGCGGGTCCACCGCAACGGACCGGGGCCGACGGCCCGGGTCGACGTCGAGTCCAGCTCCTCGATCCGGGGTGGCACGTCGGAGCCTGCGCTCTCCATGGTCGGCCGCCACGCCAGGCTGGCGAATCCTCCGAACCGCCGCAGCAACCGCATGTTGCAGTGCATCGAGGTGACGTCGGGGTCGCCGGTAGCCCCGGAGGCCGCTCCGGTGCTGTGGTCCAGGCGCAGCGCCTCGTCGGCCGCAGACAGCCGACCGAACGCAGTACCGGCCGAGTTGAACCGGTGGGCGACCCGCAGCGCGAGCAGGGGCGGCGCGGCGTCGCCGCTCTCCAACCGCGCGTTCAGGTCCTTCTCGAACGCCGCCACCGCCCGTCGTACCTGGTCCCTTGCGGGCGTCTCGTCCTGCTCCCAGGCGACGACGTAGCGGCCACGGGCCAGCGCCAGGCCGTGGTCGTAGGCCCGCACCGCGTCGGCGAAGTCGTCGTCGGGGACCCTCGCCACCCGGATCCAGGCCCGTCGCGTCGTACGGCGAAGCGCGTCGAGGGTTTCGCCGTCGCTGTCGGCAACGAGAAGGATCGCGTCGGTGCGCGCCCACGGGTAGTCGATGATGCTGAAGTTCTCGTACAGCGCCTCCACCGCGCGATCGCCGCCGGTGAGTCGCATGATCACCGTGTAGACGGGCAGGCCCTGGTCCGCGGAGATCGGGTCGTTGACGATGTCGAACGGCAGGGACGCGACCACGCGCAGCTCCGCTCGTTGCGGTCCACGGAGGTCATTCACCAGCGCCGGGTAGCCAGCACTGGAGGAGACCAGCGCACCGCCCAGGAAGACGACGACCGCGACGAGCAGCAGCGAACCCACCAGGCCGAGGGGCAGCAGGCACCCCGCTGCGATCGTGAGCGAAGCGATCGTCAGGGCGAGGAGATGGTGCCGGAGCCGAACGATCGGCAGCACCGTCGGCCGCGTGGCCCCCGCCCGTTGGCGTCGTACCCGCATGGCGACGGCATCGAGGTCCTGCTGCGCGCAGCGGACGAACTCGATCGACCGGCCGGGGAAGTGCTCCTGCACCTCCACCACGAGTTCCTCGGCCGGGCGAACGCAGGTGGCGATGACAACGGTGTCGTCGGCCAGGTCGCACGCGACCCAGCCGAGCTCGACCATCTCCTCGACGTCGAGCTCGGAGAGGAGGTCCTCGCGGGGCGGCTGCTGCACCAGGTCGCGGGCCTCGGCCTGCCACTTCCTGACCAGGGCCGCGTAGAAGTCAGCGCTCGAGCCTTGCCCGTCGTCGATGCCTGCCACGCCTGGTCCCCCCACCGCGAAGAGCCTGTCCAGGGCCCTCCCTCTTTGAAGAGTAGGTGGTCCTCATCGGCGCGTCGGTGGTACGAAAAACCTTTACCTCAGGGGTACTGCAGGTCGACCGTCGCCTCGCTGATCTCCCACAGCTTCTCCGCCGCGCGTTCGTCCCGCGCCAGCTTGCTGCGGCCCACTGTCCGGGGCGTCCCGACCATCTGGTTGAGCCCGCTCGGGCCCACGAAGGTGTTGCCCGGCAGGTCATCGGTGGCGGCCATCAGGGACGGCCAGGCTCCGGCGGCAGCGGACTGCGAGATCGCCTTGACAGTGGCATCGAGGACCGACGCGATGCCACCTCCCGGGCGGCCGTACTGGCCGTTGGCCGCGAGATGGGTCCCGGCGAAGCCAGGATGTGCGGCCACCGCCCGGACCGGCAGGTTCGCCGCGCTCAGGCGTCGGTCGAGCTCGGCGGTGAACAGCAGGTTCGCCAGCTTCGACTGCCCGTAGACCCGCCACTTGCTGTAGCGGCCGGTCTGTTCGCGCGGGTCGCCGAGCGGCGCCTTGCCCGCCCAGTGGTGGAACATCGACGCGACCGACACCACCCTCCCGTCCGCGCTCTGCACGAGCTGCGGCAGCAGCAGCCCGGTCAGCAGGAACGGTCCGAAGTGGTTGGTCGCCATCTGGAGCTCGAGGCCGTCGGCCGTCCGGGAGTACGACGTCCCCATCACCCCGGCGTTGTTGATCAGTACGTCGATCGGGCCGAGCTGTTGCGCCGCGGCCGCCGCGGTGCGCACCGACGCGAGGCTGGCCAGGTCGAGGTGCAGCGCCTCGAGCTTCGCCTCCGGCACCTCCGACCGGATGGCCGCCACCGTCTCCTCGACCCGGGCCGGGTTTCGTCCGGCGAGCACCACCCGCGCTCCGCGTCGGGACAGCTCGAGTGCCGTGTGGTGACCGAGGCCTCCCAGCGTCGGGCCGGTCACCACGATCGTCCGGCCGGTCTGGTCGGGCAGGTCGGCGACGTTCCAGTTCATGACGGTCCTCAAGGCGTGGTCGCGAGCCGCTCGACGATGCGTCGACCGAGCTCCTGGTCTCCCGAGACAACGACGGACCCCGGCTCCGCGGCACGGCGTCCGCCCGCCAGGACGATGAAGCTTTCCCGATCGGTGTCGATCCGGACCGTCGGGGCGTCCGGTACGGCATCCAGGCGGCGACCCCGGCCGTCGTCGCCGACCTCGACCGCAACGGTCGGGCTGCCCGCGACGGCCAGCACGGCCGTCGTACCCGCGGGCGGCGCGACGCGCTTGCCGACGATGAACCCGAAGGTCTCGGACAGGTAGTCGGCCGTGTGCTGCGCGCCGGCGCTGTCCATGCCGCCCGGCCGGCCGACCGCGCGCCGGATGTCCTGCTCGTGCATCCAGATGTCGAGGGGCCGATTGCGCAACAGGGTGCGCTGGTTCCAGCCGATCAGGCCGAAGAGGCCGTCGGCAGGCGCCGCCGGATCGCTCGGCAGGTCCGCGACGAGGCGGTCGTGGCGGGCGGTCGTGGTGGAGCGGAGCTCCTCGATGATCGAGGCCGGCTCACGGTCGCGGCGAGTGACCACACCGATCTCGGTGAACTGGCTCATCGGGCCGGTGATGTGGGGTGCGTCCGCGATCTCCGCGGTCTCGTCCGGACCACCCGCCAGGATCGATTCGAGGTGCGCGGTGTGCGACACGACGGCCTTCACGTCCCAGCCGGCCAGGTCAGTGGGCATCGCCCAGTCGTCCGGGCCGAGGTCCTCGAGCAGCGTCACGAGGTCTCCGACTGAGGTCCACCAGGTGTCGACGTACCCGGCCAGCAGCTCCTGATCGCTCATGGCGCCGATGCTAGGACACACCCGGGATCAGTACGACGCCGCGACCTCGACGTGGTCGTAGGAACCCGTGAACCTGGAGTAGTTGGTGCAGCTCAGTTCCTCGGTGTTGCCGTGGGAGATGTCTCCGCTCGACGTGCAGTTGACCTCACCGACCTCCGTGTCGTCGCTGTCGAGGAACGTGAAGTTCAGGTAGACCGACTCCCCCGACTCGTCGTCGCGTTCGTTGGTGCCCCTGAGTCCGCTGATCGTCTCGCCGGTGTACTCGTCCTTCGGTGACGCGACGGACCACCCGTCGGCGTACTCGACGCCGTCGATCTCGAACTCCTCGCCGACCTCGAGCGTGATGGGGTTGTTGCTGCCCCCGACCCGTTCGGGGTCGAACTCGTCCAGCGCGTCATCGACCGTGTTCGCGCCCCAGATGAGCAGTCCCACGGCGCCACCACAGACCAGCAGGACGAGCAACACGATCACGCCGACGACGATCGCGATCACCTTGCCGCTGCCACCCGAGGGCTTCTGCCCGTACGGCGACGGGGCGCCGTAGCCGCCGGGAGGCGGGTTGTAGCCACCGCCCGGAGGCGGGCTGTAGCCACCGCCCGGAGGCGGGTTGTAGCCACCGCCCGGAGGCGGGTTGTAGCCACCGCCGGGAGGCGGGGTGTAGCCACCGGCAGGCAGCGGCGCGACCGGCCACTGCTGCGGCTGGCCGGGCTGGCCGGGCTGGCCGTAGGGCGGGTTCTCGTTGGGCTGCTCCGGCGGTTGCGTCACGGGACCCTTCCTACCCCGCGCAGGGGTCGGGCAACCAGTCCCATCCGGCCCGAAAAAGGGCAACGGCCGCCCCGGGAGGTCCCGGAGCGGCCGTCGTACCCGTTGATTCAGGGGCGAATCAGAACGCAGCCTCGTCGAGGTCCATGATCGCGAGGTCGGTGGCCTCGGCGATCCGGAGCTCGGCCGTGATGCGCGGCAGGTTGAGCTGCGCGAACCACTGGGCGGCAGCAACCTTGCCCTCGTAGTAGGCCTTGTCGCCACCGGCAGCGTCCAGCTTCTCCAGGGCCACCTCGGCGCCGCGGAGCAGCAGCCAGGCGCAGACCACGTCACCGAGCGCCATCAGGATGCGCGTGGTGTTGAGGCCGACCTTGTAGATGTTGCGGAGGTCGCCGCCGGAGTTGACGTCGGACGACATCAGGTCGTTGATCGCCAGGCCCACGAGGCCCTGGGCGTCGTCGAGCGCGGTCGCGAGGAGCGCACGCTCGTTCTTGAGACGACCGTTGCCGGCCTCGGCCTCCACGAACGCCTTGATCTCGTTGGCCAGGTGGCCGAGCGCCGTGCCCTGGTCCTTGACGATCTTGCGGAAGAAGAAGTCCTGGCCCTGGATGGCGGTCGTGCCTTCGTAGAGCGTGTCGATCTTCGCGTCGCGGACGTACTGCTCGATCGGGTACTCCTGCAGGAAGCCCGAACCACCGAAGGTCTGCAGCGACTCGGTGCCGAGCAGGACCCACGAACGCTCCGAGCCGTAGCCCTTGACGATCGGGAGCAGCAGGTCGTTGACCGCCTCGGCCAGCTTGTCGTGCTCGCCGGACGCCTTCGCGATGGCGACCTTGTCCTGCCAGGTCGACGTGTAGATGACCAGCGACCGCATCGCCTCGGCGAACGACTTCTGCGTCATCAGCGAACGACGGACGTCCGGGTGGTTGGTGATCGTGACCCGCGGCGCGGCCTTGTCGGCGGCCTGGGTCAGGTCGGCACCCTGGACACGCGTCTTGGCGTAGTCGAGCGCGTTGAGGTAGCCGGTCGAGAGGGTCGCGATGGCCTTGGTGCCGACCATCATGCGGGCGTTCTCGATGACGTCGAACATCTGGCGGATGCCGTCGTGGACCTCACCGAGCAGCCAGCCCTGGGCCGCTTCGCCGCCGCCGACCTGCGCGTCGCCGAAGGTGAGCTCGCAGGTGTTGGACACCTTGATGCCCATCTTGTGCTCGACGTTGGTGACGTAGACGCCGTTGCGCTCGCCGGTCAGCTCACCGGTCTGGTGGTCGAAGTGGTACTTCGGGACCAGGAAGAGCGAGAGGCCCTTGGTGCCCGGACCGCCCACGCCCTCGACGCCCTTCGGGCGGGCGAGGACCAGGTGCATGATGTTCTCCTGCAGGTCCGACTCGGCGCTGGTGATGAAGCGCTTGACGCCGGAGATGTTCCAGGAGCCGTCCTCGTTGGGCGTGGCGAACGTCTTGCCCGCACCCACGTCGGAGCCCGCGTCGGGCTCGGTGAGGACCATCGTGGCGCCCCACAGGCGCTCGACCATGATCTCGGCGATGCGGATGTCACGGGCAACGCCGTTGGCGTTCTTGAAGACGACCGAACCCATCGACGGGCCGGTGCAGTACATCCAGATCGGGGCCTGCGCACCGAGGACCATCTCGCCGGTCGCCCACACGAGCGACGGCGGCGCGGTGGTGCCGCCGATCTCCTCCGGGAGGCCGAGTCCCCAGAAGCCGGACTCCATCCAGGTGTCGTAGGACTTCTTGAACGACGCCGGCAGCGGCGCGGTGTTGGTCTTGGGGTCGAAGACAGGCGGGTTCCGGTCCGAGTCGACGTACGACGCCGCAAGGTCCTCGCGGGCGATGCGCTCGACCTCGCTGAGGATCTCGCGTGCGGTGTCCGCGTCCATCTCTTCGTAGATGCCGGACCCGAGGTACTCCTGGACCTTGAAGAGCTCAAACAGGTTGAACTCGATGTCGCGGAGGTTGCTCTTGTAGTGGCTCACTGTCCCACCGTTTCTAACTCGAATTGAAGAGTGCTACTCGTCAGTAACTTAATGATACGGGGGGTGCTTGCTGCGGGCAAGCACGGGGCGGGTGGTTCTGCCTCACACCAACGAACCACTGGCGAGGTCCTGGCGAACTACGCACGGCCCCCTAGGTCGAGTGAATCGATCGAGCAATCTGACACACTTGGGTCCATGCGCGTCTCCGCGAAATCCGACTACGCCCTGCGCGCCCTGATCGCGATGGCCTCGCGCGACGACGGGCGAGCAGTCAGCGCCGAAGAGCTCGGCCGCCTCCAGGACATCCCTCACGGGTTCCTCCAGGCGATCCTCGCCGACCTCCGACGCGCCAGCATCGTGATGTCGCAGCGCGGCCAGTCCGGGGGCTGGCGGATGGCCCGCGACGCCGACACCGTCTCGGTCGCGGACGTGATCCGCGCCGTCGACGGCCCCCTCGTCTCGGTCTACGGCCTGCGTCCCGAGGCCGTGAACTACAACGAGTCGGCCGAGGTCCTCCAGCACGTCTGGATCGCCGCCCGCCGCGCCCTGCGCGAGGTCTTCGAGGACGTGTCGATCCAGCAACTCGCCGACGGCGTACTGCCGGAAGCCGTCACGTCCCGCACCGCCGACGACGACGCCTGGCAGCCTCACTGAGCTGGATTGCGCGAGCGCGTCTTCGCCGAAGCTGAGGGCGAGCAAGCTCGCCGGTGGACGGCTCTCGACGCGCTGCCGCGCGCGCGGTTGGCTTTCGTAGGTCCTTCGTTTTCGTGGCGGCAAGAGTGCCGCGCTTTGCGCGGCTTGGGACCCCCGGCCTGAGTTGAGGCGCATTCGCTCAGGCGGGTGAGGGGCGGGCCAATCGGACGGACATGGTCCGCCGTGTGCTCGTCGCCCTCGCACTTGCTGTCGCTGTTGTCGCGCCGGCGGTCATCGAGCTGCGCGACCCCGCCACCCTGGCAGCGCGCTGCGGCACAGGCAGCGACCTGAGCTGGTCCCTGCCGGGGGCGTGCCAGCACACCGACGAGGCACCTCCGGGTGTCGACCCGACCGAGCCGGTCACCACCGCCGAGCTCCGCACCCGCGAGGGTGGGAGCGAGGGCGCGTACGCCGCGGCCGAGGAGCTCGGCGTCCCGGCGCCCGCTGCGGCCGCCACGTCCAGCCCCGCGGTCACCTGCGAGGGCGACGGCGTCGCGGGCTACCGCGTCCAGGCCATGTACGTCGTCGAGGCTGGCCGCACGAATCGCTTCGCCGCCCTCCAGTCGAGCTTCCAGTTGTGGGCTGCCGGCGTCGACGACGTCGTCAACCGGTCCGCGGCCCTGACCGGCGGAGTACGACGCGTCCGCTTCGTCACCGATCCGGCCGGCGGCACCTGTGTGGCCCGGGTCCTCAACGTCACCGTTCCGGCGGGGTCCCTGTCGTCGTTCAATGCGAGCATCTCGGCGGTCCAGGCGCTCGGCTACGCCGACCCGACCCGCAAGTACCTCATGTGGACCGACGCCACGGTGCTGTGCGGCGTGGCCTCGATGTACCCCAACGACAGCGACACCCAGGCGAACCCGAACAACGGCAGCTACGCCCAGTACGCCCGAACCGACTCCGGCTGCTGGGGCTTCGGCGACGGCGCCGCCCAGCACTCGGTCGAGGCCCACGAGTTCCTGCACACGCTGGGAGGTGTCCAGAGCACCGCACCGCACGGAACGCGCGCAGGTCACTGCTGGGACGAGTCGGACACGATGTGTTACGCCGACGGCGGCGGCTTCTCGATGCAGCAGGTCTGCCCGGCAGAGCGCGAGTACCTCTTCGACTGCAACAACGACGACTACTTCTCGACGTACCCCGACCCGGGCGGCTATCTCGACAGCCACTGGAACGCCGCCGACTCGCGGTTCCTGATCGGTGGCGGCAACGGCGCCGGCGGCGGCACGCCCGGCGCCCCCACGGTGCTGGGCGCCACGATCGCGGTGAACAACCCGGCCGTCCCCGGCCTGGCCACACAGGCATCGGTCGCACCCTCACTGCCCGCGGGCAGGACCATCACCGCCGTGCAGTGGAAGTCGGCCCGGACCGACTGCTCGTTCACGACGCCGACGGCACTCCAGACCGACGTAGTCTGCGGTGCTGCCGCAGCGGCGGCCACGACCGTCACCGTCACCCTCACCGACTCCACCGGCGCGACCAAGGTCGTCACCAGCCCCCTGACCTTCGCCACCGGAACTGCCCGTCCGGTCGCGGTGAGCCTCGGCGCAGCGGGCCAGTGGCCGGGCGGCGGTACCGCCTCCGTCTGCACCGGCGCCGCCTTCCCCCTCACTGCCCGCGTCATCGACGTCGCGAGCGGGCAGCCCGTGAAGGGCCTCGCCACCCCGCTGACGAAGCAGACCGCGACGATGACCGCACCCGCGAGCGCCGGCTCCCCCCTCACCGCGGCGGCGGGGGTGGCCACGCTGAGCCAGATCGCGACCGTCAGCACGACCTATCGCGCCCGGACTGCCGCGGGCACGGTGTACGCCGCCGGAGCAAGCGTCGCAATGGTCGCGGCGCCAGCCCGTTGCACGACGGCGCTCACCGCCGAGATCAGTGACGACGACGTCCACTACGCCGATCCGGTGGTCGTGAGCGGGAGCCTGACGGCCACCGTCGGCGCGACTCCGGTTGCACCGTCCGGCGTCACGCTCGCCGTACGGCTGACGACTCCGGCTGGAAAGGTGCTCACCCTCGGCTCGGCGAAGACCGCAGCAGACGGCACCTACACACTGTCGGTCAAGCCGACCGCGAGCGGCACCGTGTCGGTCAGCCTGGCCGCCAGCACTGGCTACACCGCGGCAACGGCCTCGGCCGGCACCGTCACCGTCAACCTTCCGGACACGCTGATCGCCGGCACTGTCGACCGGACCGATGTCGGCCACGGCCAGCCGCTCCGGGTAACCGGGACCCTGCATCGCGACGCCGGTGGAGTCGTGACCGCGCTGGCCAGCAAGCCAGTGGGCATCTACGTCACGCCACCCGGCGGGGCAGCCGTCAAGATCGGGTCCGCCACGACCACAGCGAACGGCACGTACGCCGTGTCCGTCGCGCTCAAGGTGAGCGGACTGCTGCATGTCGCCTACGCCGGCGCCGCCGGTCAGCCGGCGACACGCACCGACATCGGCGCGGTCGTGGCCGGGACCTGGACCACGGCGGTCACCGCGACACGTTCGGCCGCGTCCGTCGTCCTGGGCGGTTCGGTGACGATCAGCGGTTCCGTGACCCGGACGTACGCGGGCACGACACTCCCGGCACCCGGGCTCCGGGTGAAGGTGACCTTCCGCCCGACGGGTGGATCGACGTCCAGCCTGGTCTCGACGGTGACCACGACCGCAACGGGCACCTTCACGGCACGGGTCTATCCGAAGGCGAGCGGCACCTGGACGGCGACGCTCTCGGGGGTGGCCGGCTACACCGACGACTCGGCCGACCCGCTGACGATCAGCGTCAACTGACCGTAGGGTCGGTGGTCAGGACCAGCTGGTCAGGCGACGTCGTCCAGCTTGCCGAGCTTGCGCTTGAGCTTGCGGCGCCGGCGGTCCAGTTCCTCGAGGCGGACCTCGAGCGAGGCGTTGCGACGGGAGAGCCTCTCCAGCTCGCGCATGGCCTCGGGCAGCGACTGCACCGCGGGCGTGGCCTGCGGGACCGCGTCGAGTCGCAGGGACGCCGTACCGAAGCCGACGACCTTGCCGAAGGCCTTCCAGACGTGCGCCGGGTCCATGCCATCGGTCTCGACGACGTGCAACCGCTCAGGCTTGCGTACGGCGGCCGCCCAGCGCGTGATCGCGTCGGACTCGTCGTCCAGGCCGGTCGTGACGACGACGTGCACCTGGTGGCCCGCGAGGGCGTCGATCAGCAGGGCGATCTGGTCCGCCGTCGCCGTGGCGAGCAGGGGCTGGCTGAACACCAGGTCGGCGCGGGACTTCTGCGCGCGACGGACCATCCGCGTCCACTGACCCTCGACGTCGCCGCGCTTGAGGCCCCAGGCCTTGTGGGAGCGGGTGAGCTCAACAGCCGCGCGGAAGCTCTCCGCGGGCGTCTGTGCAATCGAGGCGACGCCGAGCTCGACGAGTGCCTCGTGGTGGTGGGCGAGGGCGGGCTCGATCGCGTCGGCCGTGCCTGCCATCCCGACGTGGATCCACGCCTTGTGCTTCTTGGGCATGCCTTGACGGTCGCAGGGGCCGGTGAGCGCGACGTGAACCAACGATGGCCGGAGGGCGTGCGCTGCATGTGCGGTCGACCACAGGGGCGGTGGTTGAGGTGCGAGCGCCAGCGAGCCCATCGGTGGTTGAGGTGCGAGCGCCAGCGAGCCCACCGGTGGTTGAGGTGCGAGCGCCAGCGAGCCCACCGGTGGTTGAGGTGCGAGCACCAGCGAGCCTCGAAACCTAGAACACGTTCTAGATTCGGCCTAGGATGGCGCCATGATCACCTCCGACGCCATCGTCTGGAACGCGCCGAACGACCCGCACCCGGCCCGGGCCGCCTCCCAGCGTTCGTACTCCGCCGTCGCCAGGGGCGACCTGGCCGAGTGGCTCACCGTGTACGCCGAGGACGCCGTCATCGAGGACCCGGTCGGGCCGTCGATGTTCGACCCGGAGGGCAAGGGCCACCACGGGCACGCCGGCATCTCGGCGTTCTGGGACAAGGCGATCGCTCCGATCGGCAAGTTCGAGTTCACGATCAGCGACTCGTTCGCGAACCCGGGCAGCAACACCTGCGCCAACATCGGCCAGATCCGCACGACGTTCCCGGACGGATCGTCCGCGGTGACCGACCTGATCATGGTCTACGTCATCCACGACGACGGCCGCGTGAAGTCGATGAAGGCGTTCTGGGAGCCGGATCGGACGATGGCCAGCTTCACCTCTGCCTGATTGGGGGTAGTCCCGGGTCAAAGCACCGAAAACCCGCGAGTCGCGGTGCTTTTGACCCGGGACTACCCCAGTCAGACGGCGGTGGCGTCGGCGATCCAGTTGACCAGCGGGCGCAGCCGCCGCCAGTCCTTGCGCACCCGGTCGAGCAGGTCGGCGGTGTGGATGAACGGCTCGAAGCCGTACTCCTGCATGCCGAGCACCGTCTTCATGCGCAACAGGTCGATCCGCGGGTGGTCCTTGTCGTAGCCGCGTGGCACGGTCTTCAACCGGTCGCCGGCGATCCCGAAGCCGCCCCGTTCGAGGTCGCCGAGGATCCGTTCAAGGGCCGGGCCGGTCTTGTCGTCGGCCATCGCCTCGCGCATCGCGGCCAGCCGCTCCCCCGACATCTCGTAGACGCCTCCGCCGACCCGCACGCCGGGCGCGGCCACTTCGACGTACCAACCCGTTGCGGGACCGACGCCGACGAACGCACCCTGGTGGTTCTTGTACGGCGTCTTGTCCTTGGCGAAGCGGACGTCGCGGTAGGGCCTAAACACCTTGGCCGCGCCGAACTCCTGCGCCAGCGCATCGGTCAGCGCCACCATCGGCGCCTTCACCTCGGTCGCGTAGACGTCCTTGTGCGCGTCCCAGAACGACTTCGTGTTGTCGACCTCGAGGTCGTCGTAGAAGTCGAGGGCGGCTTCGGGGAACCCGGTGAACTCAGCCATGCCCGGAAGCCTAGCCAGCGTCTCCGGTCTCGATCAGCGTCGCGCCACTCAACGTGACCGCCCTGCGGAGGTCGGCCTCCGCCCGGCGAGCGCGGCCTTCGCCCCACAGCAGAATCGCGCGCTGACGTTGAGGACCCACGACCTGTCGGGTGGTGGGCCAGTCGGTGCGGTCGATCGTGAGAGTCGGCCAGTCGGGGATCCGGCTCCGCAACAACAGTCCCTTCCACGTCATCGCGCCATTCAGTTCCAGACGAGTGATCTCCGCACACGGAAAGTGCCTGAGCACCCTTCGCCCGCGACGAACCGTCAGGGTTCCGTCCCGTACGACGTACGAGACTCGCCCCGCCCCAAGGAGCCACCACAGCGAGGTGACCCAGCTGACCACCCCAGCTACCGGAACGACGAGAAGCAGCAGGCCGGCGAATGCCTCGACGGGTTGCATCTCGCCGGAGGCGGCTGCCACCGTCGCGAGGACGAGCCAGACCGGGACGAACCTCGTCGCCCAGAAGACGATGCCGACCCAGGCGCGGTGCGTGTCCGGCGCAATCCTGAGGTCCGCGGCGTCGTACAGGTCGAAGGCAGCGGGGCAGCCGGCGGACTCAGCCATGCCGGCAGCCTAGGGGGCGAGGACATCGGACGCGGCGCGATCAGTCACAAGGGAGCGGACGACGGGATTCGAACTCGCGACATCGACGATGCGGCACAGCGTCGCGCTCGAGCGCGACCACCAGGTGGAGCGGACGACGAGATTCGAACTCGCGACATCGACCTTGGGAAGGTCGCGCTCTACCAACTGAGCTACGTCCGCATGCGTCGGTCTCCCGAAGCGTGGCCGATGTTAGCGGATGGGCTGGAGAGCCGGGCGCTTCGGCTCGACGGTGTCGCCGGAGGAGCGGCCCGTGACGCGCCGGTGCACCCAGGGCGCGACGTGCGTGCGAGCCCAGGCCAGGTTGGCCTGACGCTGCTCGCGCGAGGTGAGCACGGGCAGCTCGATCGGCGGGAGCGGCTCGAGGGCATGCGGGATGCGCAGTGCGTCGAGCACCGCCATCGCGATCCGCTGGTGGCCGACGGGGTTGAGGTGCAGGCGGTCCTCGTCGAAGACCTCGGCGTGCGCCCAGCCCCGCATCCTCCACATGTCGACGACCGTGGCGTCGTGGCTCTCGGCGATCTCGCGCACCCACTCGTTGAAGATCGCGAACCGGCCGCGCATCAACCGGAAGACACCGCTGTCACGCGGGTCGGCGATGGTGAACATGACGACGTGGGCGCCCGACGCCTTCAGCCGCCCGACGGCGGCGTCGTAGTCGACCGCGAGGGCATCGAGGTCGACCTTTGGCCGGAGTACGTCGTTGCCGCCGCCGTGGATCGTGACCAGATCGGGCTCCAGCGCGAGCGCCTCGTCGACCTGCTCGGCGACGATCGCGGGCAGCTTGCGGCCACGGATGGCGAGGTTGGCGTAGCCGAACCCGGTGCCGGCCGCGGCGGCCTCGGCCGCGAGCACCTCGGCGGTCCGGTCCGCCCAGCCGCGCAGGCCGTTGGGACGCGTCGCGTCGGGGTCACCGACGCCTTCGGTGAACGAGTCGCCGAGGGCGACGTACTTCTGGAAAGTCACCCGAGCATTGTGCGTCGGAGGACCCGTTCAACCCAAAGGCGGGAACACGAGCGATTGCAGGTCGGCCGCGACGATCTCGCGGTCCTCCTGGTCGTGCTCGGCATCGAGCAGCGCCCAGGCGCGCACCCGCGCCTCCTCGGCGGCGGCCACGTCACCGGCGACCAGGTGGGCGCGAGCCAGGGCCTCCTGTGCACTGGCCCGCATCCAGGTCGCGACACCGTCGCGGTCGGCGTACGCGACGCTGCGGAGCGCGTGGTGCACGGCAGGCTCGGCACGCCCGAGCACGGCGTACACACGGGAGCACTGCCACTCGCCACCGGCCCGGTTCTCGTCGGTGCCGATGTTGTCCCAGTGCAGGCGTGAGGCGTGCGCCAGGTGCACCATCCGGTCGGACTCGTCGTCGGTGCGGTCGGGCTTGTCGAGCAGGCCCCACGTCTCGTTGAAGAGGGCGGCGGCGAGCGCACGCTCGTCGGCGGGAAGTCCCTGCTGTGGTTGCTCCTCGGGCATCGGTCCTCCTGCGGGTAGGGTGCCGTCGTGCTGCTCAGCGACCGCGACATCTCGGCAGAACTCGACGCCGGCCGAATCGCCCTTGAACCCTATGACCCCTCGATGCTGCAACCGTCGTCCATCGACGTGCGCCTCGACCGGTTCTTCCGGGTCTTCGAGAACCACCGCTACCCGCACATCGACCCCGCCGAGGACCAGTCGGACCTGACGCGCGAGATCGAGCCGATCGGCGACGAGCCGTTCATCCTGCACCCGGGCGAGTTCGTCCTCGGCTCGACGTACGAGGTCGTCACCCTCCCCGATGACGTTGCCGCGCGCCTCGAGGGCAAGTCCTCGCTCGGCCGCCTCGGCCTGCTGACGCACTCCACCGCGGGCTTCATCGACCCCGGCTTCTCGGGCCACGTGACCCTCGAGCTCGCCAACGTCGCCAACCTGCCGATCAAGCTGTGGCCCGGCATGAAGATCGGGCAGGTCTGCTTCTTCCGGCTCTCCTCGGCCGCCGAGCACCCGTACGGCTCGGAGAAGTACGGCTCGCGCTACCAGGGCCAGCGCGGCCCGACGCCGTCGCGCTCCTTCCAGAGCTTCCACCGCACGAAGATCTGACCGCCGCTTCGACGGACTCAGGCAGTCAGGTTAGGCTGCCCTTATGTCCACCGATCAGAACGAGTACGTCGCCACCCTCCCGCTGTTGCTCACGGAGGTCGAGGTCGTGCGCGCCGAGCGGGTCTCCCCGTCGTTCGTCCGGGTCGAGCTGGGGGGAGCCGCGCTCGCCGAGTTCGGCGTCGATGGCCCGGTCTTCGACCAGCGGATCAAGGTCATCTTCCCCAACGCAGCCGGGAACCTGCCGGACTTCACCGCCGCTGACGAGTCGTGGTGGACCAACTGGATGGAGATCCCCGAGGACGAGCGCGGGTCGATGCGGACCTACACGATCCGCGACGTGGCCGGCGAAGGCGAGGACACCCGCTTCATCGTCGACATCGTGACCCACGAGCACGACGGCGCCCACGACGGTGCGCACGGCGACGCCCTCGACGGCGTCGGCAACGCCTGGGCCCAGCAAGCGGCGGTCGGCCAGCGACTCGTCGTGATGGCGCCGCGCCGCGGCCACGACTTCGGCGGCATCGAGTGGTCGCCCGGCCGGGCGACCCGCCTGCTCCTCGTCGGCGACGAGACCGCCCTGCCCGCCATCCGCGGCGTCCTGCGCGACCTCCCCGCCGATGCGACGGGTGCGGCCTTCATCGAGGTGCCCGTCGACGGCGACGTGCCGAGCGACGTGACCGTCCCCAACGACGTGACCGTGTCGTGGCTGCCCCGCAACGGGGCTGCCCGCGGCGAGGCACTGCACGCCGCCGTACTCGCGCACCTGACGGGTGAGGCACCGACCGAGGCGCTCACCGTCGCCGAGGACGAGATCGACCCTGACCTGTGGGAGACCCCCGTCTACTCGTCGTCGGGCGAGGAGGTCGCCGAGGCGACCGCCGTACCGACGGGCGAGGCGCCGTACGCCGGCCTCTACGCGTGGATCGCCGGCGAGTCCAAGGTCGTCACCGGCCTGCGTCGCAAGCTGGTCAACGACCTCGGCCTGGACCGCAAGCAGGTCGCCTTCATGGGGTACTGGCGCGAAGGCGTCTCCATGCGCTCCTGAGGTCTCGAGACGCCCGCAAGGCGAACGCACTACGTGAGAGGCGGGCCGACGGCCTCCTCGACCAACGCCACTGCGCTCAGCGCACCGCCATCGTGATCGCCGAGGGGTACGACGGACCGGCGTGGACCGTCACCGGCACCAGCTGACCCAGCAGGGCGGTCAGCGGTGACAGCAGGTGCGGGATGTCGAACGCCTGCACTGCGATCCGGAGCTTGTGACCCGGCAGGATCACCGCCCCGGTCGGGAACACCTCGACGTCGATCGGCGCGATCTCGTTGGGAGCGAGGTTCTTCTGCGCCGCCTTCGTGAACGGGTGGTGCGGCTGGAGCAGCTGGCCACCCAGGTAGCGCGACCTGCTCGCGTCCAGCGCGCGGTGCGAGATCACCTGCCAGCCACCGGTGAGCCGACTGACCTTCCCGTCAGGCGCGACGTCCTCGATCGCGACCGAGAACATCCCGTCGCCCGTGATCGACGACGCGTAGAGCCGCGCGTTGATCGGGCCCTGGATCCGTACCGCCTTCGTCACGGGCGCGGTGTCGAACGTCAGGCCACCGAGGTCGTTCAGCTTGTTGTCGTGGAAGCAGGGAAGGTCGGCGAGCAACAGCTGGGGCACCCCGGCGGTCCACTGGTTCGCCGAACGGGTGCACAGTCCCGTGACAGGAAGAGGCGCCACGATCGACTTGCCGGCGACCGGCGTTCCCGTCGTGAGCGCGCCGGCCTTGCCGCCCGCCATGGACGTGCCGGACAGGGCGTACTTCTTCGCCGTGAGGTCCGCGTCGATCCACTTGCTCTTCTTCACCCAGGCGCCCGAGCCCTGCTCGAAGTAGGTGAGCGGGGCGATCGCGTCGAGCTTGCCGTCGATCCCCTTGATGTAGTGGTCGAACCAGCGCAGCTGGAGCTCGGCCAGGGTGCCGTAACCGGCCTTCGCGACCTCGGCACCCGAGGAGCCCTGCAGGTGGTCCCACGGACCGAAGATGAACTTGGTCGGAACGCCGTTCTTCTGGAGCCGCTCGAAGTCGAGCGGCGTCCCGCGCTGGAACAGGTCGAACTCGCCACCGATCAGGAACGTCGGCACCTTCACCTTGTCGATGACCGAGATCGGCGAACGCTCCCGGTAGAACGGGCCGTCGTACGCCGGCTCGCCGCCGAGGAGCGCCTTCAAGGCCAGCGGGAGGGTGAAGTTGAGGCCACCCATCAGGTGATCGGTCGCCATCTTGAAGCCCGCTGCGGGCTCCTGCAGGCCGTACGCCGGCGGGATCACGCCGGTCGCGGTCACCAGTCCGAGCCACAACGGGATGAAGCCGACATCGATCTGGCCGCCCGAGGCGACGACGTCGCGGTAGACGTCGGCTGCGGGCACCTGCGGGAAGATCGCCTTGAGGCCGGTGGGCTGGTGGGCGGCCGCGAACAGCTGCGAGATCCCCATGTACGACGGCCCGGTCATGCCGGTCCTGCCGTTGCTCCACGGCTGGCGGGCCGCCCAGTTCATGATCGCGCCGGCGTCCTTGCCCTCGCGGGCACTGAACGCGCCCCACTGCCCCTGCGAGGAACCGGTGCCGCGGGCGTCGACGGTGAGCTGTGCGTAGCCGCGCTTCACCAGGTAACCGGGACCGGCGCCGGCGAGGCCGCCGCCACCCGAAGCCATCACGGTCTTGTTGTAGGCGGTGATCGTGACGATCACGGGCAGCTTCGTGGTGACGGGCTTGCCGTTCAGGCCGGCCGGTCGGACCAGGTCACCCCGCAGGATGACGCCGTCGTCCATCACGATCGGGAGATCGGTGGTCGTGACGGTCGCCTTGTACTGCTCGGGCCGAGGCTTCCACGGCGTCGGCGCGACCTGAGGCAGCTGGGGCAGCGGTGCGGCCGCGATGCGGTCCGCCGGCGGGGCGGGAGCGGCCTTCGCCGTACCCGCTGGCAGCAGGGTGGCTGCGGCGAGCACGGCGGTGAGTGCGGCCGCGGCGACGCGGGGCAGCGCTGAAGTCATGGGGGGTCCCTCTCCTGGATCTCCAGGACACAACGACCGACCCGTGACTGTCGTCACGCCAGGCGGTCGGGCCTCCGGCGAGCGGTCTTCACACGGGCCACGAGGCGGCGTTGACGGGCCTTGCGCATGCGGTCGTCGAGGTCCTGGCGGACCCGAGCCTCATTGAGCATCTCGAACATGGCGTTCCTCCTCTCGTGCGTGGGCGGGGTGGAGTGCAGGTCAGGCAGGGACGAGCGCGATGTCGCCCGACATCGTCGTGGCGCGCAGCTCGAGGTGATCGGCGCCGGGTTCGGGCTCGCCGACGGCCTGCAGCGTGGAGGTGATCCGGCCACTCAGGGTGGTCACGTCGGTCCACACCGGCGTGCCGACGGGTACGCCGACGCAGATGTCACCGGACGCGCCCTTGGCACTGATCTTGCCGCGACGGGCAGCCCGGACCAGGACGTCACCCGAGGCCGTCGTACTCGCGACGTCGGACTCGGCCTCGCCGATCTCGAGGTCGCCGGACCCGGTCTTCACGACGACCGGACCACGGGCGTGGGCGATCCGGATGTCGCCGGAGCCGGTGGAGATCGAGGCCGATCCCCCGGTCCGGTCGAGGGCCACGTCTCCGGAGCCGCTGCGGATCTTGAGGTCTCCCGCGGCACCGGCGATCCGGACGTTGCCCGAGCCTGTGTCGATGACGAGGACACCCTCGACCTGCTCGAGCACGGCTTCACCGGACCCACTCTTGAGGCGGACGTCGCCCAGCGGGCCCGAGGCGGTCAGGTCGGCACTGCCGGTCTTGGCGACCAGGTGGCTGCCCTCACCGGCGTGGATCTCGATGTCGAGGTGCTGGTCGCCGCCGAAGAAACCGGTGCGGTTCTTCGGCGCGATGATGCTGATCCGGTCGCCTTCCTCCTGGACCGTCACCTCGGCCGCGCGGGCGCCGCGCACCCGCACCTCGGTGCTGGTGCGGTCGGAGGTGGTGACGACGACGCGGCCGGAGCCGTTCTCGACGTACAGGTGGACGGGCGAGGGGGTGTCGAAGACGCGGGTGACGGGTTCGGACATGGCGTGCTCCTTGCGTGGGGGTGGGGTGCTCGGGGTGGGTCAGAGCCAGCCGGTCATCCGGCGGTTGCCGCGCTTGCCCCCGAAGGGGAAGTCGCCACCGAAGGGCAGGCTCGAGAGGTCGACGTCGACATGGATCGCGTGGTCGCTGGTGGCGCCACGGATCAGGCTGACCAGCCAGGTGTTCAGCGACTGGCCGGCTTGGGCCGCGGCGTCGTCCGCGCGGGCCTTGAGCGACTCCGGGAGCCGGAGGCTGACCCGGGCCAGCCCCTCGTCCTCCGCGCCCGGGGGCAGCGGCGGCGCGGGCGGGGGCGGCGGTGCCGGCGCCTCGGGGCGGACCCCGGCGTCGACCACGAAGTCCAGGTCGCGTCCGTCGAGCCGTACGTCGACGCTGCCGCTCGACATCGCTGCCGTGATCTCGGACGCCGCCTGGCTGATCGCCTCCATCACCGCGAGACGAACGGCCGGGTCGAGCGCGTACCCGAGGCGCTCGGCGATCTCACGCGCCTCGGGACCTGCGCTGTCCGCTGCGGCCAGGAGGTCGCGTCGAAGGCTCTCGACGAAGGGGGTGATGTCCATGTGCATCACTATGACGTCATGGTGACGTCATAGTCAAGGCATCATGGCGTCACTTGCCGGGAGACAGGACTGGAAGCACCAACGCGACGCCGTAGATCTCCCCGTTCGGATGGATCCACAGGTTGATCAGCGTTCCTGCCGTGCAGTCGGATGGCCCGGCCGGCTGGAGCCGAACGGCATCGGCCTCCCCCTCCGGACTCAGGAAGCGCGCGGGCAACCCGCTCGGCTTGCCCGCGAACGGGTCGGGGTCCGGCTGGTCCGTCCACGGGCACTGCAGACGTCCCGCCAACGCGATGATCTCGGAGGGGTCGTGCAGCAGCGAGGCGATCGGGTCGATGCCACAGTCAGGGAAGCCAGCTCCCGAGCAGCCTGCCCAGTACTCACGACTCTCGGGCTCGGGGTTCGGGTCGGCCACGAATCCCGGCCCCAGGTTCCGCACACTGTCGGCGAAGTCGGGTGGGTCTGCCTTGCCCCGGGCCCAGGCCACGAACTGCTCGGCGGACGCCAGCCGGGGCGCTGTCGGCGGGACGGGAGCAGCGACCGACACGTCCGTGGCCGACGGCACGACGGTCGGATCGGTCGCCGACTTCTGCTCCGCCGGCGCCGACTCACGGTCGCGACCCAACATCGTGCCGGCAACCAGTCCCCCACCGACCAAGGCCACCACGGCAACCGCTGCGGCGAGCACCAGCGGCCAGCGCCGCCGGTCGGTCGGCTCCGGGAAGCCAGTGAGCTGGAGAGGCGCGTCCGGATCGACCTGAATCGTGTCACCGGCCCGGGCCAGGAGACGACGAGCCTCCCCCTCGGGGACCACGTGCTCATCGGACTCGCTGTTCATGACGTCTCCTCCGTGGCGACGAGCGGTGCGAGCGCGGCGAGCGCCCGGGACGTGCGGGACTTGACCGTGCCCGGCGCGACACCCAGCGCCAGCGCGGTGTCCCGCTCGGTCAGGTCGGCGAAGTAGCGGAG
>JAKFEI010000201.1:0-4015 GCA_036675765.1 Nocardioides sp. | reverse complement strand
TCAGCGCGGCGTGTACAGCCAGCGCAGGATCGTGCGGCTGACGAAGTACCCGACGCACGCACCGACGATCATGAAGACGTTCGGCAGCCAGCTCGGACCGTCAATGGCGCGCGCGGCGACGTAGGCCAGTCCGACGAACACCGCCAGCGTCAGGACGGGCACCAGAGCGGCCAGGAGCGGCGAGACGGCGCGGGCCTTGGGTTCAGGGGAGCTCACGCCCTCATCATCCCCGACCGCCGCGAAGGCGCACGCCGGTCCCGAAAACGCCACAGGGCCCCCGCCGAAGCGGAGGCCCTGCAAGCGCTTGCTACGCGGTGGAACTCAGAAGTCCATGCCGCCCATGCCACCGGTCGGGTCGCCGCCACCAGCGGCAGCCTTCTCCGGCTTGTCGGCCACGACGGCCTCGGTGGTGAGGAACAGCGCGGCGATCGACGCGGCGTTCTGGAGCGCCGAGCGGGTGACCTTGGCCGGGTCGATGATGCCCGCGGCCAGCAGGTCGACGTACTCGCCGGTCGCAGCGTTGAGGCCCTGGCCGGCCGGGAGACCGGCGACCTTCTCCGCAACGACGCCGCCCTCGAGGCCGGCGTTGATCGCGATCTGCTTCAGCGGGGCCGAGAGCGCGACGCGAACGATGTTCGCACCGGTGGCCTCGTCACCCTCGAGCTCCAGCTTCTCGAACGCGGTCGCGCCGGCCTGGACCAGTGCGACACCGCCGCCGGGCAGGATGCCCTCTTCGACGGCAGCCTTCGCGTTGCGAACGGCGTCCTCGATGCGGTGCTTGCGCTCCTTGAGCTCGACCTCGGTGGCCGCGCCGACCTTGATGACGGCCACGCCGCCGGCCAGCTTCGCGAGACGCTCCTGGAGCTTCTCGCGGTCGTAGTCGGAGTCCGACTTCTCGATCTCGGCACGGATCTGGTTGACCCGACCCTCGATCTGGCCAGCGTCGCCGGCACCTTCGACGATGGTGGTCTCGTCCTTGGTGATGACGACCTTGCGGGCCTGGCCGAGCAGCTCGAGACCAGCGGTCTCCAACTTGAGGCCGACCTCTTCGGAGATGACCTGGCCGCCGGTCAGGATCGCGATGTCCTGCAGCATGGCCTTGCGGCGGTCGCCGAAGCCGGGGGCCTTGACGGCAACCGACTTGAACGTGCCACGGATCTTGTTGACGACCAGGGTCGACAGCGCCTCGCCGTCGACGTCCTCGGCGAGGATGACGAGCGGCTTGCCCGACTGCATGACCTTCTCCAGGAGCGGCAGCAGGTCCTTGACGTTGCTGATCTTGGAGTTGGCGATGAGGACGTAGGCGTCCTCGAGGACCGTCTCCATGCGCTCGGGGTCGGTGACGAAGTAGGCCGAGATGTAGCCCTTGTCGAACCGCATGCCCTCGGTGAGCTCGAGGTCGATGCCGAAGGTGTTCGACTCCTCGACCGTGATCACGCCCTCCTTGCCGACCTTGTCCATCGCCTCGGCGATGGCGTCACCGACGGTGGCGTCGCCACCGGCGGAGATGGTGGCGGTGGCGGCGATCTGCTCGCGCGTCTCGACGTCCTTGGCCAGGGCGAGCAGCTGCTCGGTCACGGCCGTGACAGCCGCCTCGATGCCGCGCTTGAGGCCCATCGGGTTGGCGCCCGCGGCAACGTTGCGGAGGCCTTCCTTGACGAGGGCCTGGGCGAGCACGGTCGCGGTGGTCGTACCGTCACCGGCGACGTCGTCGGTCTTCTTGGCGACCTCCTTGACCAGCTCGGCGCCAATGCGCTCGTAGGGGTCTTCGAGGTCGATCTCCTTGGCGATGGAAACACCGTCGTTGGTGATCGTGGGGGCGCCCCACTTCTTCTCCAGGACGACGTTGCGGCCCTTGGGGCCGAGGGTGACCTTGACGGCGTCGGCGAGCGTGTTCATGCCACGCTCGAGCCCGCGCCGGGCCTCTTCGTTGAAAGCAATCAGCTTCGACATGTCTCTTGCGATCCTTCGCAGGTGCGTTCGTGATGATCCGGTCCGAAGGGCCGGTCCGGGATTGGCACTCTGATCTTACGAGTGCCAGCCTCATGTTTAGCACTCGACCCCTGCGAGTGCAAGGAAAGGACGTTCAGCGAAGGTCGGCGAAGCTCCCCACGGGCACCTCTTCGCCGGGCTCCCAGCCCACGAGGCGAGAGACCCGCTGGAGGTCCGGGGTCCCGACGCGCCACGCGAGGATGCGCGACGAGTTCGAGCGGGACTGCAGCAGCACCGTCTCGTCGTCGAGCCAGCCGACGACGGGGCAACAACCCTTCCAGCGCCCGCCGTCGGGGCCGGGCATCACCAGGAGGTGGGCGACGTCGCCCCAGCCGACCTTGGCGGCCAGCGCGTCCAGGCCGCCCATCGAAACTCCCTGGGGATCCAGGGCTGCCTCTGCCAGGAACATGGCCTGGGCCACCCCTCCGCCCTGCGACTCCCTGACGATCCCGAAGGGCTCGTCGCTGGTGTCCCACACCCTCCGAGGCGCCGTCCAGCTGGTGTCCGGGCTGCCCCCCGCGGCGTCGTACGTCGTCCCGATTCCGTCGGGGCGTCCCAGCTCACCGGGCGCCCAGATGTCCGTGGCACTGATCCAGCGTGCGCCCTCGGCAAGCCACCGGACGGTGGCGTAGGTGGCCCAGGTGCCCGTCGTCAGGTCATACACCTCGAGCGAGCTCTCCTGGATGAAGAACACGCGCTTCCCGTCGGGAGCAAGGCTCTCGGCCATCAGCGGCGTCAAGGCGTTGCCCTGCTCGTCGGTGACCGGGTCGAGCCGCCCCACGTCCAGTGAGTACGACGCCCCGTCGGTGCCGATCACGACCACTCGACCGGGCGCGACACTGTCACCGGCGAGTTGGTACACGGCCACGGCTCGCACCCCGGCGGGATGGGCCGGCGCACCATCGCTGAGGTCGATCTCGTCGGGCAGCGGGGTCCCGCGCAGGAGCGGCAGGTCCTTCTCCTGTGCGCTGGTCGGCGCCCACCAGGTCTTCGCTCCGCGGTAGTCACGACCGGGCTCGACCGAGGCGGACTGGACGGACTGCTCGGTGGTCGGCGTCGGCGCGGGGTCGGTCGGTTCCCCGCCGTCGCCCCGGGCGAGGACGAGGCTGCCCGCGACCACGGCAACGATCGCGACGGCCGAGCCCGCCACCACGGCGACGCGGCGCTGGCGGATGCGGCGCGCACCGGCCCAGGCGGCGCCGGAGAGGTCGGTCGGTTCGAGGTCGGCCACCTGTTCGTGGAGCAGGTCGCGCAGTCGCTGATCGGTCATGTCAGCTCTCCTCTCGAAGGAGGTCGGCGAGCTCGGGTGCGGCTTCACGCAGGCGGCTCAGGGCGAGATGGGTCTGGCTCTTCACGGTGCCGACGCTGACGCCGAGCGCCTCGGCAGCAGCCCGCTCGGTCAGGTCGTCGTAGTAGCGCAGGACGACCACGGCTCGCTGCCGCGGGGTCAGCGTGGTCAGGGCCTCGTCGAGCAGCAGTCGGCGCTCGGAGGCGGCGGTGTGGTCGGGGACGACGACGCGCGGCACGTGGTCGACGACGACCTCGCGGCGCCGCTTGCGCCACGCGGAGATGTTGTCGCGCACGATGATCTGGCGGGCGTAGGCCTCGGGGTTGTCGTCGCGCAGCCGGCGCCACCGCAGCGCCACCTTCGTCAGTGCCTCCTGGACCAGGTCCTCCGCGCGCTGTCGATCGCCGGTGAGCAACGTCGCCGTCCGCAGCAGGGCGTACTGGCGCTCCCCTGCCCAGCGGCGAAACGACTCCTCATCGGTGGTCACACCCCATCAACGCACATCAGCGCCAAAAGGTTGGAGGGTCACTCGGCCGCGGCTGTCGTCGGCGCGTGGTGGCCGAAGGGCACGGTCCCCGCATGTCCGAGCGCCAGCAGCACGGACGGGACGAGCGCCCCGGCCGTCCGCTTGTAGCCCAGCGCGCTGGGGTGGAAGCGATCAAGGCTGAACATCTCGTCCGGGTTGGTGATGAAGAACGGGCCGACGACGTGAGCGAGGGACACCGCATGCGCGCC
>JAKFEI010000232.1:0-4031 GCA_036675765.1 Nocardioides sp. | reverse complement strand
GGCGACGAGCAGGGCGTGCCGGTCTTCCTGCTCTCGCTCAAGGCCGGCGGCACCGGCCTCAACCTCACCCGTGCCGACCACGTCATCCACGTCGACCGCTGGTGGAACCCGGCCGTCGAGGACCAGGCCACCGACCGGGCCTACCGGATCGGCCAGACCAAGCCGGTCCAGGTGCACCGGATGGTCACCCGCGGCACCATCGAGGAGCGCGTCGCCGCCCTGCTCGACCGCAAGCGCCACCTCGCCGACGCCGTGCTCGCCCGCGGTGATGCCGCGCTGACCGAGCTCAACAACGAGGAGCTCCGCGACCTCGTCACCCTGCGCAAGGAACAGCGCCGCGAGGCGTTCCGCTCTTCGGAGGTCGAGGAGGTCGCTCTGCGACCGTCTCGAGACCACGAGTGATGCGCACGACCTTCGTCCGCCAGACGCTGCCGCGGCGCGGCGTGCGGTCGTGGTGGGGCAAGGCGTGGCAGCGGGCCGTGGAGGAGGCGGCCTACTCCGACGCCGAGCTGCGCCCCGGCCGTGCGAGCGCGCGCCGCGGTGATGTCGGCGGCATCAGCATCGACGCGGGCAACGTGCTGGCCGCGGTCCGGGCCGGCGACGACGCCTGGACGGTCGAGGTCGTCGTACCCACGCTGGAGGCGGGCGCCCGTCGGGCGCTGGTCGACGTGGTGGCCGCGGAGTCCGGCCGGATCGCCGAGCTGCTGGCGGGCAACCTGCCGCACGACTTCGTCGAACACGTCGAGGAGGTGGGCGTCGAGCTGCTGCCGTACGGCGGCGAGTTCTCCGCGACCTGTACGTGCCCGCACTACCTCGACCCCTGCGCGCACGCGCTGGCCGTGCTGTTGCAGGTCGGGTGGCTCGTCGACGCCGACCCGTTGGTGCTGTTCGCGCTGCGCGGCCTGGATCGCGAGTCCCTGTTGTCCGAGCTGCACGAGCGCGACACCGAGCGCGACGCACGCGACCCCGCACGCGGCGGATCGATAGAGGAGCGACCGACGGCCGAGCTCGCTGACGACGTCGAGATCGTGGTGGATGCCGCGATGCGGGCCCAGCGGGCGCTCGAGCTGTTCGAGTCCGGCGAGGACCTGCCCGAAGGCCTCGTCTGACCGCGACCGGCCAGTGAGGGCAGCTCAACCGGGCAGGGCGAGGACGCGCAGCTCCGCCTGGTAGGCGGCGTAGGTCTTGCGCATCTCGTCCGCCGGCCAGTTGCGGGGCAGGAGCTCGGCGGGGAGCAACGGGTCGCTGGCGAGGTGCCGCACCAGGGCTGCAGCCACTGCCAGCCGCGCCGCTGGAGCAGCAGCCCGGGCCAGCATCCGCAGCAGGGTGCGCCCGTCCTTGGCCCAGCCGGTCAGGTCCCACAGGTCGGCGGCGAGGTTTGCCGGGTCGCCGTCGGGTCGGGCGGAGAAGGTCGTCAGGACGACGTCGTCGGCGTACCCGCGTGGTCGGCTCAGGTTGGCCGGGCGCGTCCACACGCCCTCGCGGACCTCGGAGAGGCGGTGCGCGGTCAACAGGTCGCGCAGGGCCGCACGCTCGGGTCCGGAGCGACCGGACACGACCACGACGGCCATCTCCCACGAGCCGTCCCACGGGATCTCGGCGTCGAGGACGGCTTCGTCCTGGTGCTGCTGGCGGCGGGCCAGTCGCTTGCCGAGGGTGTAGTCCCCGTCGGCCCGACGCAGGTCGCCGGCGGCCACCGCGCGGGTCAGTGCGACCCGCACCGTCGACGCCGGGATGTCGAAGTGTTCGCCCGCGCGGACCAGTGCGGCGGGACTCATCCGGTCCGGGTGCGAGCCGAGCAGCAGGCTGAGCAGCACCGACCGTGCCGACAGGTTCGGCAGCGACGTGGGATCGGGAGGCACGTCGTCACCCTCCCACGGGCCCGCCACTGTTACAACGATGGACACAGTTGTGTTCTCAGATGTAACGTACTGGCCATGACCGATGAGGCCGCCTGGCGCCGTTCCGCGTACGACGGACCCGCGTCGCCCTACCGCGACGCTCCTGCTCCGCGCGAGGACGGGCCGTCGTACCGGACACTCACCTACGAGGTCGACGGACGGGTGGCGCGCCTGGTCTTCAACCGCCCCGACCAGGGCAACTCGATCACCCCGGACACCCCGGTCGAGCTCGCCGACGCCGTCGAGCGCGCCGATCTCGACCCGCGCGTGCACGTGATCGTGCTGAGCGGTCGCGGCAAGGGCTTCTGTGGCGGCTACGACCTGGCCGCCTCGGCCGAGCGGATGCTCGACGGTGGCATGGTGGGCTCGGCTCCGCAGGAAGGCACCGTGCTCGACCCGACCGTCCAGATGCACAACCACGATCCGGCGGGGACGTGGGACCCGATGGTCGACTACGCCATGATGAGCCGCTTCACCCGTGGGTTCGCGAGCCTGCTCCATGCGAACAAGCCGACCGTCGCGAGCATCCACGGCTTCTGCGTGGCGGGCGGCACCGACATCGCGCTGCACTGCGACCAGATCGTGATCGCGGCCGACGCCAAGATCGGCTACCCGCCCACCCGGGTCTGGGGAGTCCCGTCGGCAGGTCTGTGGGCGCACCGCCTCGGCGACCAGCGCGCCAAGCGCCTGCTGTTCACCGGCGACTGCCTCTCCGGTCGCGAAGCTGCCGAGTGGGGCCTCGCGATCGAGGCCCCTGAACCCGGGGACCTCGAGGAACGCACCGAGATCCTGGTCCAGCGGATCGCCGCCATGCCGCTCAACCAGCTGATGATGGTGAAGCTGGCGCTGAACTCCGCACTGCTCGCGCAGGGCGTCGAGAACAGCCGCATGATCAGCACCGTCTTCGACGGCGTCTCGCGCCACACCCGTGAGGGCTACGCCTTCCAGCAGCGGGCCGCCGAGGCCGGTTTCCGGCAGGCCGTCCGCGAGCGGGACGCAGCGCCGTACGACGACTTCGGACCTTCGACGAACAAGGGATGATCCAGATGAGCACGCATGAAGTCTTCAACCAGGTCCCGCCGCTCGTCGGCCACGACACCGCTGCGGACCCGGCACTCCTCGAGGGCATCGAGCGCGAGGGTGCTGCCTGGGCGCTCGAGGAGATCCACGAGGTCGGCCGGCTGGCCGGCACAGCCGAGGCCCGCGACTGGGGCCGGCTCGCGGAGCGCGTCCCGCCGCGGTTGCTCACCCACGACCGCTACGGCCGTCGCATCGACGAGGTCGAGTACGTGCCGTCGTACCACCGGTTGATGGAGACGGCCGTCTCCCACGGCATCCACGCGGCTCCGTGGGCCGATGACCGGGCGGGCGCCCACGTCGCGCGCGCGGCGAAGTTCTACGCCTGGAACGTCGATGCCGGCCACGGGTGCCCCATCTCGATGACGTACGCCGTCGTCCCGGCCCTGCGGGCGAACCCGGAGCTCGCGGCACGGTTCGAGCCGCTGCTCACCAACCGCTCGTACGACTTCGGCCTGCGGGACCCGGAGACCAAGACCGGCCTGATCGCGGGCATGTCGATGACCGAGAAGCAGGGCGGCTCCGACGTGCGGGCCAACACCACCAGCGCGGTCGCGCAGCCGGACGGGACGTACCGGATCGTCGGCCACAAGTGGTTCACGTCGGCGCCGATGTCCGACATGTTCCTGACCCTCGCCCAGGCCCCCGGCGGGCTCTCCTGCTTCCTGCTCCCGCGGGTGCTGCCGGGTGGCGAGTCCAACCCGATCCGCTTCCTGCGGCTCAAGGACAAGCTCGGCAACAAGTCCAACGCGTCGTCGGAGATCGAGTACGACAACGCCGTCGGCTGGCTGGTCGGCGAGGAGGGCAAGGGCGTCAAGACCATCGTCGAGATGGTCAACATGACCCGCCTCGACTGCGTGATCGGGAGCGCCTCGGGCATGCGGGCGGCTCTCGTCCAGGCCACCCACCACGCGCAGCACCGCTCCGCGTTCGGCAAGCACCTGATCGACCAGCCGCTGATGCGCAACGTGCTGGCCGATCTCGCCCTCGAGTCCGAGGCCGCGACGACCGCGATGATGCGGCTGGCCGGTGCCAACGACCGCGCGATCCAGG
>JAKFEI010000293.1:0-4045 GCA_036675765.1 Nocardioides sp. | reverse complement strand
CCTGGCCGTGAGCCGACGGTGCTCGGCGAGAGCGACGGCACCGATGAACGGCGCCAGGTCGTCGGACTGCTGTTGCTGCAGGAGATCCGGGTGGTCGTCGTAGAACGACGTGGCCAGGTTGCCGGTGAGGAAGTCGGCGTCCTGCAGGGAGAACACCAACTGGTCGCGGTTGGTGACCAGGCCGTGGATCGCCGCCGTCTCGAGTCGGCGCGCCAGCACCCGCGCAGCCTGCTCACGGGTCGGCGCCCACGCGATGACCTTGGCCAGCATGGCGTCGTAGAACGTGCCGACCTCGTCGCCGGGTCCGAAGCCGGAGTCGAGGCGGACGCCGGACGACGCTGACCCGAAGCCCGTGAACTCGACCTCGTGGGCGATGTCGAAGTCCAGCAGGGTGCCGGTCTGCGGCGAGTAGTCGGCGGCCGGGTTCTCGGCGTAGAGCCGCACCTCGATCGCGTGACCGCGCGGTTCGGGAACCTCGGGCAGCCCGCGGCCCTCCGCGACGGCGATCTGGAGCTCGACCAGGTCCACGCCGTAGATCGCCTCGGTGACGGGGTGCTCGACCTGGAGGCGGGTGTTCATCTCGAGGAAGTAGAACGACTCCTTCTCGGGGTCGTACAGGAACTCCACCGTGCCGGCGCCGACGTACCCCACCGACGTGGCTGCGGCGCGCGCAGCTTCGTGGATCGCCGTACGGGTGGCGTCGGAGAGGCCGGGGGCCGGCGCCTCCTCCACCACCTTCTGGTGGCGGCGCTGCAACGAGCAGTCGCGCGTACCGAACACGACCGCGTCCGAGCCGTCGCCGACGACCTGCACCTCGACGTGACGGCCCCGCTGGACGTAGGGCTCGACGAAGACCGTGCCGTCGCCGAACGCCGACTCCGCCTCAGCGGACGCCTTGGCGACCTCACCGGCGAGGTCCTCGAGCCGGGTGACGACCCGCATGCCGCGACCGCCACCGCCGGCCGACGCCTTGACCAGCAGCGGGAGATCCCCCTCCGAGGCCGTGTCCGGCGTGAAGTTGCCGAGCACCGGGACACCGGCAGCCTCCATCAGCTTCTTGGACTCGATCTTCGAGCCCATCCGCTCGATCGAGTCGGGTGCCGGTCCGATCCAGACCAGGCCGGCCTCGGCGACGGCACGCGCGAACTCGGCGTTCTCCGACAGGAAGCCGTAGCCGGGGTGGATCGCGTCGCAGCCGGCAGCACGCGCAGCATTGAGGATCAGGTCGGCGCGGAGGTACGTCTCGGCCGGGGTGTTGCCGGGCAGCCGGATCGCGCTGTCCGCGTCCAGCACGAACGGCATTCCCGCGTCGGCGTCCGAGTGGACGGCAACGGTCTCGATGCCGAGGTCGCGACATGTGCGGAACACGCGGCGCGCGATCTCGCCGCGGTTGGCGACGAGCAGACGATTGATGGTTGTCATGGAAGCCCTCACATCCGGAAGACGCCGAAGTTCATGGCGCCCTCGATCGGCTGGTTGTCGATCACGGACAGGCAGATGCCCAGGACGGTGCGGGTGTCCCGCGGGTCGATGACGCCGTCGTCGTAGACCATTCCGGAGAGGAAGTACGGCAGCGACTGCTCCTCGATCATCCCCTCGACCATCTCCTTGACCGCGACGAAGCCGTCGGCGTCGAAGACCTGGCCCTTCTTCTCGGCTGATTCGCGCGCGACGATCTCGAGCACGCCGGCGAGCTGGGCCGGGCCCATCACCGCCGACTTCGCGGACGGCCAGGTGAAGAGGAACCGCGGGTCGTAGGCGCGGCCGTTCATGCCGTAGTTCCCGGCGCCGTACGACGCCCCCATGATCACGGTCAGGTGCGGCACCGTGGAGTTGGAGACGGCGTTGATCATCATCGCGCCGTGCTTGATGATCCCGCCCTGTTCGTACTCCTTGCCGACCATGTAGCCGGTGGTGTTGTGCAGGAACAGGAGCGGGGTGTCCTTCTGGTTCGCCAGCTGGATGAACTGGGTGGCCTTCTGGGCCTCCTCGCTCATCAGGACGCCGCGGGCGTTGGCGATGATGCCGATCTCGTGGCCGTGCAGCCGGGCCCAGCCGACGCAGAGCGACGAGCCGTAGAGCGGCTTGAACTCGTCGAACGCGATCTCGTTGGTCGCGTCGGTCCCGTCGACGATCCGCAGGATCGCCTCGCGCGGGTCGAACGGTTCCTTGAGGTCGGTCGGGATCAGGTCGAGCAGGTCCTCGGGGTCGAGGTCGGGCTCGGCGTAGGTCTCGAGACGGTCGCTGAGCGACCTCCTCGACCACCGGCTGTTGTCCAGGCCCCTCTTGCGCCAGTTGAGGCGGGCGACCGTACGTCGCGCGAGCCGGATGGCGTCGTACTCGTCGACCGCGAGGAAGTCGGAGGACCCGGAGATCCGCGAGTGCATCTCGGCTCCGCCGAGGCTCTCGTCGTCGGACTCCTCACCGGTGGCCATCTTGACCAGGGGCGGGCCGGCGAGGAAGACCTTCGCCTGCTCCTTGACCATGATCACGTAGTCGCTCATGCCGGGGACGTACGCGCCGCCGGCGGTCGAGTTGCCGAACACCACCGAGATGGTGGGCTGCTTGCGCGCCGACGACCGGGTCAGGTTGCGGAAGCCGCGGCCACCCGGGATGAAGATGTCCTTCTGCGTCGGCAGGTCGGCGCCGCCGGACTCGGTCAGGTTGATCGACGGGAGGAAGTTCTGCTCCGCGATCTCCCCGGCCCGGAACGACTTCTTCAGCGACCACGGGTTGAGGGCACCACCCTTCACCGTCGGGTCGTTGGCGATGATCATGCACTCGACGCCCTCGACCACACCGATGCCGGTCACCATCGAGGCACCGACCGCGAAGTCGCTGCCCCAGCCGGCGAGCGGCATCAGTTCCAGGAAGGCCGAACCCTCGTCCACGAGGAGCTCGATCCGCTCCCGGGCGGTGAGCTTGCCGCGCTCGCGGTGGCGGGCGATGTACTTGCCGCCGGCCTCGACCGCCTTGGTCTGCTCGACGTGCAGGTCGTCGATCTTGGCCTGCATGGAGGCCCTGCGGGTCTCCTCAACAGTCTCCGCGGTCATGATTCGACCACCGCCTTCACCCTCTCGAGAGTCGTGCGCATGCCGCGCTCGTTGGTCCTGCTGCGGAGCCGGCCCAGGACGAGCCAGTACGCACGCAGGTAGATCGCCGGCGTCAGCCGGAAGTACTCGGTGACCCGGGTCCGTTCGCCGTCCTGACCCTCGGCCTCGAGCCGGTAGCCCCAGGTGTTCATCGGGTTCTTGTCGAGGCCGACCGCGAACTCGAAGACTCCCGTCCCGTCAGCACCGGGCTCGACGGCCTTGGTCACCGTGCACGGCGTCCAGTACGTCGGCCCGACACCGTTGCGCTTCACGTGCCCCTTGAACCGGGCACCCACGGCCGGCCCGGTGGCACCGTGCGTCCACTTCGCCTCGAACGTCTCGGGCGAGAACTCCCCGATCCGGGTGACGTCGCTGACCAGCGCCCAGACCTTCTCGGGCGCGGCGTCCATCGTCACGGTCACCTCGCCGCCGAGCGGCTTGAGGAGGCCCATCAGCCTGTGTAGCCGAGGAGCTTGGCCGCGAGGTCGGTCAGGACCTCCGTGGCACCGCCACCGATGGGGAGCAGCCGGGCGTCGCGGTAGTGCCGCTCGACCTCGGTGCCGTGCATGTAGCCGGCGCCGCCGAACAGCTGCACCGCTTCGTTGCTGACGTCGACCGCGGTGTCGACGGCGGTCTGCTTCGCCAGGCAAGCCTCGGCGATCACCTGCTCGCCCGCGATGTGCCGGGCAGCGACGTCGAGCGTGTAGGTGCGCGCGACCTCCACCTGGCGGTGCATCTCGACGAGCTTGGCGCGCACCACCTGGTTGCTGATCAGCGGCTTGCCGAAGGTCTCCCGGTCACGGCAGTACTGCGCCGCGAGGTCCAGGCAGCGCTTCGCGTGGCCGTAGCCCATCAGCGCGAGGAAGATCCGCTCCACGACGAACTGCTCGGCGATGTAGTAGAACGCCTGGTTCTCCTCGCCGACCAGGTTCGTGGCGGGGACCCGTACGTCG
>JAKFEI010000377.1:0-4055 GCA_036675765.1 Nocardioides sp. | reverse complement strand
CCTCGACGGCCTCCGTGCTCGGATCGTCGGCCGCATCCTCGGACGGGTTCGCAGACGGACTCGTCTCGTCGGCAGCCGACTGGGGATCAGTCGTCTCGACAATGACCAACGGGTCGCTGCCCGAGGTCGTCGAGACGTCGGCCGGCTTGGGGCCGTCTGCCTCGTCCTTGTCCTTCGCGGTCGTACCGCTGCCGAGGCCAGCGATGCCAAGCACCCACGCGGCGGCGAGAACAGCGAGCACGGCCGCGACCGCACCGCGCACCAACCAGGTCCTGCTCATCTGTGTCTCCCCATGTCCGAGTACAGGACACGATCGTACGACGTCTGGTCGGTGCCCGCCCGGCCGCTACCCTCCCTTGGTGGGTTCCATGGCGAGCAGCGAGACCGAATCACTCCGCCCGAGCCCGACTCCGGGCGTCGTGGCCCGGGTGGCGGGCATGGTGGTCTTCGTCGTGGGCCTGGTCGCCTACATGCAGGTCAACGGCCTTCCCCGGCAGGGCTACCAGGTCGTGATCATCCTCTGGCTGGCCACGGTCGCGTACGACGTACGACGTCCGATGCGGGAGCACCTGGCGTTCCTGCGTGACTGGTGGCCGCCGTTCGCCGTACTCCTGCTCTACCTCTACAGCCGCGGGCTCTCGGACAACCTGGGAATCCTCAGCGTGAGCTTCACCTGGCCGATCGACGCCGACCGCTGGCTGTTCGGCGGGACCCTGCCGACCGAGTACCTCCAGGCGCACCTGTGCGGCGTGCCCTGCCGCCAGTCCCTGCAGCCCCGCTGGTACGACGTCGTGCTCACCACGGTCTACTACTCCCACTTCTTCGCGGCACTCGCCGTGGGCGCCGTGCTGTGGAAGCGCAACCGCCCTGCCTGGATCGGCTACATGCGGCGCTACCTGGCCATCATGTTGCTCTCGGTGGCCGGCTACATCCTCTACCCGATGGCTCCGCCGTGGATGGCCGCTCGCGACGGCTACCTGACCGACGACGTTGCCCGGATCACCGGCCGGGGCTGGTTCGACCTCACGGCCTCGAGCCGGTCGGTCACGGCGAGCACCGAGACCACGGCACAGCAGGACCTCTCGTCCATCGGCAACCAGGTCGCGGCGATGCCGTCACTGCACTCGGCCCTGGCGATCTTCATCGCCTGGTGGGTGGTGTCGCACTTCCGGACGCCGTGGCGCTGGACCGTGCTGCTCTACCCCGCGAGCATGCTGTTCGCGCTGGTCTACTACGCCGAGCACTACGTCGTCGACGAGATCGCCGGTGCCCTGCTCGTCGTGGTCGTGATGGCCGCGTGGGGGTGGTGGGACCGTCGTCGCCGGACGAGCCAGGAGACGGGCCACGAGACGGGCCAGGAAACGAGCCAGGATCAGGCGACCGAACCGGCGTGGGAAACGATCAGTTCAGCCAGCCGGTCGGGCGCTTCCTCGGGGATGAAGTGTGCAACGCCTTCCAGCACCACCAGCTCGAACCCGCCCGAGCAGTAGCGCTCGGACCCCTCGCAGCCGCGGCGCAGGATCACCGGATCCCGGTCGCCCCAGACCTGGAGCACCGGCGCCCCCACCCGTGGGAAGCCGAGCCCGGGCGTGGTGAACGGAAGCGCGCGGTACCAGTTGACGCCTCCGCGCCGTACCCGCCGGTCGGTGAGGCGCTCGGCGTCACGTCGAGCCGCCTCGACGGGCAGCCCGGCCTTCTCCAGGCCGCGCTGCAAGCCCTCGCGCTGGCCCAGGACCAGCTCCGGCAGGACCGGCAGCTGGAAGACGATGGAGTACCACCACCTCGGGAGCTGGGTGGTCGTGAACATCGCCCTGACGAAGGCGCCGGGATGGGGAACCGAGACGGCCGTGACCGTCCGGACCAGTTCCGGTCGCACCCCCGCGACCTGCCAGGCGAGACCCGACCCCCAGTCGTGCCCCACCAGATGGACGGGTTCACCGATCCACTCGAGCACTGCCTCGACATCGGCGACCAGTTCGCTGGAGCGATAGGCCCAGCGACTGCGCGGCGCCGCACCTTTCGAGGCGCCGCGGAGGTCCGGTGCGACGACGCGATAGCCGGCAGCGACGAGTCGCTCGGCCACGGCGTCCCACGACCTGCTGTCCTGCGGCCAGCCGTGCAGCGCCAGCACGACGCCCCGACACTCCCCCGCCGGCTGGTGGTCGCGGACCGAGAACACCAGCTCGCCTCGCGGTACGGCGATGGTTGCTACAGACATCCGGCCATGATGGCAGTTCGGTTCACGGACCGCCGACGATGCGGTCCACGACCGACTGCGACACCGAGTGGTACGTCGGCCGGGCGATCGCGTAGATCTCCCGGGCACGTGCGAGGCCACGGTCGCTGGCGGCGAGCTTCTCGTAGACGCGCCGGATGTAGAGCGCGCGACCGTGCCGGGTCAGGAAGGCGGCCAGTGCCTCGTTGACGGCAGGCTGCTCGAACACGTAGCCCGACTCGGCGGCCAGCTCGAGCCAGGCGGTCGCGATCTCGATGTTCCCGCTGGCACTGAAGCCGAACTGGCTGTCGACCGCTGCCAGCACTGCGTGGTCGATGTCGACCGGCAGCGCACGGACGAAGTGCACCCACTGCTGGCTGACCCACTCCCCGGACGTCTCGACGAGCTCGGCCAACGCGCTGGCCCCACCCGTCGCCAGGCCGGCAGCCTGCTCGTCGACACGGTCGAAGGCGTCGGACGTGAACTCGGGCGCGTTGTCGGGCACGCCGGGCCCGTGCACCCAGGCCTCCAGCTGCAGGTCGTCGGCCGACACCCCGGCCGGCTCCAGCAGCTCGGTCGACAGATGGGCAAGGAAGGTGGCGGTGTCCATCGACTCGAACGCGAACCGGTCGAAGTAGTCGCGCAGGAACTCGTCGAACCGCTCCCGACCGACCTTCGACTCGATCAGGCGCAGGAAGAGCGAGCCCTTCTCGTACGGAATCTTCGTGGGCCCGTCGTCGGGGTCCCGGCCCGCCATGTCGAGCTCGAGCCAGGTGTCGCGCGGGGCCTCGTCAGCGACTGCCCGGGCAAGGTCCTGGCGACCGAGCCGCAGGAGCATGCTGGTGTACGCGGCGCCGTACAGCTCCTCGTCGATGCGCGTCTCGAAGTAGACCGTGAAGCCCTCGTTGAGCCAGATGTCGTTCCACGTCGAGTTCGTGACGAGGTTGCCCGACCAGGAGTGGGCGAGCTCGTGCGCGATCAGCGTCACCAGCGAGCGGTCGCCCGCGAGGATGGTGGGCGTCGCGAAGGTGAGGCGCGGGTTCTCCATGCCGCCGTACGGGAAGCTCGGCGGGAGCACGAGGATGTCGTAGCGGCCCCAGCGGTAAGGGCCGTAGAGCCGCTCGGCCGCCTCGATCATCTGCTCGGTGTCCGCGAACTCCCACGCGGCACCCTCGACGACCGACGGCTCCGCGTAGACGCCACTGCGCTCGCCGATCTCGCGGAACTCGAGGTCGCCCACGGCGAGGGCGATGAGGTACGACGGCACGGGCTGGGGCATCGAGAACCGGTAGGTCCCCGAGGCGTCCAGCTCGACCGGGTTCTCGGCGCTCATCAATGCGAGCAAGTCCGAGGGCACCCGGATCGCGGCGTCGTAGGTGACGCGAACGGCCGGGCTGTCCTGGCACGGGATCCAGGTACGGGCGAGGATCGGCTGCGACTGCGTGAACAGGAACGGCTTGCCGGACGCGGTCTGCTCGGGCTCCAGCCACTGGACGGCTCGGGCCTCGGGGCTCGTCGCGTAGTGCACGACCACCCGGTCCGCCGTACCGACCTCGACCGTCAGGGCACTGCCCAGGACGGCGTCGTGCTCGCCGAGGACGAACGGCAGCTCACCCCCGTCGCCTCCGGTCACGCGATCGACGGCGAGCCGCCACGTGTCGAGCACGAGCCCGGTGGCACCGGACGTGCGGTGCTCGAGGTCGAAGGTCGCACTGCCGGTCAGGGACCGCGACGCGAAGTCGACGGTGAGGTCGAGTGCGATGTGGGTGACCACGACCTCGTTGGGCCGGGCGAACGAATGGGGATCGGGAGTGAAGGACCGAGGCACCGCACCAACCTA
>JAKFEI010000062.1:0-24677 GCA_036675765.1 Nocardioides sp. | reverse complement strand
GCGACCGTGACCACCTCGACGGCGGGAGCGCCGCCGCCTTCGCGGGTCGCGGCCGAACCGGCGGCGAGCCACACGGCCGCCGCGATCACCACGGCGAACGCGAACGCGAGCACCACGAGCCGGCCGCGGCGGGTCAGTCGGACCTGGCCGCGCTGGCTGCGGGCACGCACCGGGCGGGCCGTCGTCGTACGACGAACGGTGGAGACCTGCGGGGCGAACGTGATGGTGCTCATGGAAACCTCCGGGGGAAGTGGACGGGCCATGTCTAGTCAGACCGTCCGACAGAAGCTGATCGATCAGGCGTTCGATCGAACATGTGTACGAGGTTAGATCAGGTGTTCGAACAAATCCAGTACCTGTTCGAACAAACGCTCGACGGCGTGTCGCGACACGCCCTTCGAACAGATGTTTGAAGAACGGCCCGTTCATCGGTTAGCGTCGTCACATCCGAACCGGGCGACTTTGCCGGAAGACTTGGGAGGGCATCCATGGCTGACAAGGCCAAGACCACGACTGGCAGCACCGTCACGGAGCTGCCCGACGGCCCCCCGGACGCCAGTGGGCTGACCGCACGCCAGCTGCGCGTGCTCGCGCACATCAAGGACAGCATCGAGAAGCGCGGCTACCCGCCGAGCATGCGCGAGATCGGCCAGGCCGTCGGCCTGACCAGCACCTCCAGCGTCGCCCACCAGCTGCGCACCCTGGAGGAGAAGGGCTACCTCAAGCGCGACCCCAACCGGCCGCGCGCCCTCGAGGTCTTCCTGCCCGAGGTGATGGCCGCACGCCGCGCCATGTCGACGGTCGAGGAGACCGGTCACGACGGGTACGACGACACCGGCATCAACGACGCAGCGCCGACCCCGCGCAACGTCCCGGTCGTCGGCCGGATCGCTGCCGGTGGCCCGATCCTGGCCGAGGAGCGCGTCGAGGACGTCTTCCCGCTCCCCCGCCAGCTCGTCGGCGACGGCCAGCTGTTCCTGCTCCAGGTCAGCGGCGAGTCGATGATCGACGCCGCCATCTGCGACGGCGACTACGTCGTGATTCGCCAGCAGCCGACCGCCGAGAACGGCGAGATCGTGGCCGCCATGATCGACGGCGAGGCGACGGTCAAGACGTTCCAGCGCAAGGCCGGGCAGGTGTGGCTGCTGCCGCACAACCCCGCCTTCGAACCGATCGACGGCACCAACGCCACGATCCTGGGCAAGGTCACGGCGGTTCTTCGCCGGGTCTGACGTAAGGTCAGGGGGTTCAATCCGTCGACCACGAAGGCCGAACTTCCCCATGACGCGCCGCAGCAACCTCCCCTTCTCGGGGCTGCTCATCGCCCTGCTCGCCCTCCTCCTGCTCGTGCCGTTCCTCGGCACCGCCGCGCAGGCCGACCCGGGCGACCCAGCGGGCCCCGGTGCCCCGGCAGCGGAGACCCCGCAAGAGGTCGCCGAGGAGGCCCTCGAGACGGTCGAGGAACTGCTCGATCCGGCGGCCACGGCGGTCACACCGGACGCCAAGGAGCACGGCAAGGACGCGACGCTCGCGCTGCGCGACCTGGCAGCCAGCCGCGCCGACCTGCCCAAGGACAAGAAGGACGACGCCGGGCGCCTGCTCGCGCGACCGACCGACGGTGCCAACACCCCCGGCAGCTACGAGTGCGAGGGCAACACCGGACCGCCCTGCTACCAGACGCCGGAGAACACGCCGCTGTGCACCGGCTACCTCTGCGTGCACTACGTCGACGGTGCCGACGCCAACGCGAGCGACCCGGAGAACAACGGCACGACCGGCCGCTGGTCCGGCACCAACGCCGCCTACCCCGACTACGTCGAGTTCGTGGCCCAGGCCTTCTCCGTGGTGGCGAACGCCTACACGGTCGCCGGCTACCAGCGGCCCGCGGGCGACGGCCTGATCGGCGGGGGCGGCGCGGACAAGGTCGACGTCTACATCGCCGAGCTCGGCCAGTTCGGCATCTACGGCTACTGCGCGACCGACCAGGAGATCAGCGGCCACGGTGCGGCGCCCGCCTACTGCGTCGTCGACAACGACTACAGCGCCGCCGACTACCCGAGCCACACACCGGCCGACAACCTCAAGGTCACCGCTGCCCACGAGTACTTCCACGCCGTGCAGTTCGCCTACGACGCGAACGAGGACGGCTGGTTCATGGAGGGCACCGCGACCTGGGCCGAGGACGAGCTCTTCAACGCCATCAACGACAACCGCTCGTACCTGCCCTACGGTCCGCTCGGCGTGCCCAGCCAGCCCCTCGACCGGTGGGGCAACCTCTCGCAGTACGGGTCGTGGATCTTCTTCCGCTACCTCGGCGAGCGTTATCCCTCCTCCCAGGGCCTGCTTCCCGTGATCGTCCGCAAGATGTGGGAGAAGGCTGGCGCCGGCCAGTACTCCGTCCAGGCCATCACCTCGGCACTGACGGACCTGCGCACCACCATGAACGTGCAGTTCGCAGGATTCGCGTTCTGGAACCGACGCCCCTCCGCGTTCTACTCCGAGGGCGCCGGCTACGCCCCCACGCCGCTCTACGGGACCTACAACCTCAGCGCGTCCGCGCCGTCCCGGAGCCTGCGCTTCCAGCTGCACCACCTGAGCGCCAAGCACTACCGGTTCGTCCCCAAGATGACCGGCGCATGGAAGCTGCGGGTCCAGCTCAACCTCAACCACATCATCGCCGGCGGTGCCGCGGTCGTGACCGTGAAGAAGAAGGGCCAGGCCCCGGTCGCCAAGATCGTCGCGCTCAACAGCACCGGCGATGGCGTGTCGTCGTACGCCTTCGGCGGAGCGGTCGACTGGGTCGAGGTGGCTGCGGTCAGCGCCAGCACCCGCTACGTCAACTGCGGTACCCGCGACTACCAGTGGACCTGCGGCGGCCTGCCGAAGGACGACTCCGTCTACCAGAGCGTCATCGTCAAGGCTGTGCGCGGCTGAGCCGCTTCAACGCAGCCCGGACCATGGCCGGGTCGGTCGTCGCCCACATGGGCGGCAGGCTCGACTTGAGGAACGAGCCGTAACGCGCGGTCGCGAGCCTCGGGTCGAGTACGGCGACCACGCCACGGTCGGACGTCGTACGGATCAAGCGACCCGACCCCTGCGCGAGCAACAGCGCCGCGTGGGTCGCGGAGACCTGCATGAAGCCGTTGCCGCCGGCCTTGTCGGCCGCCTTCGAACGGGCGCTCATCAACGGGTCGTCCGGGCGCGGGAACGGGATCCGGTCGATGATGACGAGCTGGCAGGTGTCCCCCGGGACGTCGAGGCCCTGCCAGAGGCCGAGCGTGCCGAACAGGCAGGTGTGCGGGTCCTCCACGAACTGGCGGGCGAGCTCCGGGAGCTGGGCCTCGCCCTGGGCCAGCGTCGTCAGGTGCGGCAGCGCGGTGCGCACGTGCTCGGCCGCGGCCTCGGCGGCACGACGGCTGGAGAACAGTCCGAGGGTGCGACCTTCGGCGGCATCGACCAGCTCGGTGATCTCGTCGAGCTGGGCCTGGCCGAGGCCGTCGCGTCCCGGCGGCGGCAGGTGGCGGGCAACGTAGAGGATGCCCTGGCGGGGGTAGTCGAACGGGCTGCCGACGTCGAGGCCGCGCCAGGGCTGGGCGTCCGGCGTCTCGATACGGTCGCTCGTTCCTCGCGACCTACTCGACGAACTCGTTGACGGCAGGGTCGTCGAGTAGTCCGAGCCGCCAGACGAGGACGTATCGAGACGCCGTTCGCTGGGCTTGAGGCCGACCGAGGTGGCGATGGAGTCGAAGTCGCCGCCGAGCATCAGGGTCGCGGAGGTCAGCACCACGGTGTTGTCGGTCAGCAGCTTGTCGCGCATCGGGCCCCACACCTGCAGCGGCGCGACGCACAGGGTCGGCGGAATCCGGTCGGTGCCCTCGGTGCGCCACAGCACGTCGGACTCCGAGCACGCCGCCATCCGCTCAGCGGTCGCGAAGACCTCCTGCACCATGCCCTTGGCCTGGGTGAAGGCCGGGTCCGGTTCGCTGCCGGCCTCGGCCTTGGGGAACGCGGACGCGCAGGCACGGGCAGCGTCGCGCACCAGCACGAGTACGTCGGACAGGTCCTCGGGCAGCGTCTCGAAGCGACCGGGGCTGGCCTCGGAGACGGCAGCGCGCAGGGCGTCGGCAGCATCGGCGAGGTCGTCGGCCTCGTTGCCCTCGACGTGGCGCACGCTGCGGCGGGCGGCCCGCTCGACCTCGGCCGCCCAGAGCTCGTCGGTCGCGGCCTGGGTCACCCGGGCGGCGAGCTCGTGCGCCTCGTCGATCACGACGGCGTCGTACTCGGGAATCATGGGGATGCCCTCGATCGCGTCGATCGCGAGCAGGGAGTGGTTGGTGATGATCAGGTGCGAGCGCTGCGCCTTCTCCTTCGCGCGCTCGGCGAAGCACTCCTCGCCGTACGCGCACTTGCTGGCGCTGAGGCACTCGCGCGCCGAGACGCTGACCTGGCGCCACTCCTTCTCGGTGTGCCGGGGCGCCTCGTCGCGTTCGCCGGTCTCCTTGGCCTTGGAGGCCTTCTCGGCCCACTTGCGCAGCTCGAGGACCTTCGCCCCCATCGTGCCCTCGGGGATCTGGATCAACTCGCCCTGCTCGTCGGGCGCACCTTCGCGAATGCGGTGGAGGCAGGCGTAGTTGGAGCGGCCCTTGAGGACGGCGTACGACGCATCGAGGCCGGGCGTCGTGCCGACCGCCTTGACCAGCCGGGGCAGGTCCCGCTCAACGAGCTGGTGCTGGAGCGCGAGGGTGGCCGTGGCGATCACGACCCGCCGGTCATGGAGCAGCGCGGGGACGAGGTACCCCAGCGACTTCCCGGTGCCGGTGCCCGCCTGGATGAGCAGGTGCTCCTTGTCGGCGAAGGCACCCGCCACCGCATCGGCCATCGCGACCTGGCCATCGCGCTCCTGGCCGCCGAGCGCAGCCACCGCGGTCGCGAGCAACTCCCGGACGGGGTTGGCCTGCGGTGCGGCGTCGGTGGTCACCGGAGAACCCTAGATGGTCGGGCCGACGGTCACGGACGCCCCTCCACAGGCGTCTCGACACGCCGCTCGTTCCTCGCGTCTACTCGACGAACCTGGCCAGGTCTAGGAGGCGAACGTCCCGCCACGGATGACCGCCCGGACCTCGTCGACCGTTATCGCATGCGGATCGAAGTCGGCGAGCCACCAGGTGGCCCCTGCCGCCTGGAAGGCTGCCAGGTCCGCGTCAGCCGCCAGCGTCACCGCGACGTCGTACGACGCCTGCGGCTGCGCCGCGCGCAGGTCGGCGATCTTCGCAACGGCCTCGGCCAACTGGTCCGCGTGCTCGAGGTTGACCGGCACGAACCCGTCGTGGCGAGCGGCCCGCTGCAGCGGCCGTTCCTTGCCGGGGAAACCGGCGATCCAGACCGGCACCGACGGTTGCACCGGGCGGGGCAGGAACCGGACGTCATCCACGGTGAAGTGGTCGCCGTGGTGCTGCACCGGTTCGCCCGTCCACGCCTGGCGCAGGATCGCCAGCGACTCGTCGAGCATCCCCGCGCGGGTGCGGTCGTCCACCTCGTCGCCGAACAGCGAGAACTCGCCGCCGAACCGGTCGCTGCCGAGCCCCGCACCGAGCGTCAGCCGCCCGCCACTGAGGCGATCCAGCGTCGCGGTGTGCCGGGCCACCATCTGGGGACGCCTGCGTGGCAACGCCGTCACCATGGGGCCCAGCCGGAGCGTGGACGTTGCGGTGGCGATCGCGGCCAGGGTGACCCAGGGGTCGGCCGCTGCCTGGACGGGCTCGCGCCAGCGCACGTGGTCCCACACGAAGAACCCGTCCCAGCCGGCTTCCTCCGCCTCGGCCGCGAGCCGCGCGACGACCAGTGGCTCCGCGAGCTCGTCGAACAGCGGGATCCAGATCGCCGACTTCATGACGTGAACTCCACCAGTGCCTCGACGAACTGGTCCCAGGTGGGACGCGGAACATCGTGGCCGGCGCCGGAGAGCACCACCAGCTCGGCACCGGGAATCGCGTCCCGCAACGCCTCGCCGTGGGACAGCGGAAAGATCGGGTCGACCTCGCCGTGGACGACAAGGGTGGGCACGCGGAGATCGGCGAACCCTCCGTTGCGCGGACCGTCGAAGTCCATTGCGTAGTGGTTGACGAGCGTGGCCGCGACGTCGCGGGTTCTCGCAATGTCCGTCACGGCGAGCTCCCGGACCGCCGCCTCGTCGAAATGGGGCGAGGCGCCGGCGTACGCACGCAAGGCCTCGACGAGGTAGTCCACGACCGCGGCGGCATCGGTCGGGTCGGGGTCCGGAGGTACGTCGAGCCCACCCATCGGCAACTCGCCGGTCGTGGTGGTCACCAGGGTGACCGAACGAGTCCGCTCCGGATGGTCGAGGCCGAGGAAGAGCGCGACACCGCCGGACATCGATCGGCCGACGACGTGGGCGCTCTCGACACCGAGGGCGTCCAGGAGCGCGACGGCATCGGCAGCGAGATCACTCATGGCATAGCCGGGCCGACCGACCGGGAAGCTCGTCGACCGCCCGGTGTCGCGCTGGTCGTAGCGGATCACGAAGCGGCCGGCCGCGGCCAGGCGCTCGCAGAGTTCGGTCTCCCACCACACGAGGGACGCGCACGCCCCGTGGATCAGCAGCAGGGCCGGGTCGGCCGGGGACCCGAAGGTCTGGGCGCAGAGCGTCACGCCGTTCACGTCGAAGCTGGTCTCTGGGTTCATGTCCTCGACGCTAGGCCCGGCCAAGGATTCTGAAAAGCGATTGCTTTCGATCAAGACCATCACTCGATACGATGCTTCGGGTGTACGAACTCCGTCACCTCCAGGCACTCGACGCCGTCGCCGACGAAGGCACCTTCAGCCGCGCGGCCGCGCGGCTCGGCTACACCCAGTCCACGTTGAGCCAGCAGATCGCCGCGCTGGAACGCACTGTCGGCGGGGCCGTGTTCGACCGGCCCGGTGGCCCACGACCTGTTCGGCTGACCGCGCTCGGTCGACTCGTGCTGGACGGTGCCCGCTCCGTCCTGGCTCGGTCCCGCTCGCTCGGGGACGACGTCGCGCGGTTCCACGCCGGGGATGGGCGGATCGAGGTCGGGACGTTCCAGACCGTGACGAACGTGCTGCTGCCCACGGTCGTCGGGCGCCTCCGCTCCGAGCACCCGGGCTGCGACATCCGGCTGTTCGAGGACGAGGACGACACTCCCGACCCCGGCGACCTCGACGTGCTCTTCCTCGACGCGCCGGGCAGCGACGGCGTCGACAGCACCTTGATCCTCGAGGACCAGCACGTCCTCGTCGCCCGCCGCGGCGACTTCGCGGCAGGCGCGGTCGCACTCAAGAAGCTCGACGGAATCCCGATGGTCGCGCTGCCTGCGATCTGTGACCAGGGCCGGGTCGAGGAGCATCTCGCCGAGCACGGGGTCGTCCCGCACTTCGTCTTCCGTACGGCGGACAACCAGGCCGTCGTGTCCGTGGTCCGCGCCGGACTCGGCTGCGCGATCATGCCGCTGCTGGCCATCACCACACCGGAAGTCGACGACGAGGTCGTGCTGCACCCGCTGCGCGGAGCCCTGCCACCGCGGCAGATCTACGCGCTCACCCGTGGTGCCCTCTCACCGCTCGCGCAGCGACTTGTGGCGGTCGCCCAGGAGCACGGCGCCGAACTGACCCGAGCGGGCGCCTGTCAGCTCTGAGCCAGAGCGAGCAGGTCCTGCACCCGTTCGGCCACCCGGTCGCCGAAGGCCCGGTGCCCGGCGGGGTCCGGGTGCAGGTCGTCCTCGAGGTAGGTGAGGTCCACGTCGATCATCGAGAGGTACGCAGTCCCGTGGGCCGAGGAGAGCCGTGCGAGCGACGCGTCGACCGCTTCGACATCGGCACGCGGGCGTTCCGGGGCCGGCGGCGGGCCGACGACGAGCACCTGCCGCCCGTCGAGCACCCGCATCAGGTGCGCGAAGCCGGCTTCGAGATCGGCAAGCGACTGGTCGTAGTCGTTGAGGCCACCCTCGACGACGACGAGCTCGGTCGACCGGCGCAGTGAGATCGCCGCACGGGTGGCGAAGGAGACGTCACCGCAGGCACTCGCACCGACCGTGAACCCGCTCCCGGAGAAGCCGTCCACCCGGACCCGGCCGGGCAGCCGCACCGGCCACGAGTCGCGCGCACGGACACCGGCGCCGACGGAGTAGGAGTCGCCGATCACGAGGACGTCGGCCCCCGTCCCCGTCACGACCGCTGCCCGCTCGTCGGCGCGTTCGCCGATCGACCCGCAGCGATCGGTCCGCGCACCTGCGCGGCCCAGGATCGTCGTACTCACGGCGGCGACGAGCAGCACCGTCAGGACGGTGAGGAGCAGCCGGGGCCGGAGGCGGGTGAAGTGCCGAGTCACGTCGAAATCATCCGTCGTACCAACCAGATTCGCTGCCGAACGGCCCAGATGACGACCAATTTGGTTGGTGCGCCGCCCGCAGGGGGCGATCGTCAGACGGCGTAGGTCGCCAGGTCGCCCGCGAGCGCTTCGCTCGCGCGGCCGGTGACGTGGCTGCCGTCGGCGGTGTGCTCGATGGTGGCGATCTCGCCGTCCTTGTGGATCCGGTCGATCAGGTCACCGCGGGCATACGGCACCAGCGCGGAGAACTCGACCTGCGGTCGCGGCAGGTCGGCCTCGATCCGGGCGAGCGCTTCCTTGATGCCCTCACCCGTGTGGGCGGAGACCGCGACGGAGTGCGGCTCGCGGCGGAGCAGGCGGTCGATGACCAGCGGGTCCGCGGCGTCGATCTTGTTGATGATGACCAGTTCGGGGACACCACCGGCGTCGATGTCGGCGAGCACCGCGCGCACCGCGGTCAGCTGGCCCTCGGGGTCGGGGTGCGAGCCGTCGACGACGTGCACGATGAGGTCGGCGTCGGCCACCTCCTCCAGAGTCGAGCGGAACGCCTCGACCAGCTGGTGCGGCAGGTGCCGGACGAACCCGACCGTGTCGCTCATCGTGAAGATCCGGCCGTCGACGGTGGAGGTACGACGAGTGGTGGGATCGAGCGTCGCGAAGAGGGAGTCCTCGACGAGCACTCCGGCACCCGTCAGCCGGTTGAGCAGGGAGGACTTGCCGGCGTTGGTGTAGCCCGCGATCGCGACCGAGGGGATGTGGTTGCGACGGCGCTCCTGGCGCTTGGTGTCGCGGGTCCCCTTCATCACCTTCAGCTCGCGGCGGAGCTTGGCGATCTTGTCGTTGATCCGGCGGCGGTCGGTCTCGATCTTGGTCTCACCGGGACCACGGCCACCGATACCGGCACCGTCGGCGCCGACGCGGCCACCGGCCTGGCGCGACAGGTTGCCACCCCAACCACGCAGCCGCTGCTTCATGTAGCTCAGCTGGGCCAGCTCGACCTGCGCCTGGCCTTCGGCCGACTTCGCGTGCTGGGCGAAGATGTCGAGGATCAGCGCGGTCCGGTCGACGACCTTGACCTTGACCCGGTCCTCCAGGTTGCGGAGCTGCGAGGGGGCGAGCTCGCCGTCGCAGATGACGGTGTCGGCGCCGCTGGCCTGCACGATCTCGGCCAGTCCCTCGACCTTGCCGCGGCCGATGTACGTCGCCGGGTCGGGCGACTGGCGGCGCTGGTAGATCGCGTCGAGCACCTCGGAACCGGCGGTCTCGGCGAGCAGCGCGAGCTCGGCCATGGCGTTCTCGTGGTCCTGGACGGTGCCCTCGGTCCACACCCCGACGAGCACGACGCGCTCGAGCCGGAGCTGGCGGTACTCGACCTCGGAGATGTCCTCGAGCTCGGTGCGCAGACCGGCGACGCGACGCAGTTCGTGGCGCGCCGCCAGGTCCAGGTCACCCGTGGTGGGCTCGTCGGCGGAGGCAGGGGCGTACCCGGATTCGAACGTGTCGTTCTCGGGGTCGTCCCAGCCCTCGGTGGCGCGCAGCGCGGACGCGAGGGAGAAGTCTTCAGCATGGTTCGTCATAGGCGTATCCAGCGTAACGACGAACGGTCGCAAAGGCTTCCCGATTACCGGGCGCGGACGACGAACGGCACCTCGCGCACCAACTGCGGTGCCGCACTCCTTGCGTTGCCGCAGTTTGTGCGGCACCATGGAGCCATGACCGAATCACTGGCAGGGCCACCCGCGGAAGCACTGGCCGTCGTACGGCGGGCGCTGGACGAGGCGGAGGGCCGCGATTCCGTCGGGGCCCTGCCCTACCTTCGGGAAGCCGCCGATCGCCTCACCGAGATCCTCGACGAGGCCATGGCGGCCGCCGTGCTGACCGGCCAGGCGTCCCTGCGTGGGGCGGGGGCGCAGGCCGGCCTCACGGAGAACGCCGTCGGCCCCCGACTGGCGCGCACCCGCAGCCTTGCGGCGTACGCCGACGACCGGGGGCGCGTGACGGCCGCCGGGGTCGAACGAGCGAAGTACGACCTCGAAACCGGTCAGCCGCGGCAACCTGCCGCAGCCCCGGCGCCGATGCGGTTCAAGCCGCGCCGGAGCCAATGACCCCGAACTGCCCAATTTGATGGAGGAATCATGACCCGAGCCGATCTCACCCACCTGTACTTCCTGCTCGACCGCAGCGGATCGATGCAGTCCATCAAGGCCGACACCGAGGGCGGCTTCGCCGCCTTCATCGCCGAGCAGCGCGCTGTCCCGGGCGACTGCCGGGTCACCCTCGCCCAGTTCGACAACGAGTACGACGTCGTGTTCTCCAACGTCCCGATCGCGGACGTGCCGGCGCTGGACCTGCAGCCACGCGGATCGACCGCGCTGCTCGACGCGATGGGTCGCCTGATCACCACGGCCGGCCAGGAGCTCGCCGCGCTGAAGGAGGACGAGCGCCCCGGCACCGTGATCGTCGCGGTGATGACGGACGGTCACGAGAACGCCAGCCAGGAGTGGACCCACCCGGCGATCAAGGCCCTCGTGGAGCAGCAGACCAACGGCTTCGCGTGGCAGTTCCTCTACATGGGCGCCGACCAGGACGCGATCGAGGTCGGCGCGAGCCTCGGCGTCGCTGCGGGCGCCTCGGTCACCTACGGGCGCGGCAAGAGCCGCGACGTGATGGCGATGACCTCGCAGAAGCTGGGCAAGCTCCGCGGCGACCGGATCGCCGCTCCGGCGGGCGCGCCCGCACCGATGATGGACGCCTACTCCCCCGAGGAACGCAAGGCCGTCGCCGACTGATCCGGTTCGAGGGCCTTCTGCCACAGCACGGTCCCGACGGCGTCGTACAAGCGCACGGTCAGCTCGCCGGAAGGCGCGATGGCGAGCTGGCCGATGTGCTGGTTGTCGGGACGCGGCGCGATCTTCACCGGAAGCGGCTCGTCCTTGCCGTGGGTGAAGTGGACGAGCGGGCCGAAGGTGCGGTCGAGCTTGTCCGGCCGGGCGGTGAACGGCGAGCAGTGCAGTGGCCCCGAGATGAACTCCCAGAACGGCTCGAAGTCGGTGAACGTCGCCCGCTCCGGGGAGTAGTGGTTGGCCGCCGTGTAGTGCACATCGGCGGTGATCCAGACGACGTTCTTGACGCCGTACCGCTTGATCGCCGAGAGGACGCGCCCGATCTCCGGCTCGCGTCCCATCGGGCGGCCGTGGTCGCCGTTCGCGACGCCGTCCAGGTCGTGGAGCTGGCGGACCGGCGCGGACAACGGCTGGTCGATCGAGATCACCTTCCACGTCGCCTTCGACCTGCGCAGGCTGGCGATCAGCCAGTCCTCCTGCTCCGGGCCGAGCAGGCCGCTCGGCGCGCGGTCGTCGCGGGGGTCGGCCGCCGGATTCGATCCGCGGAAGCTGCGCATGTCGAGCAGGAACAGGTCGAGGTGCTGCCCGCGCGGGATCCTGCGATAGAGGCGAGTCGGCGCGAAGCCGTCCCCGTCGGCCGGCACCAGGCGCTTCACCGGCACCGGCTGGTACTCCTGCCACGCCCGCCGGCCCCGCAGCGCCAGGACGTCGGCACGGCGCTCGGTGTAGCGCTCGTCGTCGATCGTCTCGCCGGGCCACCAGTTGTTGCAGGTCTCGTGGTCGTCCCACTGCACGGCCGACGGTACGGCGGCGTAGAAGTCCCGCACGTTGTCGTCCCGCAGCGGGTAGCGGTGCCGGCCCCGGAAGTGGGCGAGGGTCTCGGCCACGACCATCACTTCCTCGGTCAGCTCGTTCTGCCAGGTGCTGCCGTTCTCGATCAGCAGCTTGGTGGACTCCATCGGTTCATCGGCGTAGATCGTGTCGCCGACGTGGATGAACAGGTCCGGGCGCAGGTCGAGCATCGCGCGGTAGCCCGTCATCCCGCCGCGCGAGCGGTCGATCCCCCAGCCCTGGCCGTTCGTGTCCCCGGACCAGACGATCGTCTGCGCGGCCCCGTGGATCGGGGCGGTGGCGAAGGAGAGGAACTGGGGAGCGCTCCGCTCCCCCTCGGGCGTCTCGAACCACACCTCGGCGTCGTACTCCCGACCGGGCGCGAGGTCGGTGAGGTGCATCCGGGCCGTGAAGTCGGTGCGCGGATCGGCCCAGCGACCGCGGATCGTGCGGCGCAGCAGGCCGCCGCTCGACAGGCGCACCATCATCCGGCTCGGTTCGACCGCCCGGGACCAGAGCACGGCGGAGTTCGTGGTGACCTCGCCACTCCGCACCCCCGAGGTCAGGTCCCGGCGTCGCTCGACGAAGTTGGGCCATCGGTCCGCGAGACCGAGGATCGAGGCGCCGGACAGGCCGGCCACGACCGTCGTACGGCGTCCGACGCGCAGCTCGCCGAGGCGGGTCTGGTCGTCCCAGAGCAACGTCACGTTCCGAAAGGCAACCCGTTCCCAGCAACCGGGGCGCGATCAGCGAGGGGCCACGGGGTGAACGTCACAGGACGGTTGGCCGGCACGGCCATAGCCACGCAGCTCCTCCCGTCGTTGTACGGGTATGCGCGGTACACCAGGGTCCGAGAAGAGAGTGTTCTTTGTCTGGGCTGCGGTCCTGCTCCTGGTGACGGTGGGCCTGATCGTGATGCTCCGCCCCAACTCGCCGGAGCACGCCATCGACGACGACCGCCCCCGCACGGACGACCTGACGACGCTCCCGACCGAACCGGCCGCGCCGAAGAAGACGAAGAAGGCGAAGCCGTCGGCCGAGGCGAACGCCCTTCCCGCGGCCCTGCAGGGCAACTTCCCGGGCCTCGGCACCCAGCCCGGCATCTCCGGGGACAGCGACGTCTTCTCGCTCCCGAAGCACAAGCTCACGATCACGTTGTCAGCGCCGCACGCCCTCGGCACCGTCGCCTACGTCATCCCGACCAGCGTCGATCACCCGCAGGGATCGCACAACGAGAAGAGCAACACGTGGTCGCTCACCACCACGGTGTACGGCAACCCCGACTACGCGGTGGTCTTCGTCCAGGCCGGGGTGGACGGGAAGCCCGAGTCCTGCAAGATCACCGTCGACGGCAGGGTCACCGAGCGGCGATCGACCGAAGGGCCCTACGGCGCCATGTGGTGCCAGGGCTGATCCAGCCCCGGCACCCGGCGCGATCGAACTCGCGATGAACTGACGTCGCGAACTACTTCGGGGGCATCCGGATGCCACCGTCGACGCGGATGACCTCGCCGTTCATGTACGAGTTCGTGATGCACTCGATGACCATGCTGGCCAGTTCGTCGGGTGTGCCGAGGCGCTTGGGGAACAGCACGTTCTGGCCGAGGTTGGCCTTGAACGCGTCGGCGGCCTCGCCCTCGCCGTAGATCGGGGTGTCGATCAGGCCGGGCGCGACGGTGTTGAGGCGGATGCCGGCGGCGGACAGGTCACGCGCGACCGGCAAGGTCATGCCGACGACGCCACCCTTCGAGGCGGAGTACGACGCCTGGCCGATCTGGCCGTCGAAGGCGGCCACGCTGGCCATGTTGACGATGGCGCCGCGGCAGCCGTCGGCGTCGGGCTCGTTGAGGCTCATCGCGGTCGCAGCCTGGCGGACCATGTCGAAGGTGCCGATCAGGTTGATGTGGACGACCTTGGTGAAGGCCTCCAGCGAGTGGGCCGACTCGAGCTGACCGTCGCGACCGATGGTGCGCTGCGCCCAGCCGATGCCGGCGGAGTTGACCACGGCGCGCAGCGGGGCGATCTCGGATGCGACCTTGACCGCAGCGGCGATCTGCTCGGTGTTCGTGACGTCGACCTGGGCGAAGACGCCGTTGATCTCGGCGGCAAGGGCCTCGCCCTTGTCGGCCTGCAGGTCGGCGACGACGACGGTCGCGCCCTTCGCAGCGAGCTGGCGAGCGGCCGCGGCACCAATGCCCGACGCGCCGCCCGTGACAATGGCGGAGGTTCCAGTGAGTTCCATGCGACGGACTGTAGCGAGGTCAGAGAGAGGTGCGGCCCTCGGCCAGGATCACGGCGGGGCCGGTCATCAGGATCCGGTCGTCGGCGGTCCAGCTGATCTGCAGCGTCCCGCCGGGCAGGTCGATCCGGTAGGTGGTGTCGCGGGCCGCACCGTCAGCGAGGGCAGCGGCCACCATCACGGCGCAGGCGCCGGTGCCGCACGACCGTGTCTCTCCGGAGCCGCGTTCGTGGACCCGCATCGCCACATGGCCGGGCCCGCGTCGTACGACGAACTCGACGTTGACCCCGTGGGGGTAGACGGCGTCGTCGTGGACCGGCGGCTCAAGGAGCGGGCCGATGTCGGCGAGGTCGGCACCGGCGTCGAGGAAGGCCACCGCGTGGGGGTTGCCCATGTCGACGTGCAGGGCCGGCCAGGACTGGTCGCCGATCGACACCTGGGTGTCCTCGAGGACCTTGGGGGTACCCATGTCGACGGTGATCTCGCCGTTGGCGGCGCCGCCGGCGAAGGTCAGCACCTTCACGCCGTCGCGCGTGGCGACCGGCACCGGAGCGGACGGATCGGCCAGGCCGGCGAGGGCGAGGTGGCGACCGAAGACCCGGATGCCGTTGCCGCACATCTCGGAGATCGATCCGTCGGCGTTGCGGTAGTCCATGAACCACTCGGCGTTCTGGCCGGCAGCGTCCGGGGTCACGACGGAGCGGATCACGCGCAGGACACCGTCACCACCGATGCCGGCGCGACGGTCACACAGAGCGCGGACCCGCGCGGGGTCGAGGGCGCCGTGGACCGTGCCGTCGTGATCGGGCAGCAGCACGAAGTCGTTCTCGGTGCCGTGCCCCTTGAGGAAGACGTAGTCAGGGCTGGACATAGAGACCGTCCTTGTAGGACTCGCCGTAGTAGGCGTCGAGCTCTTCGAGAGGAGTGTCGGGACGCTCGAGTCGGTGCGCGAGCACGGCGCGACGCGGGACGGTGCCGTCCGGGTTCCAGGACTCCGGCTGCCACAACTGGGAGCGCAGGAACGCCTTCGCGCAGTGGAAGAAGATGGTCTCGATCTCGACGACGACGGCCAGCAGCGGCCGGTGGCCCTTGACCACCATCTCCTCGAAGAACGGGGCATCGCTGACGAGGCGGGCGCGGCCGTTGATCCGCAGGGTGTCGCCACGGCCGGGGATCAGGAAGTTCAGCCCGACGTGCGGGTTGGCGAGGATGTTGCGGTACCCGTCCGCGCGACGGTTGCCGGGCCGCTCGGCGATCGCGATCGTCTGGTCGTCGATGACGTGGACCAGCTGGCCCGCCGGGTCGCCCTTCGGCGACACGTCACAGCGTCCTTCGGCGTCGGCGGTGCCGAGCACGCAGAACGGTGTGGCCGCGAGCCAGTCGCGGTCGACCTCGGTCAGCGTCGAGCGCTCCTTGTCCCGGGCCGCCGCTGTCGGTTCACCGAGCAGGGCGCTCAGGGCGTCGGCGCCGGTGATCTCGGTCCAGGCGGGGGTGCTCACCCCGCAATCGTAGGCGGTCGGGTCAGTCCGGATCGACGACCAGTGCCGAGCCCCCGCCCCGGCGGGTGGGTTCGGCCACCGCAGTCAGCTGACCGTCCGGCCCGAGCTCGATCGCCGCCACGGCACCAATCTCCGATGCGCTGCTCCCGGGCGGGCCGGCGACGGACAGCGTGTGTCCGTAGCCGGCCAGGCCGGCGCCGTACGCATCGATGAAGGCCTGCTCGGCCGTCACCGCCGAGGTGTTGCGCTGGGAGGCCCGTGGAGCAGCGACCGCCTGCGGCAACGACATGCCGAGATCGAGCCGGTTCAGCAGCACCTGGAGGACCGTCGTGATGATCGTGGAGCCGCCCGGCGATCCGAGCGCGAGCACCGGCTCACCGTCCTCGAGCACGATCGTCGGCGACATCGAGCTGCGCGGGCGCTTGCCCGGCTGGATCCGGTTGGGGTCGGCCTCGGCGTAGACGGTGCTGAAGTCGGTCAGCTCGTTGTTGAGGATGAAGCCACGATCGGGCACCACGATGCCCGATCCGCCAGTCTGCTCGATCGTCAACGTGTAGGCGACAACATTGCCCCAGCGGTCGGCGGTCGTCAGGTGCGTGGTGGAGAGGTTCTCGGTGTCGGCGTCGGCGGTCGACACCGATGCCGCGGCACCACAGAGTCCGTCGTACGACGTCACGTCGCCAGCCGGCACCGGCTTGGTCGCCGCGACCGCCGGGTCGATCTCGCAGGCCCGTTCCTTGGCGAAGGTGTCGTCGAGCAACTGCGCGGTGGGTACGTCGACGTAGGCCGGGTCGCCGACGTACTTCCCACGATCGGCGAACGCGAGCGCGGTCGTCTCGAGGTAGTGGTGGAGCGCGTCGACGGGTGCCAACCCGCCGACGTCGAACTGCTCGAGGATGTTGAGGGACTCGCCGACCGTCGTACCGCCGGACGAGGACGGCGCCATGCCGTAGACGTCGTGGCCGCGATAGGAGACGTGGGTCGGCTCCTGGACCAGGGCTTCGTAGTCGGCGAGGTCCTCGGTCGTCATGCTGCCGGGCGGGGCGGGGAGGTCGGTGTCACCGCTCAACGGCGGGTGCTGGACGTTCTCGGCGATCTCGCCGGCCAGCTGTCCGTCGTAGAACCAGTCGGTGCCCCGGGCGCCCAGGAGCCGGTAGGTCCTGGCCAGGTCGGGGTTGCGGAACAGGCTTCCGACGGCCGGCACGCCATCGGCGAGGTAGAGGTCAGCGGTGCTGGAGAAGGTGCGGAAGCGGTGGGCGTTCTCGGCGGTCTGCAGGTGGAAGGTGTCGTCGACGACGAAGCCGCGTTGGGCAAGGCCGGCAGCGGGCTTGAGCGCGTCCTTGAGCGACAGGCTGCCCCACCGGTCGAGGGCCTCCTGCCAGGTGGCCGGGGTGCCGGGGACGCCGACCGAGACGCCACTGGTGACCAGGTCCGGGCTGAACCGGTACGGCGTCCCGGTCGCCGGGTCGATGAAGGCATCCGACTGCATGGCCGCAGGTGCCGTCTCGCGACCGTCGATCGTGGTGACCTCGCCGGTGGCCGCAACGTAGTGGACGAAGTAGCCACCACCGCCGATCCCGGCGCTGTAGGGCTCGGTCACTCCGAGCGCTGCCGCCGTCGCGACGGCCGCGTCGACGGCGTTGCCACCACGCGCCAAGACCTCCAGGCCGATCGCGGACGCATCAGGGTCGACGGAGCTGACGGCTCCGCCGTGTCCCACCGCCACGGGAGTCTTGGGAGGCGCGTCTGGGGCGGGCGGGCCGGGCGGGTCGGCACTGGCCGGAGCGACCAGCGCAAGGGCGAGTGCCGTGACGGACGTGGTGACGAGGGCGGTGGTTCGGCGCACGGTTCCTCCCGAGAAGTGCAGAGCCGGTCCTTCACCATCCCCCCGGGGTCCCCCCTGCTGTCAAGGTGCGCGGCCTACGGGCGGTCCTCCTTGAGCACACCATCGACTTCGTAGCGGGCGGTCACGAAAGCGCCGTTCTGCGCGGTCTCCACGAGTCGCAGGTCCAGGCGACGGGGCAGGATCGGTCGACCGGCACCCAGGGTCACGGGCGCGATCGAGACGACCACCTCGTCCAGCAGACCGGCGTCCGCGAACTGGCCAGCGAGGTCTCCCCCGCCGACCACCCACACGCCGAGCTCGCCCGCCGCCGCGCGGGCCGCGTCGAGGACGGTCGACACGTCGCCCCGGGCGAAGCGGACGTCGGCCCCGTCAGGAACCGGGAGCTCGCGGGACGTCATCACCCACGACGGCTGCGAGTAGAACCAGGCCTCACCCGACTTCTCGAGGTGGGCAAGCACCCATTCGTACGTCGTCGAGCCCATCACGAGCGCGCCGATCCCCTTGATGAAGGCGCCGTAGTTCTGCGGACCTTCCTCGTCCAGGTCCTGGCGCATCAGCCAGTCCAGGGAGTCGTTCGGGTCGGCGATGAAGCCGTCGAGGGTGGTGGCGGTGTAGTAGGTGACGGTCGTGGGGTGGTTCATCAGCTCTCTCCCAGCTCGCGGCGCAACCACATGATCGGGTCGCCCTCATCGGTGGTGACGCCGGCCGCGCGCAGCATCACGCGGGCCAGCTGCCGCCGGTGGGCGGCATAGGTCAGGACGTGCGCGAGCACGCTGCTCAGCACGAAGCTCTCCGGCGGATCGCACAGCGCGTCGACGAGGCGGTCGTTCCAGGCGCCGCGGCGGTCGATGTCGCGCACCGTCGCCAGCCAGCGCGGCGCCACCGCGTCGTGCCGGTCAAGCAGGTCGGCGGGGCCGGACGGAGCGTCGGTGGACGGAGTGTCGAGACCTTCGATCGACGCCAGCCAGATCTCCTTGGAGAACACCTGCCGGTGCAGGACGGCGGCAATGGACTCCTCCGCGCCGTCCCACGAAAGCACCGTGTGGCCGGGCATCCGCACCTCGTTCCACTCCGCTGCCGACAAGCCCTTGGCCTGCTCGATCAGGTCCCGGGTGTCGTCGAGGTCGTGCCGCACCTGTTGTTCGGTGACGGGGTTCATCGGTTGCTCCTCTGCGTGCACCCACAGATGCATGGGTGGGTGGAAGTGGATGCCGTTCGCGGCCGGCAACCACGTGCCGGTGGTGCCGCCGCCACCACGGGCGACGGTCTCGCTCGGCGGGTGCCCGTAGGCGCGGGTGAACGCGCGGCTGAAGCCCTCGAGCGACTCGTATCCCGCCTCCCACGCGGCATCCGTGACCGTCGAGCCGTGCCGCAACTGCCACGCGGACCGCTCGAGCATCACCCGGCGCCGCATCGCCACGGGCGCCTCGCCGACGTCCCGCGCCAGCACCCTGCTGAAGTGGTACGGCGATGCGTACGCGTCGTCCGCCATCTGGTCGAGCGTCCGGTTGTCCTCGTCGAGCACCGCGTCGAGGAGTTCGCGCAGGCGATCACGTCCGGGCCGGGGCGGCGGCGTGATCGGTGTCGTCATGGGTCCAGTGTGGTCCGATCAGGAGCCGGGCGCTTGACCGATCTTGCGCACTGCGGCCAGCGCCTTCGCGACACGGTCCGGGTCGTCGTACTCCACCCAGGTGATGCGGGGATCGGCCCGCCACCAGGCCATCTGCTTGCGGGAGAACTTGCGGGTCGCGACGAACGTGCGTTCCTGTGCCTCGTCGAACGACATCTCCCCCGCCAGCGCGGCCATCACCTGGCGGTAGCCGATCGCGACGCGTGCGGTGCGGCCCTCGGCCAGCCCCCGGGCCAGCAGCTCCTCGACCTCCGCGACGAAGCCCTCGTCGAACATCTCCTGCACCCGCTGCCGGATCCGGTCCTCGAGGATCGCCGGATCGATGGAGACGCCGATCTGGACGGTGTGGGGGTCGGCGTACTCCTGCACGGGGAGGCGGGCGCTGTAGGGCTCGCCGGTCAGCTCGATCACCTCGAGCGCCCGCACGATGCGGCGGCCGTTCTCCCCGATCCGGTCGGCAGCCACCGGATCGAGGGCTCGCAGCCGGGCGTTCATCGCCGTGGCACCGACCTGTTCGAGCTCGGCCTCCAGCCGCTCGCGCACCGCCGTGTCGGTCCCGGGGAAGTCGAACTGATCGAGGATCACCCGCGTGTAGAGGCCCGATCCGCCGACCAGCACGGGCGTCACGGCGCGAGCGCGCAGCTCCGCGATCGCAGTCCGCGCCCAGCCCTGGAAGTCCGAGACCGTGGCCACGTCGCGGATGTCGAGGGTGTCGAGCAGGTGGTGCGGGATCCCCCGTCGATGGGCGAGCGGCAGCTTCGCCGTACCGATGTCCATGCCGCGGTAGACCTGCATCGCATCGGTGTTGACGACTTCTCCGTGCAGTGCGGTAGCCAGATCGAGGGACAGCGCCGTCTTGCCGCTGGCGGTGGGCCCCACGAGCGCCACGATCGGAATCTCCGACGTGTTGAACGGCTGCGGCATGTGGCTAGTGTGGCAAGACCGGGCCACACCCCAGCACCGTGGGTGACAGGCCGACTCGGCGGTATTCACAAAGGAGCCACACGATGAGCCTCACGGACAAGTTCAAGGACGCGAAGGACAAGGCCACCGACGCGGTTGCCGAGCACGGCGACAAGATCGAGGCCGGCATCGACAAGGTCGCGGGCTTCGTCGACGACAAGACCGGCGGCAAGTTCAGCGACAAGATCGAGGGCGCCACCAGCAAGGCCAAGGACGCACTCGGCAAGGTCGAGGGCGACAAGGGCGAGCAGGCCTGACTACTGTTGCGGCGAGCGGCTCAACCACGGGCCGCACACCATTCCGAACCGTTGGGGGTTTCTCGTGGGCTTTCTGGATGACGCCAAGGACAAGGTGACCGACGCAGTCGACGGTCAGGGCGACAAGATCGGCGACGCTGTCGACAAGGCTGCGGACTTCGTGTCCGACAAGACCGGTGGCAAGTTCGACGACAAGATCGACCTGGGTGCGGACAAGGCCAAGGACGCCCTCGACAGCCTCGACGGCAAGAACGACGACATCAACTGACTGACCTTGGAGGCACCTCGGTGACTGTGCAGGACCCCGCGACCGGCAAGACACGGTTCGTGGTGGTGCCGGCGTCGTACGTCTTCCTCCTCCGGGAGGCGGCGGACGGCTCAGCCACCGAGGTGCTTCTGCAATTGCGGCAGGGCACCGGCTACATGGACGACCACTGGGCCGCCGCGGCCGCCGGCCACGTGGAGCGCGGCGAGACCGCCGAGGCGGCAGCCCGGCGCGAAGCCCTCGAGGAGATCGAGGTCAGCGACCTCGACCTCGCCTTCGCGACCGCGATGCAGCGCACCGCGCACGACCTCCCCATCGACGAACGCGTCGACTTCTTCTTCACTGCTCGCTCCTGGTCAGGCGAGCCGCGCATCGTCGAGCCGACCAAGTGCGCCGACCTGCGCTGGTTCCCGCTCGATGCGTTGCCGGATCCGGTCGTCCCCCACGAGCGCGTCGTCCTCGACGGCCTCCGCCGCGGCGATCTCCCGGGCCTGAGCCAGCACGGCTTCTGACCAACCTGGTGGCGCCACCGGTTGGAATCCGCGTCTGCGGATACCTCCTTGCTGAGGAGGGTGATGATGACTGAGCAACCCGAGGAATCCGTACGGGTCGACCCCGACGACGATTCCGGACAGAGACTGCCGCCGCTGCCGAAGCCGACGGTCGAGCCGCCGGCCCCACCGCCGGGTGGGCCGAACGGCATCGAGGGCGTGGGCGGCGACGGGGCGTACACGACCGACGCGCGTGACCCCGACCCCCGCCAGAACCCGGAGACCGACGAGCTCCCGGCAGAGGCCGCGACGCCCGAGGACACCGACACCCAGGCCACCCAGGGCAAGCCGGACGTGCCGCCCGAACAGGACTCGCCGGCCTAGCTGCGACCGGCCCAGCTGCGACCGGCCTACCGCAGCAGGCGGGTGTCGAGCCGTGTCTCGATGGCCGTGCCGTCCGGACCGGCCTCGACGAAGTACGCCGCCGAGCCGTCGCGTTCGGTGAGCGCCTCGACGAACTCGGTGCCGCGGTAGAGCACGCCGACGCCGTCGTCGGTGGCGTAGCCGGCGGGCAGCTCACCGGAGGCGATCAGCGACTGGAAGAGCGGGCGGCGCTGGTCCTCGGAGTCGTAGTGCACGCCGTTGGAGTACGGCACCAGCCCCAGTCCGTTGGTGATCGGGCGGAGCTCGGGGCCGAACGAGTCCGTCGTACCGCCGCGGTGCCAGCAGATCGAACCGGCCGACACACCCGTGAGTACGACGCCCGCCTCCCAGGCTTCGCGCATCAGGTCGCCGACGCCGTGCAGGTCCCACATCGCCAGCAGGCCGGCGGCGCTGCCACCCCACACCCAGATCACGTCCTGGGACAAGAGGTGCTCACGCATGTCCTCGACGTTCGGCATCGGGAACAGCTCGAGGTGGTTGCCGTGGAACCCCGACTCCTGCGCCATGTCGTAGAAGTCGGCGATCAGCGAGGGCTGGTCGCCGCACGCGGTGGCGAGGAAGCACACCCGCGGCGCACGCCCGGTGACGCCCGCGAGGTCGACGGCGTGGTTCGTCAGCGGGCCGACGGACCAGCGATTGCGGTCACTCGGCACCACTCCACCGGAGGTGGCGAGGATGGTGGGCGCGTCGGCGGGCACGGGCAGCCCTCAGCCGCAGACCGGACCGGCGGGCAACGGCGCAGGCACGCCGACGGCCGGCATGCCGAGACCGACCCCCGACGAGGCAGGGCCTCCGCTGGTCGAGCCGCCTGCAGCTCTGTCCCACGCGTCTCCGGAGCGGGTACGACGAAGGGCGCGGACCGGGCCGTCGGCGATCAGGTGGTGCGGGGCGGCGTGGGTGATCACGACCGTGACCATGTCGCCGGGGCGCGGCGCACCGTCGACGGCGGAGAAGTCGGCCTCGAAGTGCACGAGCCGGTTGTCCGGTCCGCGGCCGGAGAGGCGGTGGGTCTCGGCGTCCTTGCGGCCCTCGCCCTCGGAGACCATCAACTCGACCTCGCGGCCGACCAGCAGCTTGTTCTCCTCCCAGGCGATCTGGGTGACCAGCTCGGCCAGCCGCGTGTAGCGCTCCTTGACGACCTCCGGGGAGATCTGGTCCTCGAGCGTCGCCGCGGGGGTGCCGGGCCGCTTGGAGTACTGGAAGGTGAAGGCTCCGGCGAAGCGAGCCCGCCGCACGACCTCGAGCGTCTGCTCGAAGTCCTCGTCGGTCTCGCCGGGGAAGCCCACGATGATGTCGGTCGTGATGGCGGCGTCGGGCATGGCCGCACGCACCCGCTCGATGATGCCGAGGTACTTCGACTGCCGGTAGGACCGGCGCATGTCCTTGAGCACCTTGTCGGAGCCGGACTGCAGCGGCATGTGCAGCTGGGGCATCACGTTCGGCGTCTCGGCCATCGCCTCGATGACGTCGTCGGTGAACTCGGCCGGGTGGGGGCTGGTGAACCGCACGCGGTCCAGGCCCTCGATCGACCCGCACGCCCGCAGCAGCTTGGAGAACGCCTGGCGGTCGCCGAACTCGACGCCGTACGCGTTGACGTTCTGGCCCAGCAGGGTGATCTCGGAGACGCCCTCGGCGACGAGCGCCTCGATCTCGGCGAGGATCTCGCCCGGGCGGCGGTCCTGCTCCTTGCCGCGAAGCGCCGGGACGATGCAGAACGTGCAGGTGTTGTTGCAGCCGACCGACACCGACACCCAGGCGGCGTAGGTCGAGTCACGCTTGGTCGGGAGCGTCGAGGGGAAGACCGACAGCGACTCGAGGATCTCGACCTGCGCCTCCTCCATGATCCGGGCACGCTCCAGCAGCACCGGCAGCGAACCGATGTTGTGGGTGCCGAAGACGACGTCGACGTACGGCGCCTTCTCGGTGATCGTGGCGCGGTCCTTCTGCGCGAGGCAGCCACCGACGGCGATCTGCATGCCCGGGTTCGCGGCCTTGATCGGCACGAGCTGGGACAGGTTGCCGTAGAGCTTGTTGTCGGCGTTCTCGCGCACGGCGCAGGTGTTGAACACGACGACATCGGCCTGGTTGCCGTCCGGTACGGCGACGTAACCGGCGTCCTCGAGCAGCCCGGAGAGTCGCTCGGAGTCGTGCACGTTCATCTGGCACCCGTGGGTGCGGACGACGTAGGTGCGAGGCGGACTCTGCGTGGTGCTCATGACCGCTCAAGGGTACGGCGGCACGGCCTCCGCACCCGAATCGCTCGCCGCTGGGTAGTCTCGACGGCATGGCTGAGACAGCTCCCCCCGGCTTCATGGCCCGCAACAACGAATGGATCGGCAGCGTCCTGAGTGTCGCGGCGCTGATCGTGTCCGTGCTGCTCGGCGCCGGGCTGATGTTCGGGACCGACACCCGTGGCGTGTCCGCGATCCTCACCGTCCTCACCGTCGCCGGCGGCACCTTCACCGTGCTGCTGTACCTGATCGGCGCGATGCTCGAAGCCATCACGCCGACGGACCTGTGGAAGCGCGAGGACGCCGAGTGGCGGACCGGGATGGGGCTGCCGGCCGCGACCGACGAGGACACGGCGTCGTCGGAGAAGGCTCACCGCAGGGCGATCATGCTCGCCGTCCTCGCGATCATGGTCGGCCTGGCGCTCAGCGTGGTCCCGGCCGTCCTCTGACGACCCTGGCAGATTTCCGGGCCATGACCTCGGCGTCACGAATCGGTCTCGGTGGCGTGGCGCTCTAGCCCGCGGAGGCCTCGCGGGACTAACGTCCCCAAGCATGACCGTCACCGATGACGCTGCGGTCGGCAGCGCAGCGACCCGCGCCAACGACCCGTTGGTCGAGCTCGTCGATGTCCAGAAGTGGTACGGCGAACTGCACGTGCTGCAGGACATCAACCTGACCGTGCAGCGCGGCGAGGTGGTCGTCGTCATCGGACCGTCGGGCTCCGGCAAGTCGACGCTGTGCCGCACGATCAACCGGCTCGAGACCATCGACAC
>JAKFEI010000284.1:0-4122 GCA_036675765.1 Nocardioides sp. | reverse complement strand
CTGCCGCTTGACGAAGGATCCGTCACCCAGCATGTGAGCCAGCACGACCACTTCGTCGGCATCCCGCGGCGTGATCTCCAGCGGAGGCGGCACGTGCCGGATCACGCCGACGCGACTGCCCTCGGGCAACTCGGCCAGCGGCATCCAGCCGTTGTAGGTCAGGAACGGGTGATTGCCCGTGGCCTGCACCCGTCGACCGGAGGCGAGGGTCACCTCGAAGACCTGCTTCGTGCCGCTCGGGAAGGCGTGGGTCAGGGTGCGCGGCACCAGCTTGAGCCGGTCGTCGAGCGCCCAGACGGGCACGTCGGTCGCGCCGGTCGCCATCAGCTCGCCGAGGGTGATCTCGGCGTTGGTGTCAGCGCGCATCAGCCGGGTGTCGGCCGTCAGGCAACCCGACTCGCGAAGGTCGCTCATCATCGGCTTCTTGTCGGCGCGCTGCTCGGGACCACGGTTCAGCTGCGACAGCGCAATGATCGGAACCTCGAGCTCCTTGGCCAGCAGCTTCATCTGCCGGGAGAACTCCGAGACCTCGAGCTGACGCGACTCGACCTTCTTGCCGGAGCTCATCAGCTGGAGGTAGTCGATGACCAGGATCCGGAGGTCGTGCTTCTGCTTGAGCCGGCGGGCCTTGGCGCGGATCTCGGTCATGGTCATGTTCGGGGAGTCGTCGATGAACATCGGCGCCGCGGAGATCTTGGCGACGTGGCGGGCCAGGCGGTCCCACTCCTCGGTGCCCATCTTGCCGTTGCGGATGTGGTTCAGCGGGATCCGCGCTTCGGCCGAGAGCAGGCGCATCACGATCTCGGCGCGCGTCATCTCGAGGCTGAAGAACGCGCTGGTCATGTTGTTGTGGATCGAGGCGGCGCGGCAGAAATCCAGCGCCAGGGTCGAGTTGTGGGTGGGAATCATCGACCGACCCGCCAAGTACAGATGGTCGTCGTTGTCGACCTGGACGCACCGCACAGGAACGGATGCGATGGGCCGCACCGCCGTGATGTAGCGGCGCCCGATCCGCAAGGTCGTCCCGGGCCGCAGTTCCTTGTGCAGCGTGGCCTTGCGATGCAGCCGGAAGACGTCGTCGACCGTGGCGAAGTTCAAGTTGTAGGCAGTCGACGATTCCGCCGTACGGCCGTTGACTGCCTTCTTCGCGACGCCACAGCGGTAGCCGAGGCTCACGACGAGTTCGTACACGTCCTCTGCGAGCCGTCGGCTCGTGGTGGTGAACTGAACCGATCCGGTCTGGCGCGACACGGTGCCATCGGTGTCGAGAAGTCCTGCGAGCAGCGCGCGCCGATCGGCTTCAGACGATCGGAGGTAGGACAGCGGGATGTGCTTGTTGTCCAGCACACCAACGGTCCGAAGGAGGGCCGTGAATGAACCGTGGTCGCGATAGCAGTCGATGCACTGCTGGGACTCCCCCGACGCGGGCTGACCGCAGTCAGGGCAGTTCTTGCGGTCCGGGTGAGCACCCTTGTTCTTCGGGCCGCACGTCCGACCGCAGGTGTAGACGTTCGGATGACGCGCCGTGAAGGTCGTGCCGCAGACATCGCAGTCTCGAACAACCGGCTCACGTCCCGGGAGCAGCAGTGAGTAGAGCATGTTGCCGCGGCTCTCGCAGCGGATGCCCAGACCTTCGATGTACATCGGGATCTCGTCGGTCTCCGAGGTCAGCCGTGCGCCCGCGCTGTGACCGTCACCGAGCCACGCACCGAGGACGTAGGCCGGGATCGGCATTGGACCGCCCTCGACCTGGATCGGGAGCGCATTGAGAACCGAGTGGTTGGCACGCTGGTCCTTGTCGATCCGAACTGTCTGCGCGATCTGCTCAGTCGTCACGACCGAGGGCCGGGCCGAAGCGGGGACCGATCGCCGCGACGCGCGTGTTTCGGTCAGCCACTGGTGCTCAGCATCCGCGACGATCGTCGAGCCGTCGGAGAACTCGACCTCATAGCAGGGCCGATCGAGCATGACATCTGTCGCGGCAACCACCGTCGTCGCCTGTCCGTTGGCGCCGTACAACTGGTCGCCGACCTGGACCTCGCCCATCGTCGTCCAACCTGCGGGCGTGGCGAGCGGAGTGTCGAGCGCGAGGGCTTTGCCCATGGCCGGTCGAGCGGCGACGACGATCATCTGGCCGGCATGCAGGCCGTTGGTCAGGTCGTCGAGGTCGGCGAAGCCGGTCGGGACGCCGTAGATGCCGGACTCGCGGTTCTCGATGGCCTCGATCTCGTCGAGGACGCCGTCCATGATGTCGCCGAGCGGCGCGTAGTCCTCGGCCTTGCGGCGGTCGGTGACCTGGTAGACCTCGGCCTGCGCCTCGTTGACGATGCTGTCGACGTCGCCCTCGCCGGCGTAGCTGATCTGGACGATCTTGGTGCCGGCGTTGACCAGGCGACGCAGGATCGACTTCTCACGCACGATCTCGGCATAGAAGCCGGCGTTGGCGGCGATCGGGACGTTGGCCGCCAGGGTGTGGAGGTACGGCGCCCCGCCCACCTTCTGCAGCTCGCCCCGGCGCTGCAGCTCGCCGGCCACCGTGACCATGTCGGCCGGTTCGCCGCGACTGTAGAGGTCGAGGATCGTCTCGTGGATCGCCTCGTGGGCCGGGCGGTAGTAGTCGGGGCCGCGGAGGACCTCGACGACGTCGGCGATGGCGTCCTTGGAGATGAGCATGGCGCCGAGCACGGACTGCTCCGCCGCCATGTCCTGCGGCGGCACGCGGCCACCGGCGGACTGCTGCGGGGAGTCACCCGGTGCGTACGCAGCGGGGCCGTCACCCCACTGCGCGGGTGGCTCCGACGTCCACGACGGCGCGTCGTCCGTGAGACTCACGGTGCCCTCTCCCTCTGTCGTTGCACTGCTGTTTGATCGAACGAACTGGCCAACACGGTACGGACCGGCCCCGACTCAAAGGGGGAGCCACGCGCCATACCCCGGGAGGGGCGTCGTGCACCCGGACTGGCAACCTACGGGTCAGTAGCCCTGCCGCGAAAGCGGCCTGTACACAGGGGCTGGGGATAACCTGCGACACCCCGTGGACGACACGCGGGGACGGTGTGCACGGGCTGGGGAGGAACCTGTGGAGGGAGGGGACATGCAAGGGGCAAAGTGGCCGCTGACCTGCGCAAACGTTCTCCCATGCCTGTGGATGAAGAAAAAGATCGGTGTGATCCCGTTCACTTTCCGGACATGTGGGTGTCACAAGGGGTCTCCCGTTGCGCACCCCGGAGGTGAAGCGGCCCCGATTGCCTATCCACAACTGCACCCAAGTTATCCACCGGTCGGGGTCGCATGCGCGTGAACCGTCTCGCCCGACGGCCCGAGCACCGGTTGCTCGACCGGGAGATCGCCCGGCTGGCCGTCCCGGCGTTCCTGGCCCTGGTCGCCGAACCGCTGTTCCTGCTCGGCGACGCCGCCGTCGTCGGCCACCTCGGCACCCGCGAGCTCGCCGGCCTCGGCATCGCCGGGACGGTGCTGTCCACCATCGTGGGACTCTGCGTGTTCCTCGCGTACGGCACCACCGCCAGCGTCGCGCGCCAGCTCGGTGCCGGACACCGCCGCGCGGCGCTCGCCCAGGGGATCGACGGCCTCTGGCTCGCCGTCGCGATCGGCATCCCGGTCACCCTCGCCACCACCCTGCTGGCCGGTCCGCTCGTCGGCCTGTTCGGCGCGTCCGACGCGGTCAACGACCCCGCGACGACGTACCTCCGGATCGCCGCAGGCGGCATCACGCCCCTGCTCCTCGTCCTCGCCACGACCGGGGTGCTGCGCGGCCTCCAGGACACCCGCACACCCCTCGTCGTCGCCATCGTCGGCAACGTCGCCAACATCGGCCTCAACATCCTCCTCGTGTACGGCGGCGGGCCGGTCCCGCGCCTGGAGATCGCCGGCTCGGCGCTCGGGTCGGTGATCGCGCAGGCCGGGATGGCGGTGGCGCTGGTGCTCGTCGTGATCCGGGCCGCGCGCCGGGAGGGCGCCGACCTGCGCCCCGACCTGCCCGGGGTCCGTGCGGCAGGCCGGGCCGGCGTACCCCTGCTGGTGCGGACGCTGACCCTGCGCGCCTCGCTGCTCGTCACGACGTACGCAGTGGTGATCGCAGCCGGATCGGCGGGCTCGGCGGGC
>JAKFEI010000467.1:0-4138 GCA_036675765.1 Nocardioides sp. | reverse complement strand
CAGCAGCTGTTCGCCGGCGAGACCACCCGCCTCGCGTACATGACCGACGAGGCCCAGGAGGGACGCGACCAGTTCCTCGAGAAGCGTGAGCCGGACTGGTCGCCGTACCCCTGGTACTACTGAGGCGCGGATGCTGGCGTGATCGAGGCGCGCCCTGACGAGTCGGCGTGCGTGCCGCGTGTCCCCTGGCACTAGTGTTTCCGCCTGCGTCACCGAGCCCGCCTCTTTCTCTCGGAGTAGATCCATGCCCCACCACCGTCTTGTGCTGCTCACCCTCGTCGTGCCGCTGGCCCTCAGCGCCTGCGGAGGCGGTGCCGACAAGGAGAGGTCCGCTGACCCCGCTGGCGTGCTCTCGGCGGAGGCTCTCGATGACGCCCTCCTCCAGACCGGCTCGACCGTCGGCGACGCCGAGGTGGGTCCGGAGGATCTGCCCGGGCTCGCTGACGACCGGGTGGCCGACCCGGAAGCGTGCCAACCCCTCTCCGCGATCGTCGACCTGGATCCGGAGCCCGTCCGGTCCGAGCGGGTGCAGGCGAAGACGCCGCGGCTCGGTCCGTGGGTGAACGTGCAGCTGCTGACCTACGCCGACGACGACGCCGCGCAGGTGTTCGCGCTGGTCGAGGACGCCCTCGAGGCCTGCGCCGGCGGTTTCGCCGAGGATCGGGTGCGACGTCGCGATCAAGATCGTCGTGCCGGAGTCCGTGTCGGACCGCGGTGACGAAGCGACGGCGTACGCCACGGTCTCGACCGAGGTCGACGAGGCCGATCCGCTCGAGACGATCGAGCACATGGTGCTGGTGCGCGACGGCCAGCAGTTGCTGTCGTTCCGTGCTGCGAGCGCGGGCGACGACGGGGGCGCCCGGGCGTTGCTCGCGGCGGTCGTGGACGCTCAATGGAAGCGGTACGCCGACCGCGAGGCTCCCGGCCACTGATTCGGGTCGGGAACCTCGCAGCCTGCGCGTCAGAACGGGGCCGGGAACACCACGGAGCACCGCATCGCCGGAGCGTTCTCGGGATCCAGCGCGCGCCTGATCAACAGGTTGACGTTGGGATTGGCCGCCATGGCGAGGTGGCCCGAGAAGTCGAACCCGCACTTGTCCTGCAGGACGATGTTGTTCACGCCCGGCTCGTCGATCCGGCCGTTGGAGTACGGCGTCACGACGGTGTCGTACTTCGACATGATCGAGGTGTAGGTGACACCAGGAACCGTGAAGCCACCCGACGCCAGGTCGGTGAGGAACTGGTTGGGCGCGAGGAACTCCAGACAGGACGCGCACTGTTCCCGGACGAACTGGGTGACGGTGGGCAGGAGCGGCATGGCTGCGTTGATCAGCGTGGTCAGGCCGTTCAGCGTGCTGCCCTTGACGTTGGTGCCGAACCCGGCGAAGTGCTTGACCTTCGCGGCCCCGCCTTCGAACTTCAGGTAGTAGGTGGCGACCGTCGTCCCCTCGGAGTGGCCGACCAGGTCGACCTCCGCGGCACCGGTCGCCGCAAGGACCTCGTCGACGAACTCGCCCACCTCGACGGCGCTGGTGCGCATCGAGCCGAGTCCTCCGACGAGCTCGCCAAACAGGCCCTCGCCGTAGGTCGTCGAGTAGACGCAGTAGCCCGCGGCCGCGAGCTTGGGTGCGTGGTAGAACCAGTTGGTGACCGCTTGACCGCCGAGTCCGTGCAGCAGGACGACGGGCTCCGGGTGGGCCGCGCTCGGCTGGCAGGACCAGTCGTTCCATCCGCTGCTGGGCGCAGCCGCGCTGGTGGCCTCGGCCGAGGTGACGCCTGCTCCCGACAGGATCGTCACCAGTGCGGCCGCTGACGCCAGCGCAAACTTCTTGAGCATCTTCATTTCCACTCCCTCTTTGGTACTTCGCTCAGAAGGCGAAGCAGTTCATCTGGACGGGGCCGCCGTTGAGCGCGTCCACCACTCCGTCGATCACCACTGCGTCGTAGGTGAGCGAGAAGTGGTCGGCCCAACGCCAGGCGCCGCACTGCGACTGCACGGTGACGTTGGTGATGTTGCCGTCCCCTGCGTTCAGGAAGGCGTTCTGGTACGGCGTCGTGACGCTGTCGTACTCCGTGGCGATCGCCGTGTAGCGCACCGCTCCGATGGTGTCGTCGCCCGCGTTGAGGGCGGTGAGGTACGAGCTGCCGATCGCCTGCTGCGCACAGCCGACGATGGCGAAGCAGCTGCCGCCGCCCCACTGGGTCGCGAGTGACGCGACCTGGGTGCCGTAGTTGGGCGTGCCGTACATGACGAGCGAATCGACCTTCGCGTCTCCGCCGAGCGTCTTGACGTAGTCGCGCGCCATCACGCCGCCCTGGGAGTGCGCCACCAGGTCCACCTTGGCGGCCCCGGTCTCGGCCAGCACGTCGTCGATGAAGTCGCCCAGGCGGGCGGCGTTCGCGTGGATGTCGCCGGTCCCGTAGTCGGGGGCGGCGAACACCTCGACGTCGAAGCCAGCGGACGCGAGTCGCGCCTGGAGGTAGGCGTAACCGACCTGGGCGGCGCCGGGTCCGTTGCCGAAGAGTCCCGGGACGATGACAACGGGATCGGCGGTGGCGGCCTCGGCAGGTGCCGTGACGGCAAGGACAGGGGCGGCCGTCAACATCCCGGCGGCCAACAGGCCGGCCAGCGTCTTGCGGAGCGTCATGGGGTCTTCTTTCTCTTGCGTGACAGGTACGTGACGCCGAGTCTCCCTGTGCCCCTGCTCCACCGACATCGGCAGTTTGCCCACTATTTCGGCTACCGTGCTGTGACGACGTCACAAGAGAAGAGGGTGCCGGTGGAACTCGACGGAGATGCGTTCGAGCAACTCATGCGGCGTCACCGCCGCCAGTTCGTCGACGCCGGCACCCGCGCTCTCGCCGCCGAGATCGAGCCGTACGCCGCGGTGCCGGGTGAGCTCCTGCACGGGGACGTCGCCCGGACCATCCGCAACAACATCGAGCTGTTCATCACGACCATCGCCACCGGCGAGATGCCGGCGCCGCACGACCTCGAGGAGATCCGGATCTCCGCTGCCCGGCGGGCCGAGGAGGGTCTCTCGCTCGAGATGATCATGGCGGCGTACCACTTGGTCGCCCGGGTGGTCGTGCAGCGACTGGCGGTCCTTGCCGGGCAGGAGCACGTCTCGCTGAGCACGGACCTGGTGGGGCGGATCACCGACTTCCTGGGCGTCGTCAGCGCGACCGCCGCCGGGGGATTCCTCGAGGAGCTCCAGCAGATCGAGACCGGTTCGCGCACGGTCGCCGACGGCATGCTCGAGTCTCTGCTCACCGGAGCCCCGCGCCCGGCGCTGGAGACGTACACCCTGGCCGACGAGTACGCCGTCCTCGCCCTGTCGATCGCCCGCCATGCTGACGAGCTCCAGCCGGGGGTCGACGCCAGCATGGCCGCCCGGCGCAAGCTGCGCCGGGTCCGTTCCCTACTGCGCGAGATCTGCGACGGACAACAGCCGATGGCCTCGCTGACTCCCGCCGGCGGGCTGGCCCTCGTCCCCCTCGCACCCGTCATCGCCGACGGGCGGGCACTCATCGAACGTCTCGAAGAGGTCGCACAAGCATCGGTGACGGCCGCGGTGACCACGGCCGCACCCGACGACATCGCCGCTGCAGCACGGTTGTCGCGCGAGGTCCTGGACGTCGTACTCCTCCTGGAGCGACCGCCGGGCACCTACCGGCTGGAGGACGTCTCCTTCGAGTACCAGGTCACCCGACCGGGCGCCGCGAGAACGGCCCTCGCCCAGATGCTCGCGCCGATCGGCGACGACCCCTTGCTGGCCACCCTGCGGGCCTTCCTTTCGACGGGCGGCAACCGGCACCGGACCGCGCGCCTCGTGTCGGCGCATCCGAACACGGTGGACAACCGCATGAGGAAGTTCGCCGTCCTGACCGGTTACGACCCCACCCGGCCCGACGACGCGACGCGCCTGCGGATGGCGCTGCTCGCCAGGGATGCGGAAGCGCGCACCTGAGGGACGACGGCAGGCGAACGTGCACGTGAAAAAGAAAAGTGGAGGTTCCTGCAAGGTCAGGCAGAGCCGGCGCTCCTATCCATACGAGCCCGGCAAACGACCGGAGCGACCAACTCACCTCCAAGGACACGCCATGACCACCAGCACCGCCTTCCGCTTCGCCGCCA
>JAKFEI010000432.1:0-4157 GCA_036675765.1 Nocardioides sp. | reverse complement strand
TACCCGCCGATCCTCGCCGAGACCTCCCTCAACGACACCCGGGTGCTCTACGTGGAGCCGGCCAAGTGGGTGGCGCGACTGCGCGAGCGGGCTCCTCAGGCCGACGTCCTGCTGCGGACCGAGATGGCGGCCGGCCACGGCGGCGTCTCCGGGCGTTACCGCGCCTGGGAGGACCGGGCGTTCAGCCTCGCCTGGATCCTCGACCGACTCGGCCTGGCCGATCAGGAGCCGCTTTCCTGAGGTATTCAGTCGCGAGACTGAGAAGTGCCTGAGATTTCGGATCCTTCGCAACTTCTCGGGGGTCCCGCACGTCATTCCGGGTAACAACACCGTCTGGGACTCCTCACGGGGAATCACGGACACACGGGACGTGTTGGGACAAACGTGCGGACCTCACCCGGTCTGCTCAGCGAAGGAGAACCGCGATGGCCACCGCAACCGCGAGGCGCAACACCGGGCGTGAGATCGAGGGTCGGGACAGCGTTGGGCTGTACCTGGACGAGATCGCCCGCACTCCCCTGCTCGACGCCGCCCGTGAGGTCGAGCTCGCCAAGGCGATCGAGGCCGGCCTCTACGCCGAGAGCCTCCTCGCCCAGGGCCGGGTCGGCCGCCGCAAGGGCGGCGCCCCGAAGCTGGCCAACCAGGCCGAGCTGGAATGGATCGCCGAGGAGGGCCAGAAGGCCGTCACGGAGTTCATCAACGCCAACCTCCGTCTGGTCGTGTCCATCGCGCGCAAGTACGGCCGCGCGCAGATGCCGATGCTCGACCTGATCCAGGAGGGCAACACCGGCCTGATCCGCGCGGTCGAGAAGTTCGACTACGCGAAGGGCTACAAGTTCTCCACCTACGCGACGTGGTGGGTGCGCCAGGCCATCACGCGCGGCATCGCCCAGCAGGCCCGCGTGGTGCGGCTGCCCGTCCACGTGGTCGAGGAGCTCAACCAGGTCGGCGGCGCCCGCCGCACGCTCGAGCGCCAGCTCGGCCGCGATCCCGACCCCACCGAGATCGCTGCCGAGCTCGGCCTGCCCGTCGACCGGGTCCTCGACCTGATGGCGTGGGGCCGCGAGCACGTCAGCCTCGACACCCCGATCGACGAGGACGGCGACACGTCGCTCGGCGACCTGATGGCCCAGGAGACGACGCCCGGCCCGGACCTCACGGTGCTCGACACCGAGGCCCGCGACCGGCTCAACACCCTCGTCGACCAGCTCGACGAGCGCGCGGCCGACATCATCCGCTCGCGCTACGGCCTGGTCGATGGCCGCCAGCACAAGCTGGCCGACATCGGCGTGAAGCACGGCATCTCCGCCGAGCGGGTGCGCCAGCTCGAGCGGGAGGCACTGCAGAAGCTGCGTCGCCTGGGCGACCCGGACCTGGCTGCCTAGGTTTCGAGGCTCGCTGGCGCTCGCACCTCAACCACCGGCGCGCTCGTACCTCGCGGCTACTCGACGACCTTGCCCTGAAGCTCCGCGAAGACCTCCGTGATCCGCGTACGGAGGTCTTCGTGCGTTCCGGTGTTGTCGATCAGGTAGGTCGCCACCGCGTGGCGCTGCTCCCGGGTGGCCTGGGCGGCGATCCGCGCGCGGGCCTCCTCCTCGGTCCAGCCGCGGTCGCGCACCATCCGCTCGATCTGGACCTCGGCGGGTGCGTCGACGACGATCACCGCATCGAACTCCGCGGCGCGCCCTGACTCGACGAGCAGCGGGATGTCGTGCACCACGATGCCGTCCGCGGGCGCGGAGGCCTCGAGCTCGGCGTACCGCTGGAAGACCAGCGGATGCACGATCGCCTCGAGGCGGCGACGCTGCTCCTCGTCACCGAAGACCAGGGCGCCCATCTTCGGGCGGTCCAGGTCGCCGTCCGCGGTGAGGAGCTCGGGGCCGAACGCCTCGACGACGGCGGCCAGCCCGGGGGTCCCCCGGGCCACCACCTCGCGCGCGAGCTGGTCGGCGTCGATGACCACCGCCCCGAGCTCACGCAGGATCGCCGAGACGGTGCTCTTGCCGGAGGCGATGCCTCCCGTCAATCCAATCCTCACTGGCCAACCCTCAACGACGGCCGCCGCCGAGCAGGCCACCGAGCACGTCGCCGAGGATGTCGCCGATGCCGCCGCCGGACGCCTTCTTGTTGGCACCCGATCCGGACAGGGCGCCCTTGAGGATCTCCTGCAGGATCGGGGCCCCGATGCCGCCCGCGGCGGCGCCGCCCTTGCCTGCGACCTTGCCGGCGATGAACGAGAGCACGAGCGGGGCGAGGATCGAGAGCAGCTTCTTCGTCAGGTCCGAGTCGAGGCCGGCGGCCGTGGAGGCACCGGCCAACTGGTTGACGACGGCGTCGGCGTTGTCGCCGAACACGTGGCCGACGATCTTCTCGCCGTCGGCAGCGTCGACCTGCTCGAGGTCGACCGAGTCCGACAGGGGCGAGTGCTGGCCGAGCGCTTCGCCGAGCGAGGCGGCAGCGCCTTCGTCCTCGACGTTGGCGGCGAGTCCGCCGAAGAGGGCGGGGAGTGCCTGGGCCGATGCGGCACGAGCCTGGTCGGGCGAGATGCCGAGTTGGGCGGCGATCTGCTCGTAGGGGAGCTTGCTCAGCAGGTCATCTACATCGGACACGGCATGCCTCTCTCGACGGCTTCACTGACGGTGGCATGACCCTAGCCTGATCGATCACGGGCCGACCCCTGCGAGGATGCTGCTCGATGAACGCGTCTCCTGCTCCCCTGGTCCCCGGCGACCGCGTGGCCCTGCTCCTCCCCGGTTCGCTGGAGTACGTCGACGCGGTGCTGCGGTTGCTGACCGCCGGTGTCTTCCCGATCCCCCTGGACCCGCGGCTCACCGACAGCGAGCAGGAACGGATCCTCGCCGGGCTCACACCGACCCGGATCGTGCGATCGGCTGCGGACCTGGCCGACCTGGTCGACGTACTGCCGGAGGCCGGGTTGCCGCTGGGCCGGCCGATGCACTGCACGAGTGGGACGACGGGTGTCCCGAAGGGCGTGTTCTCGGGGGTCCTGGCGCCGGAGGACGCGCGGGCGCTGCTGGCCGACGAACGCGACCTGTGGGGATTCGCGCCCGACGACGTGAACCTCGTGCTCAGTCCGCTGTACCACTCGGCGCCGTTGCGGTTCGCGATGGGAACGCTGCTGGCAGGTGGACGCATCGTCATCCCCGGACCGTTCGACGCTGCTGCCGTGACGGCCACGATCGCGCGGGAACGCCCGACCACGATGTTCTGCGTGCCGACCCACCTGCAGCGCCTCTTCGAGCACTGGGACGTCCACGGCACCCCCGACCTGTCGTCCTTCCGGCTCGTCGCCCACGCCGGCGCCCCGTGCCCCACGGACCTCAAGCGCCGCCTGATCGCCGCGTTCCCCGAGGGCTCGACGTGGGAGTTCTACGGCTCGACCGAGGGCCAGTTCACGGCCTGCCGCAGCGAGGAGTGGCTCGAGCGCCCGGGGACGGTCGGGCGGGCGCGGCCCGGAAGGTCGCTGGGCCTCGACGCCGACGGCACCATCTGGTGCACGGTGCCGGACTTCGCGCGCTTCACCTACTTCGGCGCACCGGAGAAGACAGCGGCCGCGTGGCGCACCACCCCGGAGGGACCCGCCTTCACGGTCGGCGACCTCGGGCGCCTCGACGAGGACGGGTACCTCTTCCTCGACGGCCGGCGCGAGGACCTGGTCATCAGCGGCGGCGTGAACGTCTACCCGACCGAGGTCGAGCAGGTGCTCGGCACCTGCCCGGGCGTCGCCGACATCGCGGTGTACGGCGTCGACGACCCGACCTGGGGCCAGCGGGTCTGTGCGGCAGTCGTCGGAACGGCCACGGCCGACGACATCGACCGCTACGCGCGCGAGCACCTGGCGCCGCCGAAGCGGCCCAAGGAGTACGCCCTCCTCGATGCGCTCCCCCGCACGTTGACGGGCAAGGTGCGCCGCAACGAGTTGGTCGCAGCACATCCGGGTCTCAGCAGCGACCCGTCGCGCGGCGCCTGACCGTGATGGTGGCCTGAGGGCCGACCGCCGATCCACGGACGGCGCGGACCCGGAACCGCCACGAGCGCTGGATCGGCAGGCGACGCAGGGTCACCCGCGTTCCCGCGGTCCGGACTCCCCGGGTCCAGCGGCCGTCGACACGACGCTGGATCCAGTACGACGTCGC
>JAKFEI010000431.1:0-4157 GCA_036675765.1 Nocardioides sp. | reverse complement strand
GGCGTCGAGCACGGCACCGAGCGACGTCGGGACCTGGGCGATCTCGGCCATCTCGTCCGGCGGGAGCTCGTAGATGTCCTTGTCGATCGGCGCGGCCGGCTCGATCTTGTTCTGGATGCCGTCGAGGCCGGCGAGCATCAGGGCCGAGAACGCGAGGTACGGGTTCGCCGACGGGTCGGGGAACCGGGTCTCGATGCGCTTGGCCTTCGGGTTGGTGCCCGTGATCGGGATCCGGACCGACGCCGAACGGTTGCGCGAGGAGTAGACCAGCGAGATCGGGGCCTCGTAGCCCGGCACCAGGCGGTGGTAGGAGTTCACCGTCGGGTTGGTGAACGCCAGCAGCGACGGGGCGTGCTTGAGGATGCCGCCGATGTACCAGCGCGCCATGTCGGAAAGGCCGCCGTACCCGGTCTCGTCGTAGAACAACGGCGAGCCGTCCTTCCACAGCGACTGGTGGACGTGCATGCCCGAGCCGTTGTCACCGAAGATCGGCTTCGGCATGAACGTGACGGACTTGTTGTTCTCCCACGCGGTGTTCTTGATGATGTACTTGAACTTCATGACATCGTCCGCGGCCTTGAGCAGCGTGTCGAAGCGGTAGTTGATCTCCGCCTGACCGGCCGTGCCGACCTCGTGGTGCGCGCGCTCGACCTGCAGGCCGGAGGCCTCGAGGTTGAGGACCATCTCGTCACGCAGGTCGGTGTAGTGGTCGTACGGCGCCACGGGGAAGTAGCCGCCCTTGAGGCGGGTCTTGTACCCGAGGTTGTCGCCCTCCTTGCCCGAGTTCCACCAGCCCTCGACCGAGTCGATGTGGTAGTAGCTCTCGTTCACACCGGTCGAGTAACGGACGTTGTCGAAGATGTAGAACTCGGCCTCGGGGGCGAAGAACGCGGTGTCGGCGATGCCGGTGCTCGCGAGGTAGGCGAGCGCCTTCTTCGCGATGTTGCGCGGGTCGCGGGAGTACGGCTCGCCCGTGATCGGGTCGTGGATGAAGAAGTTGACGACCAGCGTCTTCGACTTGCGGAACGGGTCGATGTAGGCCGTCGTCGGGTCCGGGAACAGTGCCATGTCGGACTCGTTGATGGCCTGGAAGCCACGGATCGAGGAGCCGTCGAAGCCGAGGCCGTCATCGAAGACGGACTGGTCGAACGACGAGACCGGCACCGTGAAGTGCTGCATGATGCCCGGCAGGTCGCAGAAGCGGACGTCGACCTGCTCGACGGATTCATCCTTGATGAACTTGAGCAGGTCTTCGCTGTTGTTGAACATTCGTTCCTCCTCGGCTGTGGCGGAGCCCCCAGCCATCGGTCAGTCAGTTCGATCTCCCCGGCAACCTACCGAATGGCTCCTTGCGCACGCATCACCCCCAACGTTTCGTCCATGTAAACAAAACCGGGAACGCGAACTGCCCCCGTCCCCACGAAGGGGGACGGGGGCAGTTCGTTGACCGAAGGGGATCAGCGGATGAAGAGCATCTCCTGGTACGTCGGCAGCGACCACAGGTCGTCGGCGACGACGGCCTCGAGGGCGTCGGCCGCCTCGCGGACCTTCAGCATGGCCGGGAGGATCACGTCGCGGTGGTACGTCGCCTCCTCGATGCCCTCGCTGGCGTGCGCGCCGGCCTGGGCGGCCTGGAGCTCGGCGATGCCCGCGCGGAGCGCGGCGATGAGCTCGGAGACGGCGAGCAGATCGGTCGTGTCGGCGTCGACGCCGGCAGCCTTGAGCGCGGCAACGTTGCCCGCGAGCTCGGTCTGGTACCGAACCGCGGCCGGGAGGATCGTCGTCTTGGCGATCTCCTCGGTCAGGTTGGCCTCGACGTTGACGACCATGACGTACTGCTCGACACCGACCTCGAAGCGCGACTCGAGCTCGGCCTCGTTGAGGACGCTGTACTTGGTGAACAGGGCACGCGTCTCGGGGGTCTGCCATTCGGGCAGGGAGTCGACCGTCGTACGCAGGTTCTTGAGGCCACGCTGCTCGGCCTCGGCGTGCCACTCCTCGGAGTAGCCGTTGCCGTTGAACACGACCGCGCCGTGGTCCTCGATGATCTTCTTCAGCAGGGCCTGGACGGCGTCGTTGAACTCGGTGCCCGCGGCAACCGCGGCCTCGAGCTCGGTCGCGCAGAAGTCGAGCGCCTCGGCCATGATCGTGTTGATCACGGTCATCGGGGCGGCCACCGTCTGGTTGGAGCCGGCCGCGCGGAACTCGAACCGGTTGCCGGTGAAGGCGAACGGCGAGGTCCGGTTGCGGTCGCCCGGGTCCTTGGTCAGGTCGGGGAGCGCGTCGACGCCCACGGAGAGGACGCCCTTCTGCTTCGAGGACGTGGCGCCGCCACCCTTGGCGATCTGGTCGAACACGTCGGCCAGTTGGTCACCGAGGAAGATCGAGATGATCGCCGGCGGGGCTTCGTTGGCGCCCAGGCGGTGGTCGTTGCCGGCCGAGGCGATCGACAGGCGCAGCAGGCCGCCGTACAGGTGGACCGCGCGGATGATCGCGGCGCAGAACACCAGGAACTGGGCGTTGTCGTGCGGGTTGTCGCCGGGGCTGAGGAAGTTGCCCTGGTTGCCGTTGCCGAAGGAGAAGTTGACGTGCTTGCCCGAACCGTTGACGCCGGCGAACGGCTTCTCGTGGAAGAGGCACTCGAAGCCGTGCTGCTTGGCGATCGAGCGGAACGTCGACATCAGCAGCTGCTGGTGGTCGGAGGCCAGGTTGGCGCGCTCGAAGACCGGGGCGATCTCGAACTGGCCGGGGGCGACCTCGTTGTGGCGGGTCTTGGCCGGGACGCCGAGCTTGAACAGCGCGCGCTCGGTGTCGTGCATGAAGCCGAGGACGCGCTCCGGGATGGCACCGAAGTAGTGGTCGTCGAACTCCTGGCCCTTCGGCGGCTTGGCGCCGAACAGGGTGCGGTCGGCGTTGAGCAGGTCGGGGCGCGAGTTCACGAACGACGTGTCGACCAGGAAGTACTCCTGCTCGGGGCCACAGAAGGAAACGACGTTGTCGATGTCCTTGTGGCCGAACAGGCCCAGGACGCGGCGGGCCTGCGCCGACATGGCCGCCTCGGCGCGCAGCAGCGGGGTCTTGTGGTCGAGCGCCTCACCGGTCATCGAGACGAAGATCGTCGGGATGCACAGGGTGTTGCCGTTGGGGTTCTCGAGGATGTACGCGGGGGACTGGACGTCCCAGCCGGTGTAGCCACGGGCCTCGAACGTGGCCCGGATGCCACCGTTGGGGAACGACGACGCGTCGGGCTCGCCCTGGACCAGCGTCTTGCCGGAGAACTCCCACACGGCCGTGCCGTCGCCGACCGGCTCCATGAACGAGTCGTGCTTCTCGGCGGTCAGGCCGGTCAGCGGGTAGAAGACGTGCGCGTAGTGCGTCACACCCTTCTCCATCGCCCAGTCCTTCATCGCCTTCGCGATGATGTCGGCGAGGGCGGGGTCCAGGCGGTCGCCGTTCTGGATGGTCGCGGACACGGCGCGGTACACCGACTTGGGCAGGCGCTTCTGCATCACCGAGAGGCCGAAGACGTTCTCGCCGAAGACCGCACCGGTCTCCTCGGCGACGTCGAAGAACGCCGTCGGGGTCTCGTTGGCCTCGATCTCGCGGATCGCGCCCAGGCGGGTCGGGTTCGCAGTCATGAAACAGTCCCTTCGCATTGGCAGCGCAGTGCCGCCCGATCATCGAAGTCCTGACACTAGGTAACCCGCGTTACACCAGAACGCCCTTGTGTTACGGGCGTGTTACAGCTTGTGTGACCTGCACCGCTAGCGTTGCGCCATGTTCGAAACCGCCTCCTGGGGTCGCCGCATCCTTGCCCTGCTCGTGGACTGGATGCTGTGCACGCTGGTCGTGATCGCCATCTTCGGCCTCGACGAGTACACCGAGCCGGGCTCGATCGCCTCGGTCCTGGTCCTGGCCGTGTACGTCGTCGAGACCGCCCTGACGACCTGGCTGGCCGGCGGTTCCATCGGCAAGCTGCTGACCGGGCTGTGCGTCGTACCGGCCGATGGGCACCTGCGGAAGCTCAGCCCGCTCAAGGCCTTCGGGCGTCAGGTGCTCGTGGCCCTGGTGATCCCGCCGCTGGTCTTCCGCTCCGACGGTCGCGGTCTGCACGACCTGTTCGCGGGTACGTCGACGGTCACCTTCGCGACGCTGCG
>JAKFEI010000429.1:0-4157 GCA_036675765.1 Nocardioides sp. | reverse complement strand
GTGGTGACTCCGCTGGCGTCGTACGACCGGAACCAGCAGCCGCCACGCTTCGCCAGCTCCACCGGCTTCGGCACCTCCGTCATGCCGATGCCGTCCGCGTAGAAGCGGCGGGCCGCATCCTCGCCGGCGCTCGGGCAGGCGACCTGGACGTGGTGGATCCTCATCCCGGCACCTTCGCGACGACGAAGATCCGGCGGAACGGCATCACGACACCAGCACCGTCGACCGGATAGGCCGCACGCAGGCGGGCCTTGAACTTCTCCTCGAAGGCCGGGCGCAGGTCGTCGGGCAGGGCCTGCAGCGTGGGGCGGGCGCCGGTGCCCGACACCCACGTGAAGACGGGGTCAGGACCCTGCAGGACGTGGAGGTACGTCGTCTCCCACGCGTCGACCTCGCAGCCGAGCCCCTGCAGGGCGCGCAGGTAGGTGGCGGCGTCATGGGCAGCAATGCGGGCAGCGCCGGCCGTGTGGGCGTCGTACGGCGGCTCGGCGGCGAGTTCCTCGCGGATCGTCGTGGTGGGCTGGTCGGCATTGCCGGGCACCTGGAAGGCGAGCCAGCCGCCGGGCGCCAGTGCGGCGACCAGGGCGGGCATCAGGTCGAGGTGACCGTCGATCCACTGCAGGGTGGCGTTGGAGACCAGCACGTCGACCGAGCCCGGCGCGACGGTCGCGAGCCAGTCGCGCAGGTCGGCCCTGTGGAAGGACACGCGCTCCGCGGCCGGGCTGTCGGTTGCCGCGCGCACCATGTCCTCACTGGAGTCGATGCCGGCAACCGACGCTGACGGCCAGCGGTCAGCGAGCAGGGAGGTGAGATTGCCCGGACCACAACCGAGGTCGACCACGAGGTGCGGATCGGCTGCGTCGATGCGGGTGATCAGGTCGACGAACGGGCGGCCGCGTTCGTCGGCGTAGGTGAGGTAGCGCTGCGGATCCCAGGCGTGGCTCAACGCGCGACCTCCCGCTCGGCGAGGAACTCGAGGATGCGCGCGTTGACGACGTCCGGACGCTCGACCTGCAGGAAGTGCCCGGCGCCCTCGATGACCGCGACCCGGCTGCCCTCGGGCAGGTGGCTGCCGACCAGGCCGGCCCACCGGACGTCGAGACAGCCGTCGTCGGCGCCGTGGAGGTAGAGGATCGGCACCTTCGGTCCCGCGAGCCAGTCATTCGCGACCGGGCGATAGCGCTCCGGGATGCGCCAGGCGCGCGGCTGGGCGCGGTAGTAGCCGAGCACCGCACTCTTGCGTGCCTCGTCCGGTACGGCGGCCGCGAGATGCATCCGGTCCTCGGTGGCGTCGAAGCCCGGGGACCAGCGCTCCCACAGGTGGTCGACGAGACGGTCGAAGGAACGCTCGGGCAGGCGCGGGAACTGGTTGAAGACGGTGTACCAGCTGAGCCCGGCCTGTCGCGGCAGCACCCGGAGCCACCGGGCCAGGTCACCCCGGTGCGGATTCATCGCCGCGAGCGGCGGGACGGACAGCGAGACGATGTGGCCGAACGAGTTGGCGTCGGTTGCGGCGATCCCGTTGGCGGTGATCGCACCCCAGTCGTGCCCGACGAGCAGCGCCCGGTCGTCGCCGCCGTACTCCCGATGGAGGGCGAGGACGTCGTCCATCAGCGCGGCGACGTGATAGCTGCCGTCGGTCGGGATCGAGCTCGGCGCATAGCCGCGCGTGAACGGAGCGACCACCCGCCAGCCCGCGTCGACCAGTGCCGGCGCGAGGTGGCGCCACGTGTGGGCGGTGTCCGGGAACCCGTGCAGGAGTACGGCGAGCGGCCGGTCGTGGTCGTCGATGTCACCCCACACGAGGCTGGTGAGGGTGACCCGGTCCAGGACTGTCGATCGATGGTTCACGGGCCAACCCTACGACGCATTTATCTTGACATCAAGATTCTCGACCCGCCCGCTAGGATGCGGCCATGCGGGATGAGGTCGATGAGCTGATCGAGGCGTGGGCGCGCGAGCGCAGCGACCTCGACCTCGGACCCGTCGCCGTCTTCAGCCGGATCTCCCGTCTGGCCCACCACGTCGACAGGGCGCGCCGACAAGCCTTCACGGCCCACGACATCGAGCCGTGGGAGTTCGACGTCCTCGCAGCGCTGAGGCGGGCCGGGGCGCCGTACGAGCTGTCCCCGGGGCGCTTGCTGCGCGAGACGCTGGTGACCAGCGGGACGATGACCAACCGGGTCGACCGGCTCGCGACCCGCGGTCTCGTCGAGCGCCACCCCGACCCGTCCGACCGCCGCGGCGTGCTGGTCCGGCTCACCCCGGAGGGCAAGGAGGCGGTCGACGGTGCGTTCACCGCACTGCTCGACGCCGAGCGCGACCTGCTCACGGGCCTGAGCGACAAGGACCGGCAGCAGCTCGCCGACCTGTTGCGCCAGCTGCTGCTGCCCTTCGCCGACTGACCTCTCCCGGGATCACTCCAGGAGTGCGGCCGCCTCGAGCCACTCGAGCTCGGCGTTCGCCTTCTCCTCGTGGAGAGTGGTGAGCTCCTCCGCGATCTCGGTCAGCCGCTTCGCATCGCTCGCGTTGTCGAGCAGGGCGGCCGTCAGCTCGCCCTCCCGCGCGCCCATCCGGGCCAGGACCTTGTCGAGGCGCGCGACCGTCTTGCGGGCAGTGCGCTCCTCGGCCGAACCGGCACGGGCCTTGTTGGAGGATCTCGACACGCCGCCCTCGGCGGCTACTCGATCAACTTGGTCCTGATCAGATTTCTTGGGCGATGCGGTGGTGTTCTCCGCACCCCCGGCCTTGCGCCGTTCGAGGTACTCGTCGACACCACGCGGCAGCATCGACACCTTGCCGTCGCCGAGCAACGCCCACACGGAGTCGGTGACCCGCTCCAGGAAGTACCGGTCGTGGGAGACGACGACGAGCGTCCCGGGCCAGGCGTCGAGGAAGTCCTCGAGGACGTTGAGGGTCTCGATGTCGAGGTCGTTGGTGGGCTCGTCGAGGAGCAGCACGTTCGGCTCGGTCAGCAGCAGCCGCAGCAGCTGGAAGCGCCGCCGCTCGCCACCGGACAGGTCACCGACACGGGCCGTGAGCCGGTCGCCGGTGAAGCCGAAGCGCTCCAGCAGCGAAGTCGCGGACACCTCGCCGTCGAGGGTCTTGGTGACGCGACGGATCGACTCGACCGTCGCGAGCACGCGTGAGTTCGGGTCGTCGAACTCGACGTCCTGGGTCAGGTGCTCCAGCGCCACCGTGCGGCCCTGCTTGACCCGACCGGCCACGGGCGAGGCGGTACCGGCGATCAGCGAGAGGACGGACGTCTTGCCCGCGCCGTTGACGCCGACCAGGCCGACCCGGTCACCGGGGCCGAGGCGCCAGGTGGCGTTCTTGAGCAGCGTGCGCTCGCCGCGGACGAAGTCGACGTCCTCGATGTCGATGACGTCCTTGCCGAGCCGCTGGGTCGCGAACTTCTGGAGCTCGAGCCGGTCGCGCGGCGGAGGAACGTCCTCGATCAGGGCGTTCGCGGCGTCGATGCGGAACTTCGGCTTCGCCGTCCGGGCCGGGGCACCGCGGCGCAGCCAGGCCAGCTCCTTCTTGACGAGGTTCTGGCGGCGCTGCTCGGAGACGCTGGCCTGGCGCGAACGCTCGGCCTTGGCCAGCACGAACGCGGCGTAGCCGCCGTCGTACAGGTCGACGACCCCGTCGTGGACCTCCCAGGTCTGCTGGCAGACCGCGTCGAGGAACCAGCGGTCGTGCGTCACGACGACCAGCGCGGAGGACCTGCTGGCCATGTGCGCAGCCAGCCAGGCGACGGCTTCGACGTCGAGGTGGTTGGTGGGCTCATCGAGGATGATCAGGTCGTGGTCGCCGAGGAGCAGGGCCGCCAGCGCGCAGCGGCGACGCTCGCCACCGGACAACCCATGGATGATGCGATCGAGCTCGACGCCCGCCAGCAGCACCTCGACGATCTCGCGGGAACGCCCGTCGGCGGCCCACTCGTGGTCCGCCATCCCACCGAGGACGACCTCGCGCACCGAGTGCGTGTCGTCGAAGTCGTCGCGCTGCGTCAGGACCCCGATGAGTAGCCCGCGCTGGCGCGACACCCGACCGGAGTCCGGCTCCTCGGTCCCGGTCATCAGGCGCAGCAGCGTCGTCTTGCCGTCGCCGTTGCGGCCGACGACACCGATCCGCTCCCCGGCAGCGATGCCGAG
>JAKFEI010000248.1:0-4168 GCA_036675765.1 Nocardioides sp. | reverse complement strand
TCGGCGGACTCGTGCTGGTGCTGGTGATGGGCTCGACGATCAACGGATCCCGTTCGTGGCTGATCATCGGCGGGATGTCCTTGCAGCCCGCGGAACTGGCCAAGCTGGCCGTCGTCGTCGGGATGGCCCTGGTCGTCGCCGAGCGCAGTGAGGGGCGTTGGCGTGACCGGGTCGGCACGGTCGACGTCCTGCTGATGTTGCTGGTTGCCGGGGTGCCCGCCGTCCTGATCCTTGCCCAGCCCGACCTCGGCACCATGCTCGTGCTGACCGCCACGGTCTTCGGCGTCATCGCCGCCTCCGGCGCGCACCGCCGCTGGCTCGCCCTCCTCGCCGGTGGAGGACTCGCCGCCGGCGCGTTCGCCGTGATGAGCGGCTTCCTCGAGGAGTACCAGGTCGACCGCTTCCTCGCCTTCACGAACCCCCAGCTCGACCCGAAGGGTGCCGGCTACAACGTCGAGCAGGCCCGGATCGCGGTCGGCAACGGCGGACTGTTCGGCCAGGGGCTCTTCGAGGGCTCGCAGACCCAGTCCGGGTTCGTGCCTGAACAGCACACCGACTTCGTGTTCACCGTCGCCGGCGAGGAGCTCGGCCTGGTCGGCGCGGCCGTGATCGTCGCGCTGCTCGGTGTCGTGATCTGGCGGGCGCTGCGGATCGCCGCGCGCACCGACGACGTGTTCGGCCGGATCGCCGCCGCCGGCATTGCCTGCTGGTTCGGGTTCCAGGCGTTCCAGAACATCGGGATGTGCCTCGGGATCATGCCGGTCACCGGTGTCCCGCTGCCCTTCGTGTCGTACGGCGGTTCGTCGATGTTCGCCGGCATGCTGGCCATCGGCCTGCTGCAGAACATCCACCTGCGGACGCTGACCGCGCCGGCGTCGCGGATGGCGCCCCAGCAGCGGGTGCTGGTCCGCTCCTGACCCGCTCGTCGTGGAGGTCGCGGCGCTGCGATCGTCGCGTGACCGCGGGTCAGCGGAACAGCCGGCTGTGCACCTGGCCGGTCGCGACCAGGGTGCCCTGGGCGTCGCGGACGCGGACCTCGCTGAGGGTGGTCGACCGGGTGCGGTGCACCACGGTGGCCGTGGCCGTCAGGTCTGCCTGCGCCGGGGCGAGGTAGCTCACCGCCAGATGTGTGGTCGCGCCGCCGCTGGCCTCGTTGTCCGGGCCCAGGCCCGACGCCGACGCCGCGGCGCCGGCCGTGTCGACGAGGGTCGAGACCACCCCGCCGTGGATCACCCCGGGAACGGTGGTCAGGTCGTCGTCGTACGACAGGGCGAGGGTGACCTCGTCGACCTCGGCAGCCGCGAGGGTCAGCCCGAGGGCCTTGGCGACCGGCGAGGCGAGCAGGACGCCGTCGATCCATTGCTGGGCGATTGAGTGCATGGCTCCACCTTCAGCGCTCCGCGGCAGGGTGGCGATGACCCCGGAGGTCATGCTCCGTCGGAGGTGGTGGAGTGATCAGCTCCTGGTCGCCGTCCAGGTGCCGTCATCGTCACCGCAGCCCGGACCGGAGTGATAGTTCCCCGCCATCGCGTCTGCGTCGATCGTCCCGTCGAAATCGATGTTCTCTGCGGCGTTGACCGCGCCGAACGTGATCTTGTCGCCCGTGAGCTGACCGCTGATGGTGCCGGTGTCAACGCAGTCGCTCGCGATCTTCACTGTGCCGGTGATTCTCGTTCCCGACTGGGTGAACGTGACGGTGAAGGTGCCGGAGGTCGAGGGGTACTTGGTGCTCTGGTAGGTGCCCTCCCAGTCGCCGGCGATGGTCGCGTCGCCGGCTGGTGAAGACGCGGGAGGGGGCGCCGAGCTGGCGGTGGTCGCCGAGCTCGACGCGGCGGTTCCCGTGGGCGAGGCGGGAGTCTCGCCGGCCTTGTCGTCCGAGGAGCACGCGGTCGCCAGCATCAACAGGGCGAAGGCGGTGGCGGCGAGAGTGCGCACGACATACCTCCAAAGTGGGCTGTCTGGAGTCTGGCACAGGGTCGCGTTCGACAACACCTGTCGTCGAGCAACCTGCCCGGCCTGCGGCCGGCTCGACTCAGGCGCTGAACAGGAGGAACAACCCGCCGGCGGTGAAGCCGACCATCACGAACAACAGGGGCAGTTGTCCGGTGACCTGCTCGCGCTTCGGCAGCAGCGTCAGCGCGCGGTCGTGGGCAGCGATCGCCGCCACCACGTGGCCGACCACGACTGCGAGCACCTTGATGCTCGCGAGCACCGACGGGTGGTACGAGAACCAGTACGACGGTTCGATGCTCGCCGTGCCGAGGATGTCCCAGCCCTTGCCGAACGGATCGCTGGCCCGCGCCAGCGTCTGCGTGCCGACGTCGATGAACAGCGTCAGGTAGTGCGCCAGGATGTAGGCGAAGATGATGGGCACGATCGAGTGGGCGTAGTTGCGGGGCAGGTCGCGCCGGCCCACGTCGCCCTTCGAGGACGTCAGGGCACAGGCGACGGCGAACAGCACCCCGGCGGTCACGCAGAAGGCGAGCAGGGCGACGTTGTCGAGCAGCACCTTGCTGACGCTCGCGTCCTGGTAGGTCTTCACCCAGAACGACGACTCCCGGAACGAGTCGAACGCCGTGCTTCCGAACAGCACCGCCACGACGGCCACCAGGCCCGGGCGCGGCTCGATCGTGGACAGGTTGGCCAGTGGGCTGCGCAGCACCAGACGCCCGTCCACGCGTGCCCACGGCGACAGCTTGGCGATCAGCGAGGAGTAGACCTCGAAAGGATCGGCGCGCTCGTAGAAGCGGTTGCCGAAGACAGCGCCGCCGACGAGCATCACTCCGACGTACAGGGCGCACCACAGGCGAACCGAGCCGAGCTCGGTCGGGTAGCGGTAGGCCAGTTCCATCCACACGAACGCGTAGAGGCCGAGCGCAGCCGGCCAGTGGCCGAGGCGCTCGGGATAGGTGAACAGCCCGACGTCGGGGTCACTTCCGGCGAGCTTCGCGATGCCGGCGTTGATCGTCCGCACCGGGCTGATGGCCCGCCACACGGGGCCGAGCAGGACGGAGGCGATGACCAGGCCCACCCACCACCAGACGTAGACGATGCCGAAGAACGGGTTGGTGAGGGTGTTCTGTCCGGCGACACCACAGGCGACGGTGAACGCCGCGATGAGGAGTCCGAGGACCCGCAGGCCCACCCGGAAGTACGTCGACGAGGTGATCTGGTCGAGAGCGGGCAGCGCGGCGCGTGGGGGACGCCCGATGCGGCCGGCGTCGTCGTACCGGGGTCGCCGCCAGGCGACGATGAGCACGGTGAACGACACGACGAGGGCCGCGACCGCGCCGGAGACGGCCAGTTCCAGCGAGATCGGCAGGTCGGCCTGGCCGCCGATGCCGTGCGCCTCGGGTGCGCCGTTCAACGGACTTCGAGCTGGACGATGACCTGGTCCAGTTCATGCGACTCGACGGCCACGACACCCGGGCGGTCGATCTGGATCTTGAACGTCTCCGTGCCCGCCTGGTAGGCGAATTCCTGCTCGGGATCGGAGTGCACGTGCAGGGTGCCTGCGGCGTCGGAGGTGACGACCAGGTCGATCGGCTGACCGGCGCCCACGTCGACCCGGTCACCGCTGGGCTCGACGGTGCCGTCCTTCTGGGTGATGTCGACGACGACGACCTCGTCGGTGTTCGTCTTGTCGTCCTCACCGCAGGCCGTCAGGCCGGCAAGCAGGGCGATGGTCGCGATGGCCGCGCTGGCGGTTCGCAGCCGCTGCATGAATCCTCCTCGTGATGGAGCTTCGATCGTGGACCGTGGAGGTCCTGCTCCGGGTTCTCTGTCAGAATCTCACGGTGACCCCAACGCGTCCGGAATGGGGCCGGACGTCGTAGCGCTGGTGGGTCCACACAGAGGCTGGAGATACGACCGTGGTGGATCGGGTGCGACCGCGCGACCTGACGTTCCTCGCTGAGGAGACGCCGGAGACGCCGCTGCACAACGTCACGATCGAGATCTTCGATCCGGGCGAGGGCGAGGACGCGTTCGACCACGCCCGGCTGGTGCGCCTGATCCGCGACCGGATCGCGTTCGTCCCGCGCTATCGCCAGCGTCTCCAGAGCATCCCCGGCCACCTGGCGAACCCGGTCTGGGTCGACGACGAGAGCTTCGACCTCGGCTTCCACGTACGACGGTCGGCACTGCCGCGCCCCGGTACCTCCGAGCA
>JAKFEI010000371.1:0-4173 GCA_036675765.1 Nocardioides sp. | reverse complement strand
CGCAAGGCCTGGGAGCTCTCCTTCGAGGCGCTCGTGCCCGGCTTCATCAGCACCCCGTCGCTGCAGAAGCCGCTCGAGGTGATGGCGCGCGGCCTGCTGCGGAAGCAGGTCAAGGACCCCGAGCTGCGCGCGCGTCTCACGCCGTCGTACGCCGTGGGCTGCAAGCGCCCGACCTTCTCCAACAAGTACTACCCGGCGCTCACGGCCGACAACGCGACCGTCGTGTCGGAGGGCATCACGAAGGTGACCCCGCGCGGCATCGTCACCGCTGACGGCGTCGAGCACGAGCTCGACACGATCATCTTCGGCACCGGCTTCAGGATGACCGACCACCCCGGGTTCGAGGTCGTGCACGGGCGCGACGGTTCGAGCATCGGGGACCGGTGGCGGGCGGGGGAGATGGCGGCGTACCTGGGCACCTCGCTCCACAACTTCCCGAACTTCTTCATGATCCTGGGGCCCAACTCGGGCGTCTACACCTCGGCGGTGATCACGATCGAGAACCAGGTGCACTACATCGTCGAGGCGCTGCGCCAGATGGAGGAGCGCGACCTCGCGTCGCTCGAGGTCACCGCCGAGGCGCAGCAGGACTTCTTCGAATGGGCCAACGAGGGCCTGGCGAGGTCGGTGTTCGTCACCGGCGGCTGCCACAGCTACTACCTCAGTCCGACGGGCAAGAACTTCACCCACTTCCCGGGCTTCTCGGCCACGTTCAAGAGCCGCACCAGCAAGGTCGACCTCGACCACTACGCCGTACGCCGGGCGACCCCGACCGGTGCCGGAGCCAGGGAGATGTCCGCATGAGGGTTCCGCTGAGCACGTCGTACGACGTCCGCGACAAGGTCGTCCTGATCACCGGCGCCGGGCAGGGCATCGGCCTGGCCCTTGCGCGCCGCCTCCACGAGCAGGGCGCACACGTCGCGCTGGTCGATGTCAACGAGGCCGGCCTGAAGGCTGCCGCGAAGGCACTCGGTGACAGCCGGGTGTTCACGGCCACCGCCGACGTCACGGACCGGGCCGCGATGGCCGAGGTGGTGGCGCGGGTCATCGACCACCACGGCCGCCTCGACGTCGTCGTCGCCAACGCGGGCGTGACCCCGCCCCCGGCGACGATCCGGACCATGGACCTGGCCGACTACGACCGCGTGATCGCGATCAACCAGACCGGTGTGCTCAACACGGTGCAGCCCGCGCTCGATGCGGTGATTGCGCAGCAGGGGCACGTGGTCGTCGTGGCCTCGTGCGCCGCGTTCTCACCGGGTGTCGGGGGAGTGGCGTACATGTCGAGCAAGGCCGCGGCCGAGCAGATCGGCCGTGCCCTCAAGCTGGAGCTGGCCCCGCACGGCGCCAGCGCCGGTGTTGCCTACTTCGGCTTCGTGGACACCCCGCTGGCCACCGCGACCCTCGACGACGACCCGTTGGGCCGCAAGCTCGACGAGCTCCTCGGCTGGCCGCTGAACCACCGCATCTCCGCGGACGATGCCGCTGCCTCGATCGCGCACGGCATCGCCCACCGCTCGGGTGCCACGATCGCCCCGGTTCGCTGGATGCCGTACTCGCTCTTCCGTGGTGTGCTCAATGCTGGCGCCGACCGCGTCCTGGCCCGCGACAAGCGGGTGCACGAGATGATCCGGGACCTCGAGTCCCGTGCGGAGTTCGATCGGTGATCGTCGGCGTTCTCAAGCTGCTCGGGCCCAGCCTGACCAGTCGGGTCGTCGCGACCGGCGGCCGTGTCGTCGTACGCCCGCAGGTCGAGCGGCTCCGCCTCGAAGGCGCCCAGTTGCACTACCTCCGCGGGCTGGTCGGCTTGGGCGGCGTGCTCGCGGGATGGCCCACCACGGCTCGCGTCCAGCCGGTCACGACGCCGGCGTTCTCGGGTGAGTGGGTCCGGGCCCGCAACTTCAACGACGAGTTCGGCGGCGTGGTCCTCTACTTCCACGGCGGCGGCTACGTCGCGTCCTCTCCGCGTGCCTACCGCTGCGTCACCGAACCGCTCGCCGCTCTCAGTGGTCTCCCGGTCCTCGCGGTGCGCTACCGCCGGGCCCCCGAGCACCCGTTCCCGGCGGCGCTCGACGACGCCCTGGCGGCGTACGAATGGCTGATCGAGCAGGGCCACGCGCCCGAGCAGATCGCTGTCGCCGGCGACTCGGCGGGCGGTCACCTGGCAGTCGGCCTGCTGACGACGCTGGCCCAGGCGGGTCGGCCGATGCCAGCGGCATGCGCGTTGTTCTCGCCGCTGCTCGACCCTGCGCTCACCGAAGCAGTGCACCGCGACGCGCTCAACCCCGACCCGGTGCTCACGCCGACGTTCGCGGCGCGCTGCGCGGAGGCGTTCTACCCGGGCGGCAACTTCCGCGACCCGCGCCTCTCGCCGCTGACCGCGAACCTCAACCTGTTGAGCACGTTCCCGCCGATCCACACGCACGTGGGCGGTACCGAGTGCTTCGCCGGTGACGCCGAGCGGCTGCACGAACGGCTCGACCGCGCGGGTGTCGAGAACAAGCTGATCGTGTCGCGCGGCCAGGTGCATTCGTACGTCACGCTGTACCGCGCCGTACCCGAGGCGCGACGAGCGCTGCGTCGAGCCGCTACCTTCATGCGGGCGTGCATCGACGACGACGCCCCGTTCCCTGCTTCGAACCTGAGGATGAGCTCATGACCTGGTACCCGCTTGCTCCCGCCGATGACGAGTTCCTGCGCACCGCGCCGGCGCGCACCGTGAAGGTGCTCGACGTGCCGGTCCCGGTCGAGACCCTCTGGGCCGCGCTGACCGCTGACGACGCCGTGGTGTCGTGGGGACCCGGTGCGACCAAGGTCCGCTGGATCGGTGAACGCCCCTTCGGTGTGGGCACCGTGCGTGAGCTCACCATCGCCGGTGCGGTCACTGTGCACGAGCAGTTCTACCGATGGGACGAGGGCAAGCGGAAGTCGTTCTTCATTGCCGAGTCCACCCGCCCCGGCATCAAGCGGATGGCAGAGGACTACCTCGTCGAGTCGACGCCGACCGGTTCGCGCCTGACCTGGACGGTCGCCGTCGAGGTCGCGAAGTTCGCGGGTCCGACCGGACCGCTCGTCACGCCGGGCCTGTCGCTGGCCATCGGCACGATGGTGAAGGGCCTGAAGAAGAAGCTCACCGCCTGATCCACCTAGGGTGACGGCCGTGGGAGATCTGGTCCGGTCCGCGGCGCTGAGCGGCTTCACCGACGTCGTCGCCGAGGCCGGCGGTGACCCCGCGGCCATGCTGCGCCGGTTCGGGATCGACCCCGCGGCGCTGCTGGACGACGCTTCGCTGATCCCGCACGACGGCGTCGTGCAGGTGCTGGAGTACGCCGCCGAGTCCACCGGATTGCCCGACCTGGGCCTGCGTGTCGGTGAGCGCCAGGACGAGGGCATGCTCGGCCTGTTGTCGGTGGTGATGCAGCACTCCGCGACCGTGGGAGAGGCGCTGGACGCGGCCGGGCGCTTCATGTTCGTGCACAGCCCGGCGGTCAGCGTGACGGCGCACCCCGAGCCGGATCCGTCGGCGATCGCGCTGGTGTACGCGACGACCTCGCCGCCGCCGGTGCGGCAGTTGAACGAGATGGTGCTGCACTTCGCGAACCGCGTGGTGCGGCGGTACACCGACGGCGCCTTCGCACTGATGGCCGTGGACCTGCCGCACGCCCCGATCAACCCGCTCGCCCGCTACGAGGAGTGCTTCGGTGCGCCGGTCAGGTTCGAGCGCGATCGCGCGGCGTTGGTGTTCCCGGCGGACATGCTGGCGATGTCGTTGCCCGACGCGAACCCGCACGTGCGCCAGATGGGACTCGACTACCTGGCCGTGCGCTTCGGGGCCGCCGGGCAGGACGTGCGGTCCCAGGTGCGGGGCTATCTCGAACGGATCCTCGGCAACGGCTCGACCGATGTCGCCTCGGTCGGCGACGCGTTGGGCCTGCACGGGCGCACGCTGCAGCGCAGGTTGGCGGCCGCCGGGACGACGTACGGCGACGTCCTGGACGGGGTGCGGCGCGACGCCGCGCTGCGCCACCTCGCCCACTCGGACCTGCCGCTCGCGCAGGTCGCGGCGGCCCTCGGCCTGGCCGACCAGTCGACGCTGACGCGGTACGTCGTGCGGTGGTTCGGCAAGCCGCCGTCGCGGCTGCGGCGTGAGGGCGTGTCGCGATCGGTCAAAAA
>JAKFEI010000544.1:0-4176 GCA_036675765.1 Nocardioides sp. | reverse complement strand
CTCGCGCATCCACTCGCGGCTGAACCGGAACCGCTCGACGAGGGTGGGCTCGACGAACGGTGAGAGGTAGTCCATCAACAGCTGGGGGTCGAGGTTGATCCGGTCCTTGAGGAAGCCCTCGTCGCGCAACCCGTCGATCAGCGCCACTCCGTCGCCAGCGGCGCACAGCGAGATCAACCGACCCATCGGCGCAGGCAGCCCGCGTTGGGGGAGCCGAGCCACGGATCCGTAGTCGAGGACTCCCATCCGGCCGGGTGTTCCGTCGTCGTTCGGGATGATGCGGAAGTTCCCGGGGTGCGGGTCCGCGTGCAGCAGGCCGGTCCGTGCCGGTCCGGAGAAGAGGAACCGGGCGAAGATCTCGCCGTAGTGGTCGCGCTCCTCCGGAGTTCCGTCGGCAATGATCGTCGCGAGCGATCCGGCCGAGTCGAGCCACTCGGTGATCAGCACCCGTGGTCCCACGGCCACCACGTCGGGGACGTCGATGACGGGATCGTCGCGGAACGTCGACGCGAACACCCGCTGCGCCTCGGCCTCGAGCTCGTAGTCGAGTTCCTCGCGCGCCCGGGCCTGGACCTCTTCGACGAGCGGCTTCATGTCGACCCCGGGGATCAGCGGCCCGATGGCGCGGGCAGCCCGCGCGAGCGTGCGCAGGTCGGACATCAGGGCCTCGCCGGCGTTCGGGTACTGCACCTTCACCGCGACCCGCCGGCCGTCGTGCCACGTGCCCTCGTGGACCTGGCCGATCGAGGCGGCCGCGGTCGGGGCGCCGTCCATCCAGACCAGCTGGTTCTTCCAGTTCGGGCCGAGGTCCTCGGCCAGGATGTTGCGCACCGTCTGCGTCGGCATCGGGGGAGCGGAGTCCTGGAGTCGGGTCAGGTGCTCGCGGTACGGCGCTGCCATCTCTTCCGGCAGCGCTGACTCGAGCACCGACAAGGCCTGGCCGAACTTCATCGCCCCACCCTTGAGCTCCCCCAGGGTGCGGAACAACTGCTCGGCCGTGCGCTGCTGGATGTCGCTCATCACCGCCTCGGCAGACGCTCCGCCCATCCGCTTGCCGAAACCGAGAGCGGTGCGCCCGGCGTAGCCGAGCGGCAGGGCAGCCAGCCGTGCTGTACGCGCTGCAGCCTTGCGAGGGAGATCAGCCATGCGTCGAGTCTGTCAGGGCCCGGGTCACGTCAGGCCGGGAAGGCGATCCCGGTCGAGGCGTGGCAGCGGTAGCCGTGCGGCACCTTGTGGAGGTACTGCTGGTGGGCCGGCTCGGCGTAGTAGTACTCCGCGGCCGGGGCGATCTCGGTCGTGATCGGGTCGAAGCCGCGACGGGCCAGCTCCTCGCCGTACACCTTGGTGAGCTCACGGGCGGTGGTCTCCTGCTCGGGGGTGGTGAAGTAGATCGCCGAGCGGTACTGCGTGCCGTGGTCGTTGCCCTGCTGCATGCCCTGGGTCGGGTCGTGGACCTCGAAGAACTTCTTCACCAGGTCGGCGTACGAGACGACGTCCGGGTCGAAGACGACCCGGACGGCCTCGGTGTGACCGGTGCGGCCGCTGCAGACCTCTTCGTACGTCGGGTGCGGGGTGATGCCGCCGGCGTACCCGACCGACGTCGACCAGACGCCGGGCACCTGCCAGTAGATCTCCTCGGCGCCCCAGAAGCAGCCGAGACCGAAGATCGCGGCCTCGAGGCCGTCGGGCACGTCGCCCTCGGTGGGACCGGTGACCAGGGGGGTGTGCAGGACCTCGTGGAGAGGCGGGAGCGCGAACGCGGGAGCAGCGCGGCCAGGCAGGGCCTGGGCAGGGTCGACCATCTCGGACTTGCGACGGGAGAACATGCCCCCATTCTCTCCGGGCAGGCAAGGCTCACACCCCGGTTCGCTGTAAAGCTCCTGTGGAAACCGGGTTGCGACGTCCGGGGTGCCGGGAGATTGTTGGTATCACGTTGATACCAAGGAGGAGTATCATGACGACCATGGCCTTCACCCTGCGGACCGATGCCGAGCTCGAGGCTGCCCTGGCCGAGCTCAGCGAGGCTCGCGGGGTGTCCAAGCAGGAACTGATCCGACAGCTCGTGCTCGGCGAGGCGCGTCGCGCGAACACCCGCGCTGACCTCGACGCCGTGCTGGACAGTGAACTGCCCCGCTACGCCGTGGCGCTTGAGCGCCTGGGCCAGTGAGGGTCCTCGACCTCGACGACATCCTGTACATCGCCCGCCGAACGCTGGGTGCTGTCGAGATCCGCGACATCGGACTGCTGGAGTCGGCAGCTGCGCGTCCGTCGACGACAGTGTTCGGCGACGACGCCTACCCGCGTCTGCACGACAAGGCGGCAGCACTGGTGCATTCCGTGGCGCGCAATCACGCCCTCGTTGACGGCAACAAGAGGCTCGCTCTGGCGACGCTCCTTGCATTCCTCGGTGTGAATGGCGAGCGGTTGACGCTGGACAACGACGGCGCCCATGACCTGATCATCGAGATCGCGTCTGGCGCCCTCGATGACGTCGCGGCGATCGCTGCGCGACTGGATGTGGCGACGGAGTCGGCGGACTTCCGACGCTGATCAGTCGTCGCGGCCGTGCACGGCGCACCAGGCGTCGCGCTTCGCGGGCTGGGCGACGAGGACGGCGCGGATGACCTTCGCCTGGAGGACGGAGTAGAGCTCGATCTCCTGCTCCACGAGCCTGCGCTGCGCCGGGGTCTTCGCGAGCGTCAGGGCCTCGGCGTGGCGCCAGACCATCTCGCGCCAGCCGCGCATGATCAGGCCGGCGGCGGTCTCCTCGACGGTGCCGGCGTCGATGTCGTCGAAGGTCGGGTCGAAGCGACGCGCCTCCTCGGCGAAGACGGGTCCGTAGAGGGTGTCGAGCCGGTTGTTGTAGCGGTTGTGGTCGGCCTTGTGGCTGCCGTCGGGTCCGGTGAGGCCGACCGCGGCCAGCACGTGCGGGAAGTCGCGGTTGATGTGGGCGTTCATCGCCAGCATGAAGTTGCCCAGGCCGCTCATCGCCCGGTCGTCCTCGGCCTTCAGTGCGATCTGCCAGGCCATCGGGAGGCCGGTTCGCTGGCCGGACTCCCACTTGCTGGTCACGTCGAAGTAGAGCTCGGCGAACACGGCGTCGACGCGGTTGAGCCAGGCCCGGTCAGTGAAGTAGCCGGAGCGGACGGCATCGCGCACGTTCTCGGTCACTCGCAGGTAGGCCAGCGAGAAGATCGAGGAGTGGGCACACGACCCGGACAGCCGGTCGAGGCGTTCCTCCATCCGCACGACGACGTCGTCGATGCACTCGTCGGCACCGCTCACGCAGACGTTTCCCGTGTACGGCGTCGCGGGCAGCGGGAGCGGCGCGAACAGGCCGATCAGGCTGTCGAACACCGGCAGCACGAGCCCGCGCAGCGGGTCGGGGTCGCCCGTTCCGCCCGTGTCGTCGGCGGACGCGGCCGGCGCGCCGACCCCGATGCCCACGGCCATGAGCACGGTCAGGAGCACAGTGGAGAGCAGGGCAACGAACGATCGGCGGTGCGCGGTCACATGATGCTGAACGAGCGAGACCGGTCCTCGTGACGGTGCTCGCTAGGCTCGTGGGGTGAGCAACCGCGAGCACCTTGACACTGCTGGCTTCGAGACCCGGGCCATCCACGCCGGCTACGAGCCGGACCCGACCACCGGCGCCGTGATCCCGCCGATCTACGCGACGTCGACCTACGCCCAGGACGGCGTCGGCGGCCTGCGCAACGGCTACGAGTACAGCCGCTCGGCCAACCCGACGCGCACGGCGCTGGAGTCGACGCTGGCCGCCCTCGAGGGCGCCGCGCACGGCTACGCCTTCGCGTCGGGGCTCGCGGCCGAGGACACCCTGGTTCGCGCCCTGTGCCGGCCCGGCGACCACGTCGTGCTCCCCAATGACGCGTACGGCGGCACGTTCCGGCTCTTCGACAAGGTCGCGACGGCCTGGGGCCTGAGCCACAGCCCGGCACCCGTGACCGACCTCGACGCGGTCCGGGCCGCGATCCGGCCCGGCGAGACGAAGCTCGTCTGGCTCGAGACCCCCACCAACCCGCTGCTCTCGATCGGTGACATCGAAGCGATCGCCGCGGTGGCGCACGATGCCGGTGCGAGGCTCGTCGTCGACAACACCTTCGCGTCGTCGTACCTCCAGCAGCCGCTGGCGCTCGGCGCCGACATCGTCGTCCA
>JAKFEI010000322.1:0-4227 GCA_036675765.1 Nocardioides sp. | reverse complement strand
GCCTAGTATCCCCACCGTGCCTTCCGTGCGCAGACCCTCCCCTTCTGGACAAGATCCGTCCGCAGACCATCCGACCGGCCACGCCCTCGGGCCGCACGTGGTCGGCCAGCGGGTCGTCGTACGGCGGTTCGTCCGCGGTGAGACCGGGCCGACCGGCGGTCCCGCCATGACCGATCTCCTGGGCATCTGCATCGCCTGGGGCGACGGCGTCTGCGTCGTCCAGCCCGAGACCGCGGACGCCGTCACCATCGCGCTGACCGACATCGTCTCGGGCAAGCCGGTGCCGCCGCGCCCATCGATCCGGCAACGTGTCAGCGCGCGGGACGCCGAGTCGCACACCGCGGCGCTGTGGCCCGCGGTCGAACGCGTCGCCCTGGGTTCCTGGGAACTGCGCTTCGACCCCGCCCCCGCCGGCCGCGTCCTCAAGCGCGCCAACTCGTGCCTGGCCATGGGCGACCCCGGGCTCCCGCTTCCCCAGGCCCTTGCCGGGATCGAGGCGTTCTACGCCGGGCGCGACCGCGACCCGCTGGCCCAGGTCGAGGTCGGGTCACCCGAGGAGGACGCCTTCCGCGACGCCGGATGGCAGCCCCTCGACCACGGGGAGTCGGAGCTCTGGCTCGCCTCCCTCTCCCGTGTACGACGATCGCTGCCGCCGCCCGTCCGGCCGGTGGAGCTCGTGGTCAATGGACCACGGGCCGTCGCCAGCGTGGGCTCCGGGTGCGATCCGCTCGCCGAGGGGCACGCGGCGATCGACGGCGACTGGATCGGCCTGCACGGGGTGACCGTGGACCCCACCCACCGCCGCCGGGGGCTGGCCACCGCGGTGGTCGCCGAGCTCCTCGAATGGGGTGCCGAGCAGGGGGCGATGACGGCGTGGCTGCACGTCGAGACCGACAACCCCGGCGCGCAGGCACTGTGGGCGGCACTGGGCCTGGCCCCGCACCACACGTGCCGGTACCTCAGGCCGCCCTCGTCGTCGTAGGCTCAGCAGATGGGCATCCCTGGTCGCGACCTCCCCGTGCGCAGGATCCGTTTCGGCTACCCCCAGGGGTCGCTGCGCCAGCACTACGTGGACGACGACCTCGTGATGAGCCACGTGGTCGCCGTGCTCTCCGCGACCTTTCCACCGGGCGAGGACTTCTTCGTCCGGTCGGTGCGGCACTACGGCGACGCGATCAGCGACAGCGACCTGAAGCAGCAGGTGCGCGGCTTCATCGGGCAGGAGGTCACGCACGGCCGGGAGCACCGCGAGCTCAACCAGAGGCTCCAGGAGATGGGCTACCCCACCCATCGCGTGTCCCGTTTCGTGAAGGCGGTGCTCGCCGATGCGACCCGGCGTGCGCCGGCCCGGCTCTGCCTGTCCTACACGGCTGCGCTGGAGCACTACACCGCGACGCTGGCTGAGTGCCTGCTCACGAAACCCGAGGCCCAGCGGCTGCTGGGCGACACCGAGGTGCGCAACATCCTGCTGTGGCATGCGCTTGAGGAGACCGAGCACAAGGCCGTCGCGTTCGACGTCTACCGCGCCACGGGTGGGTCAGAGCGGGTGCGCAAGCTCGGCTTCGTGATCCAGACCTTCGGGCTGGGTGGGCTCGTCGTGATCGCCACCGCACTCTCGATGCTGCGCGACCGCGCGACCTATCATCCGGTCCGACTCCTCCGCAGCGTGCTCCGGCTGCGGACCTCGCCGTTCCTGGCCGCCGACGTACGCAGCCAGCTCCGCGACTACCTCCGCACGGGATTCCACCCTGACGACCACGACAACACCGCACTGCTGGAGCGCTGGACGGCCGAGCTGTTCGGACCTGACGGCACGCTGGTCGACCACCTGCACTGACGCAGCTTCGAATTTACGCCGCGCCTACGGGTCGGCCAGGGCACCCAGCGCGTCACCGGTCAGCCGGTAGGTCGTCCACTCCTGCATGGGTCTCGCACCGAGGGCCTCGTAGAACTCGATGGACGGGGTGTTCCAGTCGAGCACCGCCCACTCGACGCGCTGGTAGCCGCGGTCGACGGCGATCCGGGCCAGCGAGGCCAACAACGCCTTGCCGAGACCGCTGCCACGCTGCCCCGGTTCGACGTACAGGTCCTCGAGGTAGATGCCGGGGACGCCGGTCCACGTCGAGTAGGTGCGGAACCACAGCGCGATCCCGACCACCCGACCGGCCGCCTCGGCCACCAGCACCGACGCCACCGGGTCCGGGCCGAACAGCCAGGTGTGCAGGTACTCCTCGGTCGTCGCGACCGCGTCGGGCTCGCGCTCGTACGCCGCGAGCTCGCGGATCAGGCGCAGGATGTCGGGGACGTCCGCGGGCGTGGCTTCGCGGATGCCGTCGGGCAACCTCACCGGGTCAGCCGCGGGCGAGGAACATCAGCAGGTCGTGCCGGGTGAGCACACCGATCGGCTTGCCGTCCTCGTGCACGAGGACGGCGTCGGCGGACTCCAGCAGCGGCACCGCGTCGGTCGCGTCCTCGGTCGAACCGATCGTCGGCAGCGCCGGCGACATGTGCGCCTCGACCGGGTCGGTCAGCTTCGCCTTGCCCGTGAACAGCGCGTCCAGCAGCGCCCGCTCGGAGACCGAGCCGGCCACCTCGGCAGCCACGATCGGCGGCTCGGCGCGCACGACCGGCATCTGCGAGACGGCGTACTCCTGCAGGATGGCGACCGCCTCGGCAATGGTCTCGTTCGGGTGCGTGTGCACCAGGGCCGGGAGCCCGCCGGTCTTGCCGTGCAGGATCTCGCCGACGGTCCGCGCCGGGGCGGGCTGGCCGGTGCTGAAGCCGTACTGCGCCAGCCAGTCGTCATTGAAGACCTTGCTGAGGTAGCCCCGGCCGGAGTCGGGCAGCAGCACCACGATGATCGCGTCGGTCCTGCCCTCGGCGGCCAGTTCGTGCGCCAGTTGACGCGCAGCGAAGGCCGCCATGCCGGAGGACCCTCCGACGAGCATCTGCTCCTCGCGGGCCAGCCGTCGGGTGAAGGCGAACGAGTCGGCGTCGGAGACCTCGATGACCCGGTCGGCGACGTCCCGGTCGTAGGTCTCGGGCCAGAAGTCCTCGCCGACACCTTCGACGAGGTAGGGGCGGCCGGTGCCGCCGGAGTAGACCGAACCGGCGGGGTCGGAGCCGACCACCTCGACCGCGGCGTTCTGCTCCTTGAGGTAACGGCCGACGCCGCTGATGGTGCCGCCGGTGCCCATGCCGGTGACGAAGTGCGTGATCCGTCCCTCGGTCTGGCGCCAGATCTCGGGACCGGTCTCCTCGTAGTGGGAACGCGGGTTGTGCGGGTTGGAGTACTGGTCGGGCTTCCAGGCACCCGGCTGCGAGGCCAGGCGGTCGCTCACGTTGTAGTAGGAGTCGGGGTGCTCGGGCGCGACGGCCGTCGGGCACACGACGACCTCGGCGCCGTACGCCTTGAGCACGTTGCGCTTGTCCTCGCTGACCTTGTCCGGGCACACGAAGATGCACTTGTAGCCCTTCTGCTGGGCCACCATCGCCAGGCCGACGCCCGTGTTGCCCGACGTCGGCTCCACGATCGTGCCGCCCGGCTTGAGGGCGCCGGACTCCTCGGCCGCCTCGATCATCCGGCTCGCGATCCGGTCCTTCACGGACCCGCCGGGGTTGAGGTACTCCACCTTCGCGAGGACCAGCGGCCCGTCACCGGGCAGGTCCAGGCACTTGTTCAACCGGACGAGCGGGGTGTTCCCGATGAGCTGCAGCAATGACTCGACGTACTCCATGACGCCACCATATGTGCCGGTGGTTGAGGTGCGAGCGCAGCGAGCCTCGAAACCCTCCGTAAGGTTGGCGCGTGAGCAAAGCCGCCGCCGCCCGCAAGCTGGCCGCCGCCGCCCTGTACGGCGGAGGTGGCCTGTCCGCACTCGGCGCCGGTCTCTACGGCGTCCTGAGTGCCGAGGCCAAGCTCGCCCGCCGCACGATCGGCCCGGCCCGCGAGGAACCGCCGCCGGACGCGACCGGTTGGTACGGCCGCGGCCGCCCCGGACCGGCGATCAAGATCGCCCTGCTCGGTGACTCGAGCGCCGCCGGCTACGGCGTCGACCGGGTCGAGCAGACGCCCGGCGCGCTGATCGCCTCGGCCGTCGCCGAACACGCCAACCGGCGGGTCTACCTCAAGGAGTTCTGCGTCGTCGGCGCCAAGTCCTCCGACCTCGCCCGCCAGGTCGACCGGGCCCTTCCGATCGAGCCGGACGTCACCGTGATCCTGATCGG
>JAKFEI010000151.1:0-4240 GCA_036675765.1 Nocardioides sp. | reverse complement strand
GCAGGTCCATGCCCGGGACGCCCGAGGGCACCACGACGTCGTCGATGGTGGTCTGGCGGTCCATCAGCAGGTTGTAGACCGAGCGGTCCATCTCGTGCGGGTTGAGCCCGAGGCCGACGGACAGCGAACCCTGCGGGTCGAAGTCGACGAGCAGCACCTTGCGGCCGAACTCGGCCAGCGCAGCACCGAGGTTGATCGTGGTCGTCGTCTTGCCGACGCCACCCTTCTGGTTGCACATCGCGATCACACGGGCAGGCCCGTGCTCGGTGACCGGCTTGGGCGTCGGCAGCACCGGCATCATGCGACCGGTGGGGCCGAGCTTGCCCGTGGACTCCATCACCGGGGACACACGCGTCATCGCGGTCTCCACGGGGAAATCGACGGGGAACTGCAACGTCGTGGCTTCGCCACCGTCGACGTCATCGCCTGTACCGAGCGGGATGTCGCTTCCCGAAGCCGGGATGCGCGTCCTCGGCGGCATGTCGGGTGCACTGGAACCTCCGTAGAAACCGACCATTGCCCTCACCTTTGTGTCATCTGCGGTTGCGGGCCCCTTCCCCAGGGCCCGGGACTCCCCCAGTCAACAATGTCGACACGGCGACATTGGGGAGACTCGCCGCAGCGATGACCGGTGGGTCGCTCAGCCGGTGAGGCAGTGCGCCTCGAGGGTGCGTACGACGGCCTCGCCGGCCTCGTCGCTCGCGGCCAGGTCGACCTCGGCGACGATCACCCAGTCGTGGTTGCCCTCCGGGTCGTGCAGGGTCTGCGTGGCCGTCCACCGGCCCGGCTGCTTGTCGATGGAGAGCAGCGCAGGTCCGCGCGCGTCGCCATCAGTGTGCAGACGCTTGTGTTCGCCGAAGTAGTCCTCGATCGCCTCGTCCCAGGCCTTCTCGCCGAACTCACCGCCGGACGCGGCCTCGAGCGCCGCGAGTCCGGGCACGTCGTCGCGGGCGAACAGCTCGACACGGCGCCACAACGCGTTGCGCACCATCACCTCGAAGACGCGGCCCTGCTGGCTGAGCGGACGCGGCGGGGGCGGCGGTTCACCGTGCGCGACGGTCGCGGGGATGTGGTCCGGGTGGTTGAGGGCCTCCCACTCGTCGAGGAGCGAGGAGTCGACCTGGCGCACGGTCTCGCCCAACCACTCGACCAGCAGCTCGAACTCGTCGGTGCGCACCGCGTCCGGGACGCTGTGCCGCAGGGCCCGATAGGCATCGGTGAGGTAGCGCAGGATCAGGCCCTCGGACCGGGCGATCTGGTAACGGGAGACGAGATCGGTGAAGCCCATCCCCTGCTCCCACATCTCGCGGACGACCGACTTCGGAGCCAGGGCGTCCGGCGGGAGCCAGGGGTGCCGCTCGCGGTAGGTCTCGAACAGCGGCTCCAGCAACTCGCCGAGCGGCTCGGGCCAGGTGATCTGATCGACCAGGACCATCCGTTCGTCGTACTCGACGCCGTCGGCCTTGAGCGCGGCGATCGCCTCTCCGCGGGCAGCGTGACGCTGCGCGAACAGCAACGGTCGCGGGGCCTCGAGCGTCGACTCCATCACGGAGATGACGTCGAGCATGAAGGTCTCGCTGTCCGGGTCGAGGACGTCGAGCACGGCGAGGGCGAAGTGCGACAACGGCTGGTTGAGCGCGAAGTCCTCGGGCAGCGCCTCGGTCAGCACGTAGCGGCGACCGAACCCGTCGACCTCGTCGAGACGCGTCAGCACCTCGGACGTGACCAGGCTGCGGGCCAGCCGGACGGCGCGCTTGGCCAGGCGCAACTGGGAGCGGCGTTCCTCGTGGTTGTCCATCAGCAGGCGCCGCAGGACGACGAAGGCGTCCTCCTCGCGGGAGAGGACGTTGACGAGCATCCCGTTGTCGACCTTCATCTGCGACTTGAGCGGCTCGGGCTTGCCCTCGACCAGCCGGGTGAAGGTCTGCTCGCTCCAGACCACGGTGCCCTCGGGCGGCTTGCGCAGCTGCGCCTTGGACTTGCGCTTGGCCTGCTTCTCGACGCTCATCGCTGCGTTCTTCGCGGCGGCCTTCGCCTTGGCCTTCTCGTTCTCGATCACGTGCTCGGGAGCCTGTACGACGACGTAGCCCGCCGTGTCGAAACCGGCTCGCCCGGCGCGGCCGGCGATCTGCAGGAACTCCCGCGTCCGCAGCACGCGTTGGCGGGTGCCGTCGAACTTCGCCAGCCCGGTGAACAGCACGGTGCGGATCGGCACGTTGATACCGACGCCGAGGGTGTCGGTGCCGCAGATGACGGTGAGCAGTCCCGCCTGTGCGAGCTGCTCGACGAGCCGCCGGTAGCGGGGCAGCATCCCGGCGTGGTGGACGCCGATCCCCTGGCGCAGCAGCTTGTTGAGGATCTTGCCGAAGCCGGCGGCGAACCGGACACCCGCGATCCGTTCGGCGATCTGCTCCTTGCGGTCCTTGGGCAGCACGGTGTCGAGACGTCCGGGGCCGGCCAGCAGGGACACGGCGTGCTCGACCGCGGCGGCCTGGGTGAAGTGCACGACGTACACCGGTCCCTGACCCGTGGTGACCAGTTCCTCGAGGGTCTCGCCCATCGGGTCGAGCGACCAGCTGAAGTTCAGCGGCACCGGGCGTTCGGCCTCGTCGACGATCGCCGTGTCGCGGCCGTTGCGACGGGTCATGTCGGCCGCGAGCTCGGTGACGTCGCCAAGGGTGGCCGACATCAACAGGAACTGTGCGCGCGGGAGTTCGATCAACGGAACCTGCCAGGCCCAGCCGCGGCCGGGTTCACCGTAGAAGTGGAACTCGTCCATCACCACCATCCCGACGTCGGCGGCCCCGCCCTCGCGCAGGGCGATGTTGGCGAGCACCTCGGCGGTGCAGCAGATGATCGGCGCGTCCGCGTTGACGGACACGTCGCCGGTCAGCATGCCGACGTCCGCGGCGCCGAAGATCTCGACCAGGTCGAAGAACTTCTCGCTCACCAGTGCCTTGATCGGCGCGGTGTAGAAGGTCACCCGGTCATCGGCGAGCGCAGCCATCGCTGCACCCATCGCCACGAGCGACTTCCCCGACCCGGTGGGCGTCGCGAGGATGACGTTCTCGCCGGACAGCAGCGAGAGGAGCGCCTCCTCCTGGTGCGGGTAGAGCGTCAGGCCCTGCCCTTCGGCGTACGCAAGGATCCGGTCGTACGCCGCATCGGTGCCGCCCGATGAGCCCGCGTCAGCCATGCCGGGCCCGGGGGTGCGCGGTGGCGAAGACCTCGCGCAGGTTGTCGACGGTGACCAGCGTGTAGACCTGCGTCGTCGTCACCGACGCGTGGCCGAGCAGTTCCTGGACGACACGGACGTCCGCGCCGCCGTCGAGGAGGTGGGTCGCGAACGAGTGGCGCAGTGTGTGCGGCGAGACGTCGCGAGTGACACCAGCGCGTTCGGCCGCCTTCACCAGCACGGTCCACGCCGACTGGCGCGACAGGCGTCCGCCGCGGGAGTTGAGGAAGAGCGCGGCGTTGGAGGCGCTCGAGACCAGGTCGGGCCTCCCCCGGACCAGGTAGTTGTCCAGGGCGGCACGTGCATAGGAGCCGACCGGTACCAGCCGTTCCTTGCTGCCCTTGCCGCGCAGCAGGAGCGCGTCCGTCTCGGCCCCGTTGACGTCGTCGACGTCGAGGCCCACGGCCTCCGAGATCCGGGCCCCGGTGCCGTAGAGAAGCTCCAGCAGGGCCCGATCGCGCAACGCGAGCGGGGTGTCGGGGGCGCCGGCAGCCTCGAGGATCGCTTCGACGTCGGAGAGCGGCAGCGCCTTGGGCAGTCGCTTCGCGGGCGTCGGCGGCTTCACCGCTGCCGCGGGATCGAGCGTGGCCAGGCCGTCAGCGACAGCGAACTTGTGGAAGCCGCGGACTGCCACGACGGTGCGAGCAGCCGAGGAGGCGCTGAGCGGTGGGTGCTCGCCGCTGCCTTCCCGCAACTGGATGAGGAACTCCGACACGGTCGACTCGGTGATCTGGTCGAGGCCGTCGATCCCTGCGCCGGCGAGGTGTTCGCGATAGCGCCGCAGGTCGCGGCGATACGAGGTCAGCGTGTTGAGGGCCAGGCCCTTCTCGACGGTGAGGTGGTCCAGATAGGTGCGGACCGCCCGGTCCACCGCATCCGCACTCACCCGGTCAGGCTAGCGCGTCCTCCAGCGGGACCGACGCGATGCCGACGGCCTCGGCCACCGGAGCGTTGGTGAGGTTGCCGGCGTGGGTGTTCAGACCGAGGGCGAGACTGTGGTCGTCG
>JAKFEI010000063.1:0-25521 GCA_036675765.1 Nocardioides sp. | reverse complement strand
CCCTTCAGGCCGCGGATGACCGGGCCGGCGAGCTTGAGGCCCTTCTTGATCACGAAGTCGATCGCCTTGTTGAAGGGCCTCTGGATGGCCTGGATGATCGACTTGATCTTCTCGCCGATGCCGCCGATGCCGAGCACACTGGCGATGAAGCCGATCAGGATCGGCACCATCTGGCCGAGCGCGTCCTCGATCTTGTTGACCACCGAGGACACGTTGCCCTTGGCGATGTCGACGACTCCGTCGATGACGGTGTTGACGAACTTCATGATCCGGCCGGCGTTGGTGACGAAGAACATGACCACGTCGTAGATCAGCTTGCAGGCCTTGATGAACGCGGCGGCCGGGTTGAGCAGTGAGATCAGCCAGGTGATGCCGGCGGTGATGATCTTGGTGATCACGAAGTCCTGGATCTGCTCCATGATCATGTTCTTGATGTCGCCGAGCTTCTCCACCAACATCTCCCAGATCGCGCCGATGCCGCCGCTGGCGATCTTCTGGAAGATGTCGACGCCCTTCTCGATCGCCGCCATCGCCTTCTCGCCGATCTGCTTGACGATCCGGTTGCGGATGTTGGCCCAGGTGAGGCCGAAGATCGAGGCGAGGAGCTTGATGATGCCCTTGACGTCGAAGGTGTCGGGGATCTCGATGCCGGCCTCGCCGAGCTGGCCGAACAGCCAACCCATCAACCCCTTCTTGAGGTGGGTGCCGATGTTGGCGAAGAACTTGTTGATGCCGCCCTTGATCGCGCCGATCAGGTTGCCGAGGAATCCGATCGGGTCCTTGATGATGTCGCCGATCGCGGCGGCAGCGCGGGCCAGGGTGTTCTTCAGCATCGTGACCAGTTCGCGGATGGTGTTGATGACGGCCTTGATGGCGCCGATCGCCTTGTCGACCAGGCCCTTGTTCTCGGCCTGGAGCTCCTCGATCCGCTCGTCGAGGCCCTTGCGCGCTTCGACGTACTTGGTCGCGAGCGACTCGACGACCTCGTTCTGCTTGTTGTCGACGTCCGACTCGAGCTGCTCGAACTTGTCGCCGATCTCCTTGGCCGCGTCCGCGCCGACCTTCCGCAGGTCCGGGGAGAGGGTCTTGACGTACGCCGCGATCTCACCGCGCCCCTTGGCGATGCGCTCCTTGGCAGCCTTCAGGTCGTTGCCCACGATGTCGGCGACATTGGCGATCACGCCGTCCATCTGCTTGAGGTAGATCTCGCGGCCGGCCGCGTAGAACTCGTTGACCTTGTCGGGCATCCCGAGCAGCTTGTCCTTGGCCCAGCGCAGGCCGCCCAGCCAACCGCTGTACCGATCCGCCTTGTACGCCGACATCTTGGCCGAGACGTACGACTCGAACGCCTGCTTGGCTCCTGCTTCGCCCTTCTCGAATGCCGCGTCGACCTTCGGGTCGATGCCCTCGAGAGTCTTCTTCACGTCCGCCTCGGTGGCGGTGAAGATGCCCTGGATCTTGTTGGTGACGTCGGCGCGTTTCTGCTCGTCCTTCGACTTGGTCGTGCCCTTCGCCGCCATCAGCTTCGCCATGGCCGCGCCCTTGGCACCCTGCATCGCCGCGACCCCGCCCTTGGTGTCGGCCTCGGCCTGCTCGCGGCCCTGGGCGAGGGTGGCCTTCTCCTGCTGGCGGTATTCAGCCGGGGCGGTCTTGGCATGCTGTGCGGCCGTCTGCTTGTCCGCCAGCGCACTCTGGAACTCCGGCTCGTTGGACTTCGCGAGCTGCTCGTCGGTGACGTTCGCGTCGGCCATCTCCTGGTCGGCCTGGTGCTTGCCCGCTTCGAGGTTGGTCTGCTCGGCAGGCGCCGGCTTGGGCACCGCTCCGTCCGCGGGGATCGCCGGGGCCGCGCCCGGATTCTCCTGGGACATCGGCGTCACGGGCTTGGCGATCGACTTGGACTGGTCAGGAGCCGCCTCGGCCGACGCCTCGATGTCGTGGGCGGCATCGTCCTTGCCCTGGCCGACCATGCCCTTGACCTCACCCTTGACCTCGCCCGCCTTGCTGGCTGACGGGTCGCAGGCCTCCTTCAGGTTCTTGGGCGCCTTCGCCTCGATCGCGGTCTTGACCGCCGCGATGAACGCCTTCTTGTCGAAGGTCCCGGCCTGTTGGGAGTCCATCTTGTCGACCTTCGCCGCCTTCGCCTGGCCGGCCATGTCGTCGGTCGGTGCGAGCGCGGCGCCCTGGGCCTCCTGCGCCTTCGACGCGGCCGTCGGGTGTGACTTCTTGTCCTTCGCCACGCCCTTCACCCCGCCGGTGACCCGTACGAACGCCGGATCCTCCTCCGGCCGCGTGCCAACGGGCGCAACGGGTGGCTGGAGGCGCATGTCGGCAGCGATCGGCGCCGGAGCTGCGGGCCCCGCTGCACCGCCGGCCCCCGCAGGGACGGGCCCAGCGGCCTTGGCCGCGGGTGCTCCGCCGGTCACCTTCGGCTTCGCGGCGCCGGCCTTGGCCGCAGCCGGAACTGCCGGCACCGGCTTGGGCGGCGGTACCGGCTTCTTGGCCGCCACCGAGCCCGGCCCGAAACCGGTCTTTGTCACCGCGAGTGCCGAGGCGGGCGGCTTGGGCCCTTCCAGGTCGACCGGCACGCCGAGCGTCTTGGCTTGTTTGAGCCCCGTCTCCACCAGGTCGATGGACGGCTCGTCCTTCTTGATCTCCGTGAGCGCGCGATCGATCTCGACCACGGCCTGCTCGCTGGGTCCCTTGACCTTGGCCGCCATCAAGGCAGCGACAGCAGCGTTGCCGGCGTTGCGCTGAAGGGCGAGTACGGCGCCGGCACGGCCGCCGTGGGCAGGCCCCGATCCGCCGGCGGCACGACGGCGGCCGTCATCGAGGGCATGGGACGCCTCGGCCTTGACGGCCTCGGCTCCCTGTCGGGCTCCGGCCATGATCCAGAGTCGCCGACGCGAGGTGGCTGCGACCTCAGACCAGGTGCACGTGCAAGGGCAAGGCCACCTGCCCGATGGGGCGGCGCGCCCGGTGCGCTGGAAGCGACCAGCCTCGCGTGGGACACGGCACTCCCTAGACTCGCCTCGTGGACTTCTACTCGGCCTATGCCCACGGGTTCGCCCGGGTGGCTGCCTGCACGATCCCGATCCGCGTTGCGGACCCGGCGGTCAACGCCGCAACGGTCATCGAGGAGGCGCGCGCCTGTCACGACGAGGGCGTTGCTGTCGCAGTGTTTCCCGAGCTCTGTCTAAGCGGCTACGCGGTGGATGACCTCTTCTTGCAGGACGTTCTCCAGGAAGCAGTGCTGACTGCGATCGACGCCGTGGTCGAGGCCAGCAAGGACCTGCTCCCAGTGATCGTGGTAGGCGCACCGCTGGTCAAGGATGACCGGCTCTACAACTGTGCTGTCGTGATCCACCGCGGCAAGGTGCTAGGTGTCCCGGCGAAGTGGTACCGCCCGACCTACCGGGAGTTCTACGAGGCCCGGTGGTTCGGGTCTGCCGAGGACCAGGACGACGAACACATCACGCTCGGTACTCACGGCGAGGTTCGGTTCGGCAAGCACCTCCACTTCCAGGCCACCGACCGGCCCGACCTGCGCCTCTTCGTTGAGATCTGCGAGGACATGTGGGTGCCGATCCCCCCGCATGCCTCTGCCGTACTTGCTGGCGCGACCGTGTTGGCCAACCTCTCGGCAAGCCCGATCACCATCGGGCGCGCCGAGGACCGCAAGTTGCTTGCCCGCAGTGCCAGTTCCCGCTGCAATGCGGCCTACATCTACACGGCAGCTGGGCAGGGTGAGTCGACGACCGATCTGTCGTGGGACGGCCAGACGATGGTCTACGAGCTGGGCGATCTACTCGGAGAGAGCGAGCGATTCCCGGACGGTCCCCGCCGCACAGTGGTCGACGTGGATCTCGATCGAATCCGACAAGAACGGATCCGGCAGGGGACGTTCGACGACAACCGACATGCCTACAGCCAGTTCCGCAGCGAGGCCCACGTCATCGAGTTCACCCTCGACCCTCCGGCCGGCGACATCGGCCTGCGCCGCAAGGTCGACCGCTACCCGTTCGTCCCCGACGACGCCGAGCGCCTCGCGCTCGACTGCTACGAGGCCTACAACATCCAGGTCTCCGGCCTCGAGCAGCGGCTCAAGGCCATCGGCAACCCGAAGATCGTGATCGGCGTCAGTGGCGGTCTCGACTCGACGCACGCGCTGATCGTTGCGGCCAAGGCGATGGATCGACTGGGCCGCCCGCGCAGCGACATCCACGCGTTCACGATGCCGGGTTTCGCGACCGGTGACACGACGAAGTCCTACGCCACCCGGCTCGCCACCGCCCTCGGCTGCACGTTCGCGGAGCTCGACATCAAGCCGGCCGCCCGGCAGATGCTCGAGGACCTCGACCACCCGTACGTCTCGACAAGCTCGACGACCAGGGGCTCGGATGTCTACGACATCACCTTCGAGAACGTCCAGGCCGGGCTGCGCACCGACTACCTCTTCCGGCTCGCCAACCACCGCGGCGGCATCGTGCTCGGGACCGGCGACCTCTCCGAGCTCGCGCTCGGTTGGTGCACGTACGGCGTCGGCGACCAGATGTCGCACTACAACGTCAACGCGGGCGTCCCGAAGACGCTGGTGCAGCACCTGATCCGTTGGGTGATCGACACCGACCAGCTCCACGACGGGAAGCACTACGACGACGAGGCGGACCTGGTCCTCCAGGAGATCCTCGAGCAGGAGATCACGCCCGAGCTGATCCCGACCGAGGAGGGCCAGAAGCCGCAGGCGACCGAGGACTCCGTCGGGCCCTACGCCCTGCAGGACTTCACGCTCTTCCACGTGATCCGGCGTGGCTACCGGCCCAGCAAGATCGCGTTCCTCGCGTGGCATGCCTGGCACGACCAGTCCGCCGGCGAGTGGCCGCCGGGCTTCCCCGAGGAGCGGCGGGCGTCGTACGACCTCGCCACGGTGCGCAAGTGGCTCGAGGTCTTCACGAAGCGCTTCTTCAGCAGCCAGTTCAAGCGGTCGGCTCTGCCGAACGGTCCCAAGGTCAGCGCCGGCGGCACGATGTCGCCGCGTGGTGACTGGCGGATGCCGTCGGACGCGAGCGCGGCTGCCTGGCTGGCCGAGCTGGAGAACGTGCCGAAGGCCTGAGGCCGCAAGGGAGTACGACGACGGGGCCCGAACCCCGCCGCCCCATGTACTCCGGGCTAAGCCTCGCGTTTGTGGTTGCCGCGGGCCATCCGGGCCAGCGAGAAGCAGCACAGCGCGAGCGCGAGCATGCCCACGCCCAGATGCGCCATGTTGTCGACGCTGAACACGTTGATGGCGAGGATCACCAGCCAGATGCCGAGGACGTCGGCACCGAAGTGGGGCGCGGCGGCCACGAGCACGCCGAGGGCAACGGTGAGGGCACCGATCCACATCGTCGCGTCGCTCGCGTCACCGGGCAGGAAGTTGTTGGCCCACACCGAGACGTAGCTGTCCCAGGTGTCGGTCATGAAGCCGACCATCATGTCCAGGCCCCACACGATCGCCAGCACGGTGAACGTCACCCAGAGGGCGACTCTTCCTTGCTGGTCCGAGTCGATGCTGGAGAAGTTGGTCAGGTCATGCAGTTCTTCGCGCATGTCATGGGTGAGGTGTTCCCTCGAGTGCATAGTGGCCATGGCGCTTCCCTTTCTCGAGCGGTCCCCTTTTGAGGGACTTCACTTTCGACGGTAGACCTGCTTGTGCGCTTGCGCCATGCCCCCGACCCACCGAGTATTCGAGCCTCATTCCGGCTCCGGCGGAGCCTCACCGGCAGGACCGTCCACGACCCCCTACGCTGACGCCATGGGTAAGCAAGAAGACTTCGTTCTCCGCGCACTCGAAGAGCGCGACGTCCGGTTCGTGCGGTTGTGGTTCACCGACGTGCTCGGGTCCCTCAAGTCGGTCGCGGTGGCGCCCGCGGAGCTCGAAGGTGCCTTCTCGGAGGGCATCGGCTTCGACGGCTCGGCGATCGAGGGCTTCGCCCGCGTCTACGAGTCGGACATGCTCGCGCTGCCCGACCCGACGACCTTCCAGATCCTTCCGTGGCGCAGCAGCGAGGGCCCGTCGACGGCTCGCATGTTCTGCGACATCGTGATGCCGGACGGTTCGGCGTCGTACGCCGATCCACGCAACGTCCTCAAGCGGACCCTGAGCAAGGCAGCCGAGCAGGGCTTCACGTTCTACACGCACCCCGAGATCGAGTTCTACCTCTTCAAGAACGAGCCGCAGCCCGGCGAGGAGCCGATCCCGATGGATCGCAGCGGGTACTTCGACCACGCTGCCCACTCGCACGGTTCGGACTTCCGCCGCGAGGCGATCACCATGCTCGAGGCGATGGGCATCTCGGTGGAGTTCAGCCACCACGAGGCCGGCCCGGGCCAGCAGGAGATCGACCTTCGGTACGCCGACGCGCTGACCACGGCGGACAACATCATGACCTTCCGCACGGTCATCCGGGAGGTCGCGCTGAGCCAGGGGCTGTGGGCGACCTTCATGCCGAAGCCGTTCACCGAGCACCCCGGTTCGGGCATGCACACGCACGTCTCGCTCTTCGAGGGTGACCAGAACGCCTTCTACGAGGCGGGCGCGGAGTACCAGCTCTCGAAGACCGGGCGCCAGTTCATTGCCGGGGTGCTGCAGCACGCCAGCGAGATCAGCGTGGTCACCAACCAGTGGGTCAACTCCTACAAGCGGATGATGTTCGGCAGCGAAGCGCCGTCGTACATCTGCTGGGGCCACAACAACCGCTCGGCGATGATCCGGGTGCCGATGTACAAGCCGATGAAGGGCCAGTCGACCCGGATCGAGCTGCGCAGCCTCGACTCGGCGTGCAACCCGTACCTCGCGTATGCCGCCGTCCTCGCGGCCGGGCTCAAGGGCATCGAGAACGGCTACGAGATGCCGCGCGAGGCCGAGGACGACGTCTGGGCCCTGACCGAGCGCGAGCGTCACAGCCTCGGCATCCAGCCGCTCCCGAAGAACCTCAACGAAGCGATCAGCATCGCCGAGAACTCCGAGTTGCTGGCCGAGACGCTGGGGGAGCAGGTCTTCGACTTCTTCCTGCGCAACAAGCGCGCTGAGTGGGACGAGTACCGCGGCCAGGTCTCCGCCTTCGAGCGCGACCGCATGCTGCCCGTGTTGTGACCCATGACGCCGGCTGACCACCGCCGGACCAGCCGCAGCGACCTGCTGCGGCTGGGGTTCGTCGAACTCGACCGCGCCGTCACAGAGCTCGAATCGCTCGGCACCGGCGGGGTGGACCTGCTCGCGTTCCTCGGGCAGACCGCGGACCCCGACGCAGCCCTCGGGGCGCTGTGTCGGCTGGCCGACGCCGTCGATGACCGCGAGGTGCTGTTGACCGCCCTTCGGGACGACGAGGGTACGGCGATGCGCCTGCTCTGCGTCCTCGGCGCGAGCACCGCACTGGCCGATCACCTGTGCCAGCACCCCGCGCAGTGGCTCGAGCTCACCGATCCGGATCTCGGGTCGACCCGGCCGGCGGCGTGGGCGATGCGGGAGTCGCTGCTGGCCGCCGTCGGTGCCGACGCGGCCGACCCTTCGCCGGTCGCGACGGCACCCGATCACGAGGCGGTCGATGCGCTGCGGGTCGAGTACCGCCGCCAGCTGTTGCGCCTGGCCGCCCGGGACCTCGCCCATCACCTGGGCGTCGACGATGCGGCTGCGGAGCTCTCGGACCTCGCCGCGGGGACCCTGGATGCGGCGCTCGCCGTCGCCCGCCAGCGGATCGGCCCCGAGTCCGCCACCGTGCGGCTCGCGGTGATCGCGATGGGCAAGTGCGGCGGCCACGAGCTGAACTACGTCTCCGACGTCGACGTGATCTTCCTCCACCAGCCGGCCGACCCCGATGCGGACGACGCCAGCGTTTCGGCCGCGGGCAAGATCGCCTCACGCCTGGCCGCCCAGTTGATGCAGGTCTGCTCGCAGCACACGGCCGAGGGCACCATCTGGCCGGTCGATGCGGCCCTGCGTCCGGAGGGCAAGGCCGGCCCGCTGAGCCGGACGCTGGCCAGCCACCAGAGCTACTACGAGCGCTGGGCGGAGCAGTGGGAGTTCCAGGCCCTGCTCAAGGCCCGGCCCGTCGCCGGCGACCTCGCCCTCGGGCGAGCCTTCGTCGACATGGTGGCCCCGATGGTCTGGTCGGCCGCTGACCGGGAGGGCTTCGTCGATGCTGCCCGGGCCATGCGCCGACGGGTCCTCGAACACATCCCGGCGAAGGAAGCCGACCGCCAGCTCAAGCTCGGTGCTGGTGGCCTGCGGGACGTCGAGTTCGCCGTGCAGTTGTTGCAGCTGGTCCACGGCCGCGCCGACGAGCGGATCCGGCCGCCCGCCACCCTGAGCGCGCTCGCAGAGCTGAGCCGCGGCGGGTACGTCGGACGCGAGGACGGCGAGGCGCTCCACCGCGCCTACGGATTCCTCCGCCAGCTGGAGCACCGCATCCAGCTCTACCGGATGCAGCGCACGCACGTCGTACCTTCCGACGCGCCGTCGATGCGGCGCCTGGGCCGCAGCCTCGGGTTCCTCAAGGAGTCGGAGAAGCGGCTCGACGACACGTGGCAGAACTACCGCCGCGAGGTCAGTCGACTGCACCAGAAGATCTTCTACCGCCCGCTGCTGAGCGCCGTCGCCCGCATCGGATCGGACGAGGTCCGGCTGTCGTCCGAGGCGGCGGGCGCGCGGCTGGCCGCCCTGGGGTACGCCGACCCGGATGCCGCGTTGCGCAACCTGGAAGCGCTGACGTCGGGGGTCAGCCGGACCTCCGCCATCCAGCGCACCCTGCTGCCCGCGATGCTGCAGTGGTTCGCGGAGTGTCCGGATCCCGATGGGGGACTGTTCGGATTCCGGCGGATCAGCGAGGAGCTCGGTCGGACTCCGTGGTACCTCTCCACCCTCCGTGACGAGGGTGAAGTCGCCGAGCGGCTGGCGCACCTGCTGGCGACCTCCCGGTACTGCACCGACCTGCTCGAGCGCGAGCCCGCCGGGGTGCGCCTGCTCGCGGGCGACCTCCGGCCGCTGGGCTCGGACGCGCTGACCGAGGAGATGCTCGCGAGCGCCCGCCGGCAGGAGGGGGAGAAGGCGGTGCGTGCCGTGCGCGCCGTACGACGCCGCGAACTGTTGCGGATCGCGGCCGGTGACGTGCTCGGCCTGGTCACCGTCGACGAGGTCGGCTTCGCACTGTCGCGCCTCACCGACGCCACGCTGGAGGCGACCCTCGAGGTCGCCGGCCAGACCGTACGGCGCCAGCGGCACCTGGACGCGGAACCGACCCGGATCGCGATCATCGCGATGGGCCGCTACGGCGGCTTCGAACTGTCCTACGGCAGCGACGCCGACGTCCTGTTCGTCCACGACCCCGTCGATGGCGCCGACGCCCACGAGGCCGGCACCTACGCCCGTGCCGTTGCCGAAGAGGTACGACGTGCGCTGGGTGCGCCGGGGCCGGACCCGGCGCTCGTGGTCGATGCCGACCTGCGCCCCGAGGGACGCCAGGGCCCGCTCGTCCGGACGCTCGAGTCGTACGCCGCCTACTACGCGAAGTGGTCGCACGTGTGGGAGGCCCAGGCCTTGCTCCGCGCGGACGCCGTGGTCGGCGACCCGGACCTGCGGGCGCGCTTCACGGCGCTGATCGACCCGTTGCGCTACCCCGAGGAGGGCCTGAGCGATGACGACATCGTGGAGGTCCGGCGGATCAAGGGCCGGGTCGACAAGGAACGGTTGCCGCGCGGCGCCGACCCGGCCCTGCACTTCAAGCTCGGTCGAGGCGGCCTCGCCGACATCGAGTGGACGGTCCAGTTGCTGCAGCTGCGCCACGGCGCCCGCGTGGAGGGATTGCGCACCGCCCAGACCCTTGCCGCGCTGACCGCGGCTGCCGACGCCGACCTGCTCACCCATGAGGACGCGGAGACCCTCGCCACGTCGTGGCGGATGGCGTCGCGGGTGCGCAACGGGTTGCTCCTCGCGCGCGGTCGGGCCGGCGACCAGTTCCCGCGCGCGACGATCGAGCGTCGTGCGACGGCGGGGATTCTCGGCTATCAGCTGGACGAAACGGACCGGGTCCTGGATGACTACCTGCGCATCACGCGCCGGGCGCGCGCGGTGGTGGACCGGGTCTTCTGGGAGTGAACTGGAACAGGAGTGGGGTCCTGCCCCAAGTGGCCCAAGGGAACCATTGGTATGTCATGATGGACGGCGTCGGGCCGCGACCGACCCCCCCAGAGGTCGCGGCCCGGCGCCTTGCGTTTTGCCCCTTTGCGGCCTGTCCAGCACGAAACGGAACCTTCGGTGACCACGCTCGAACTCGTCGTCCTCGCTTTTGCGCTGGCCATGGACGCGGTGGCCGTGTCGCTGGCCGAAGGCCTCCAGTTGCGCCGGCCGCGCTGGCGCGACGCCCTGCTGATGGCGGGCATGTTCGGCCTCTTCCAGGCGCTGATGCCGGTGCTCGGCTGGGTGCTGGCGTTCTGGTTCGCCGACGCCGTCGAGACGGCGACGCCGTGGATCGCGTTCGGCCTGCTGAGCCTGATCGGCGCCAAGATGCTGTGGGAGTCGTTCGGTGACGAGGCCGACGAGCACACGACTCCGACCGTCACCGTGCGCTCCGTGTTGCCGTTGGCGATCGCCACGTCGATCGATGCTGCAGCCGTCGGCGTGACCTTCGGCGTGCTGGAGGTCGACGTCGCGCCGGCCGTGCTGCTGATCGGCGTCATCACCTTCGTGCTGTCGCTCGCTGCCGTGTTCATCGGCTCGCGGGTGGGGGAGCGGCTCGGGCGCTGGGCGACCCTGGTCGGCGGCCTGATCCTGATCGGGATCGGCCTGCGCATCCTGCTCGGCTGAACAAGCGATCTGGCTCAACCACGGGCGATTCCCTGTTCAGGTACCTGTTACGGGCAGTAACGTCAGAACATGTTCCTTGCCGTTGAAGAAGCTCCCCCAGCAGGCGGAGCCGCGCTCGACCAGGTCCTGATCGCAGCAGCGGCCTTCGCCGTCATCTACATCCCGATCGGGATCTTCCTGATGCGCGAGCGCGACGGGAAGCCGACCCTCATCGGGCGCCTGGCCGACCGGGTCTCGGCCATCGACGGGCTTCCGCGGTGGGCTGGCCTGCCCGGCTACCTGGCGGTGGCGGCGCTGCTCTCCTGTGCGTTCGGCGTCTACTGGGACGTCCCGATCCACATGCAGAACGGCCGCGACGAGGGGCCGCTGGCGAACCCTTCGCACTTCCCGATCATGTTCGGCATCTTCTTCTTCCTTGCCGCAGGTGTGATCTCGGCGGGACTGGCCAAGGACCCCTTGCCGCGTCGGACCTTCCGGCTCACGCCGAAGTGGCACGTGCCGATGGGCACCCTGGTCCTCCTCGGAGCCGGCCTGATCGCCGCGGCCGGTTTCCCCGCCGATGACGTGTGGCACCGGCTGTTCGGCCAGGACGTCACCGAGTGGGGGCCCACCCACGTGATGATGATCGGCGGAGCCGTCACCTGCATCCTGGCCATTCCCCTGCTCTTCGCCGAGGCAGCGCAGGTGGGTCAGGCGCCGGCCCGGACCTGGCTCCGCTTCGGTGGCCTTGCCACCGGTGGCCTGCGCCTGTTCGGCAGGCTCCTGCCGCCGGTGCGCCGGGAGGCCCCGGAGTCGGTCATTGCCGACCGTGGCGCCTGGGCGACCCGTCTGCTCATGACCATCGTGATCGGCATGTGCATCATCCCGATGGCGTTCCTGATGGAGTTCGACCTCGGCGTTCCCCAGTTCCCCGCCGCAACCCTCTTCATCATCTCCGGCTTCCTGACCGGCTGGATCTTCGTGGCCGGCCGGCTCTTCTTCGGGCCCGGCGGCGCCCTCGTCACCTGGCTGACCTACACCGTCGTGCGCCTGCTCATCTTCGCCATGACGTTGCCGATCCCCGACATCCACCGCGCCCACTGGTTGCTCTTCCTCGGCCCGGCCCTCTGCATCGAGCTGCTGGCGCTCGTCGTGCGGAACCGGGGTCCGGTGTTCGCGGGCGCCGCCGGAGTGTTCGCGGGCACGGTCGGCCTGGCGACCGAGTGGTGGTGGATGGACCTCTTCATGCCCTACCCGCTGCCGCCCGAGACGCAGCAGATGCCGTTGATGCTGACGGTCGGTGGCATCGCCGCCGCCGGCGGTGGCCTGCTCGGCTGGTCCTTCGCGCGTCACATCGAGCGCATCGCCGAACTGCCCGGCGCCTCCGCCCCGGTCCAGGAGTCCCGTGCGTCGTCCGGCCGATGGCTCGGTACCGCAGGCGTGCTCGCGTTCGTCGCGCTCATGGCTGTCTTCGCCCCGCCGACCAGTGCTGGTGAGGTCAAGGTGGTCAAGGAGTGCGACGGTGATGACTGCCGGACGACGTACCAACCGGTCAGCGGCACCGATGTGATCTCGGGGCGGGTCTCCTATGACGACAACTGCATCGGCACCGAGGGCTGCCGTTCGGTCGTGACGGTGCGCACCGATCCGGTCGATGCCGCGGACGACGCCGTCTGGATCTCGGCGTTGGCGTACCAGGGCAAGCACGAGAACGACGAGAACGTCCCCGGCAACGGCATGCTCAGCATCGCGATGGAGCCGACCGGCGTCGATGGAGAGTTCCGCAGCACGGACCCGCTGCCGCTGTACGGCGACTGGAAGGTGCTGGTCCGACTCCACCTCGCGCCCACCACGATGGTCTCGATCCCGTTGCACATGCCGGCCGACCTCGCGATCGACGGTCCCGCGGCGGGCCTGGTCCAGGTCGAGGACGGCACGGACGCCGCTTTCGTCCATGAACCGTTCATGCTCCAGCGCGAGCGCAAGCCGGACGTCCCGGTCTGGCTCTGGACCGTGATGTACGGCGTCGTGATCGCCTCGTGGCTGGCGCTACTGGCCTTCTACGGCTGGCTGTTCTCATCTGCCGCGGGTGCGGCCGGAGCGGTGCCGAAGAAGGAGACGTCGCCGGCTTCGTAGCCGGTCTCGAGACGGTTGCTGCGCAACCTCCTCGACCAACGGGCGACCTTGCTGCGCAACCTCCTCGACCAACGTCCCACCCCGTGTGGGATTGTTAGGTTATGCATACCTTGCTAGCCGCGGCGCCGACGGCGGTGCGTGGCGACGTCACCTCCGGTGCTGCGCGCCGCCGGGTCATGGTGCTCGCGGGTGCAACCGGGCTCCTGCTGGTCGGTGTGGTGCTGAGCCTCGCGCTGGGCGTCCGGGAGGTCGCCATCGGCGAGTCGTGGCGGGCGCTGACCGATCCGGTCGCGGGCAACGTCGACCATGCCGTGATCCGCGGGCAGCGGGTGCCGCGCACGATCATTGCCCTGCTGGCCGGTGCCGCCCTGGGCCTGGCCGGGGTGCTCGCCCAGGGGATCACCCGCAACCCGCTGGCCGACCCCGGCCTGCTCGGTCTCAACGCGGGTGCCGCCCTCGGCATCGTCATCGCCGCGACGGCCTTCGGTGTCGTCTCGCCGGTCGGGGCCGTGTGGTTCGCCTTCCTCGGTGCGGCGATCGCTGCGATCACGGTCTTCGCCATCGGTCACGGGCGTCCCGTGCAGCTCGCGCTCGCCGGCGCGACGCTCACTGCGCTGCTCACCCCGATCTCGAACCTCGTCCTCTTCCGCGACGTCGACGCGTTCAACAGCCTCCGGTTCTGGGCGGTCGGCGCGCTCAACGGGCGCGACCTCGCCGCCGTCGAGGTGCTGTGGCCGTTCATCGCCGTCGGTGCTGCCATCGGGTTGTTCTCGGCGCACCGGCTCAACGGGCTGGCGCTCGGCGACGACGTCGCCGCCGCCCTGGGCCAGGGGGTGGGGACCACCCGCGCGATCGCCGGCCTGGCCATCATCTGCCTCGCGGGTACGGCGACCGCACTCGCCGGTCCGATCGCACTCGTCGGCCTCGCGGTCCCGCACGCTGCCCGACGACTGGTCGGCACCGACTATCGCTGGATCGTGCCGCTGTGCGCGCTGCTCGGTCCGGTCATGCTGCTGACCGCCGACATCGTGGGCCGCCTGATCAAGGCCGACGAGCTCGAAGCGGGTGTCGTGGCCGCCATCATCGGGGCGCCGGTGCTGATCGCCGTGGCCCGCGGCCGACGGGTGGCCGGCCTGTGAGCACCTCCGTGAGCACTTCCATGACCACGCTCGAACTCGGCACGATCACCCGCATCCGTCGACGCCACCGCCTGCGCACCCTCCTGGTCGTCGCGGTCGGGGTGGCCCTGTGCCTGGGCCTGCTGCTGATCACCTTCGGCCTGGGGGCGGCGGGTGTCCCGCCGGAGCGTTCCTTCCCGGCGTTGTTCGGGGTGGGGGACCGGTTCGACCTGCTCGTCGTCCGGGACCTGCGCCTGCCGCGGGGGCTGGCCGCGATCATCGCGGGCGTCGCGTTCGGACTGGCGGGTGCGCTGTTCCAGTCGACGTTGCGCAACAACCTGGCCAGCCCCGACATCCTCGGGATCTCCGGGGGAGCGTCGCTGGGTGCGGTCACCGCGGTGGTGGGGTACGGCGCCTCCGGTGTCGCCGTGAATCTCGCTGCCGGTGCCGGTGCGCTGGCAGCGGCGGTGGCGATCTGGGTGCTCGCCTGGCGCAACGGACTCCACGGCATTCGCTTCGTCCTCGTCGGCGTCGGCATCGCCTATCTCTGCGGTTCCCTCATCTCCTGGCGGCTTGCGGAAGCCGATGAGCGGGAGGGTGGGACCGTGCTGCTGTGGACCATCGGCAGCGTGGCCGACGTCCGAGACGGCACTCTCGGCACCCTCGCGCTCGGCGTCGCCGCGCTGGTGCTGCTGACCGTGCCGATCGCCCGCCAGCAGCGCGCCCTGGCGCTGGGTGACGAGCACGCGCAGGGGCTCGGGCTCGGGCCGACGCAGTCGCGGGTGCTTGCGTTGCTGATCGGCGTCGGCCTGGTCGCGCTGGCCACGGCCGTCGCGGGTCCGATCGCGTTCGTGGCGCTGGTCGCCCCCGCGATCGCGCGACGCCTGGTCGACGACGGAGGCCCCGCCCTGGTCGCCTCCTGCGTGGTCGGCGGCGCGCTCACGATGCTCTCGGACGTCGTGGGCCAGTACTACCTCCCCGGAGGACTCACTGCCCCGGTCGGCATCGTGACCGGGCTCGTCGGCGCGCCGTACCTGCTGTGGCTGCTGGCCCGAAGCGATCGAAAGGCGACGACATGAGCACCGCGATCACCGCCGAGGGCGTGTCCCTCGGCTACAAGGGCCGTCCGGTCATCGAGGGCCTGGACCTCGCGCTCCCGCCCGGCAAGGTGACCGCGATCGTCGGACCCAACGCCTGCGGCAAGTCGACGCTGCTCCGCGGCCTGGCCCGCCTGCACCCGCTGTCGGGTGGCAAGGTCTGCATCGACGGCAAGGACATCGGCGCCCTGTCGCGACGCGACCTCGCGCGCCTGGTGGGCGTCCTGCCCCAGGCGTCGATCGCGCCCGACGGCGTCCGGGTCGCCGAACTCGTCGGCCGGGGCCGGTTCCCGCACCAGGGCTGGTTCGGCCGGCACAGCAGCAATGACGACGCCGTCGTGATGCGGTCGCTGGAGGCCACGGGCCTCGCCGACCTTGCTGAGCGCCGCCTCGAGGAGCTGTCGGGCGGGCAGCGCCAGCGCGTCTGGATCGCCATGGTGCTCGCCCAGGAGACCGATGCGGTCCTGCTGGACGAGCCGACGACGTACCTCGACGTCACGCACCAGCTCGAGCTGCTCGACCTGCTCAGTGACCTCAACGAGGAGCGCGGCACCACCGTGGTGATGGTGCTGCACGAGCTCAACCACGCCGCCCGGTACGCCGACCACATGGTCGTGATGTGCGGGGGCCGGATCGCCGCACAGGGTGCGCCGGGCGACGTACTGACCGTCGACTCGGTACGCGAGGCGTTCGGCCTCGACGCCGAGGTGATCGCCGACCCGGTGACCGGCGGCCCCCTCGTCGTACCCAAGGGGCGGACCCGACGGGGAGCAACAATTCTCTTAGGTTAGGCTTTCCTTATTCCAACCCCGAGAGATTGAGGAGAGACACGTGCGTACACGTGCCTTCCGCCGGACCACTGCGCTCGTCGCAGGTCTGGCAACCGTGCTGGCCCTGGCTGCCTGTGGCCAGGAGAGCGACGACAAGGACTCCGGCACCACCACGCTGGACGTCACCGACTCGTTCCCGATCACCATCGAGCACGCCTTCGGCAAGACCGAGATCAAGGAAGAGCCCAAGCGGGTGGCGACCTGGGGCTGGGGCTCCACCGAGGCCGCCATTGCGTCCGGCGTCTATCCCGTCGCGATCGCCGAGCAGCTCTGGACCGTCGGCAAGGGCAACCTCCTCCCGTGGGTCGAGGAGGCGTACGACGCCAAGGGCGTCGACCACCCGACGCTGCTCCCCGACGACGGCTCGGGCGCGACCGTGCCCTACGACGAGTTCATCGCCGCAAAGCCCGACCTGATCCTGGCGCCGTACTCCGGCATCACCGAGGAGCAGTTCAAGAAGCTCAACGAGATCGCGCCGACGGTCGCCTACCCCGAGGCCGCCTGGACGACGACGTGGCAGGACACCATCAAGATCACCGCGAAGGCGCTGGGACGCAGCGCGCACGGCGACAAGATCCTCGCCGACATCGACACCTTCCTGGCCGACGAGGCCAGGAAGCACCCGGAGTTCGACGGCAAGAAGATCGCCGCCCTCTACCCGGCGCCGAGCACCCTGTCGCTCTACACCGAGCTCGACCCGCGCCTGGCGATCCTGACGAAGCTCGGCTTCGACGTCGCGCCGAGCGTTGCGAAGCTGGACACGTCGAAGGGTGGCTTCTACTTCGACATGAGCTACGAGAAGGTCGACGAGATCGACGCCGACGTGGTCGTCACGTACTTCGATGACGACGCCCAGGCTGCGGCCTTCCTCAAGGACCAGAAGGCGCTCGCCATCCCGGCCGTCAAGGACGGCGGCGTTGCCCAGGTCGTCGGCCGCACGCGGATCTCGGCGGTCTCCCCGCCGACGGCGCTCAGCTTCCAGTGGGCCGGTGGCATGCCGGAGCTGGTCAAGCTGCTCGCGGAGGCCTCCGCCAAGTAGTCACCTCCGCTGGTTGAGGTGCGAGCGAAGCGAGCCTCGAAACCCGCTCGGGGGTTTCGAGGCTCGTCGCTTCGCTCCACGCACCTCGACACCGAGACCTCAGTGGGGGCCGTCGGGGTAGATGCTCCGGGTCTCGGCCCGGGCGTACTTCCGCGGCAGGTAGTCGCCGACGTAGACCTTCGGCATCGCCTTGGCCACGGTGAGGGCGACGTAGATGACCGTGTTGATCGCCACGAACGCCGCGAGGATCGCGAACGGGTGCGAGCGCACGAGGGCCTCGGGGAACAGGATTCCCAGAGGCGACAACAGGCTGTTCATCAGGCACCCACCGTTCGGTGTGACGGGGTCTGGACGACGGTGCCCCAGCTGGCCGTTCGGCCCAGCGACATGTCGATGATCCCCTTGAGATAGACGACGTCGAGGAACAGTGCGTAGACGAGTTCCGGGAAGAGGGTCGCGGCGAGGACACGGGCGCGCCATCCGCCGGGCCACACGGTGATGATCCGCTCGATGGTGAAGATCATCCCGGTGCCGAGCCAGAACGGGAACCACACCCAGGAGTCGAACGACAGCGTCATCAGCGCCATCATCAGCAGGTAGGACATCAACGCGATGACGCCGTACCCGATGCCGAGCTGCTGGGCCCAGTAGCGGAACGTCGCGGGCCGCATCCCGTACTCGCCGAGGTTCTCCAGTGCGCCGCGCTGCCAGCGCAGGCGCTGGACCCACAGGCCGCGCCAGGTGGGCATCACCTCGGTCACGACGGTGCAGTCGGCCGGCGAGATGACCAGGCCACCCAGGGTCTTCAGGGCGAGGGTGATCTCGTTGTCCTCGGTCAGCACGAGGGTGTCGTAGATGTCGCCCGGCACGCCCGGCAGCATCCGCCCACGCTCCTCGGCGACCGTGCGCAAGGCACGGGGACGGAAGACGGTGGCGGTGCCGGTCAGGACGAAGACCCGGCCGCGGCGGCGACGGAGGTCGCGGCCGTACCGAAGGTACTCGTTGCGCTGGAACTGGCCGATCAGGCCCTTGCCGTCCTCGCCGTAGAACAGGCCCCCGATCGCCATCAGGCCCCGGTCCTGCGTCATCCGGCGCACGACCGCGTCCAGGAAGCCGGCGTCGAGCGAGGTGTCCGCGTCCATCACCATGACGAGGTCGTTCTCGCCCTGATCGGGGAGCACGCGGGCCAGTGCCTGGTTCAGCGCTCCGGCCTTCTTGTGCACGTTGCCCTGGCTCTCGATCACGTCCGCACCGGCCCGAAGGGCGAGGGCGACGGTGTCATCGGTGCAGTTGTCGGCGACCACGATCACGCGTTGGGGCCGGTAGGACTGCGCGAACAGCGCGGCCAGGGTGCCGGTGATGGCCTGTTCCTCGTTGTGAGCGGGGACCAGGACCGTGAGGGTGACCTCTCCGTGGAACTGGCCACGGGTCTCGGCCATCACGTGGCGAGGGGACAGGGGGAGTCGGTGGCCGTCGTCGCTGCGGCGTGCCCGGTTGGCGATCCGGCGCTCGAGGAGCGCGACGCCGGCGGCGAACAGCAGCGCCAGTCCGGCCGCGGCCGCAAGGGTCGAGACGCTGGGGATCTCCGTGTCGTAGAGCAGGTGCCACGCGCCCAGGACCAGGCCGTCCTTCGGTTCGGCAGTCCCGCTGGCGGTGTCGGAAACCGACCACCACAGCAGGCCGGCCCCGCCGGCGGCGGTGCCGAAGATCAGTAGACCGACGGCGCGTTGGAGACCTCGCGCCCCTGAAGCGTTCATGGTCTCGACGGTAGGGCGGGAAGGCTGTGGGCGTCGGCCTATCGGATTGTTCTGGTCGATCGACAGGCAAAGGAGGACCAAGGTCCTGTGCAGACTTTCTTCGCTCGGTCGACTTCTGGCCGAAGAGAAACTCAGGCTGGTGGTCGATGGGACCGTGCGGCCCCGACGGGACGGAGGACGCATGGGCTCCCGAGCCGATGACACGTCGCTCAAGGCTGGAATCGAGGGCGACGACCGACTGCGCCTGTTCATCGAAGCCACGCCCAGCGCGATGATCGTGGTCAACGACCGCGGAAGACTGGTCCTGGTCAATTCCGAGGCCGAACGCGCCTTTGGCTACGCGCACGATGAATTGCTCGCCTTGCGGATCGAGGACCTCATCCCGGAACGCTTCCGAACCCACCACGACGTCGAGCGCGAGGCCTACTTCGTGCACCCGGATCGTCGCGGGATGGGGGTGGGTCGCGAGCTGTTCGGCCTCCGCAAGGATGGCACCGAGATGCCGGTCGAGATCGGCCTCAACCCGATCGTCATCGACGGGGATCGCTTCGTCCTCGCGTCCGTCATCGACATCACCGAGCGCCTGCGGGGCCAGGAAGCCGAGAACAGCGCACGCGTCGACGTCCTGCGTCGATCGATCCTGGACAGCATCCCGTTCAGCATCATCGCGACGGACGAGAAGGGACGGATCGTGACCGCGAACCCTGCGGCGGAGTCCCTGCTCGGCTACCAGGCCGAGGAGCTGACCGACACGTCGTTGAGAGCGATCGATGGCATCGAACGCCAGACCTACGCGGACGGGTCGTTGCGGCTCGGTGACGCAGGCGGGGACGACATCGAGTGGGTGTACCGGCGCAAGGACGGCACGTTGATCCCGGTCCAGGAGGCCGTGGTGCCGCTGGAGTCCGAGGATGGCGAGACGACCGGCTTCCTCGCCGTGGCCTACGACATCTCGCACCGGGTCGAGGCCCGCGAGCGGATGGAACACATGGCCACGCACGACGGCCTGACCAACCTCGCCAACAGGTCACTGTTGATCCGCCACCTCGATGAGGCCGTGGTGGCGGCCGTCCGGTCCTCCTGCGAGCTCGTCCTGGTCCTGCTGGACCTCGATCACTTCAAGCGGATCAACGATTCCCTGGGCCACCACATCGGGGACGAGCTCCTGCTGGTGGTTTCCGAGCGGTTGCAGGCCCGGACCCGGACGGGCGCCCGAGCCGACGACCTCGTGGCCCGCCTCGGCGGTGACGAGTTCGTCATCGTGTTCCACGACGTCGCTCCGGGCGCGGACCTGGATCGCCGCCTGACCGACCTGATGACCGACGTGCTGGCTCCGGTCGTGGTGCACGGCTACGAGCTCGTGGTCACCGGCAGCATCGGCGGCACCCGGTTCCCGGCGGACGGAGAGACTCCGGCGGAGCTGCTCAAGAACGCCGACATCGCGATGTATCAGGCAAAGGCCTCCGGTCGGAACACGGTGCGGTGGTTCGAGCCGCGCATGCTGGAGGAGAACGGGGAGCGCCTGGCCCTGTCCGCCGCCTTGCGGCAGGCCCTCGATCAGGTCGACCAGGGCGAGCTCTCCCTGGCCTACCAACCGCAGCTGGACCTCGCGTCCGGGCAGGTGGTCGGGGTGGAGGCGCTGGCGCGCTGGACGAGCCCCACGCTCGGCCCCATCGGACCGGACCGGTTCATCCCGGTCGCAGAGGACGGTGGGATGATCGCGCCGCTGGGCAGTTGGGTCCTTCGCACGGCGTGCTCCGCGCTGGCCGCCCTCCAGGTCCAGATGGGCCGACCGTTGCGCATGGCCGTCAACGTGTCACCACGCCAGATGCGCGGCTCGGCCTGGCTCGACGAGATCGCGGACGCCATTGACCGCTCCGGGATCGCGGCAGAGCAGCTCGAGGTCGAGATCACCGAGGGCTTGCTCATCGACGACCACGGCGATGCCGTGGACATGCTCCAGTCCCTGCGTGCGCTCGGTGTCACGATCGTCATCGACGACTTCGGATGCGGCTACAGCTCGCTGGCCTACCTCACGAAATTCCCCATCGACAAGATCAAGATCGATCGTTCCTTCGTGCACGAGATCGCGAGCATCGACCACAATGCGGCGATCGTCGACGCCATCATCGTGATGGCCCACGCTCTCGGAATGACCGTGGTTGCCGAGGGCGTCGAGACCGAAGCCCAGGAGCGCTACCTGCGGGAGCGGGGCTGTGACGAGGTGCAGGGATTCCGCTACAGCCCGGGGATCCCCGCTGGTTCGGTGGCGATGGTGGCCCAGGCGCTCAGCGTCTGAAGCGCTGAGCGTGTGAAGCGCTCAGCGGGTGAATCGCTCAGCGTGTGAAGGGCTCAGCGACTGAAGGGCTCAGCGTGCGCTGATGGAGACGCCGTGGCCGGGGGCGATCTGGTTGCGTCCGGACCGCTTGGCCACGTACATCGCTCGGTCGGCTGCGCTCAACAGGGACTTCGATGTGCTCTTCCCGTCCGACAAGGCGTAGCCGATGCTGGCGGTGATCCGGTCGAACGGTGCGTCGGACGTGGCGCCGTAGGGTTCGGCGACGCAGTGCCGGATTCGCTCGGCGAGGTCGTGGAGCTCGCTGGCGTCGGAGATGCCCGTGCACGCGATGACGAACTCGTCGCCACCGATGCGCGCGACCAGGTCCGACGGACGTACGGCGGCACTGATCCGCCGCGCCATCTCATCGAGGAGCAAGTCGCCTTCGCGGTGCCCCCACGCGTCGTTGACCCGCTTGAAGCCGTCGAGGTCAATGAAGATCACGCCGACCGCGGCTGGCGGTGCCTTCGGCTGTTCGAGGTAGGTGTCGAGCCGCTCGACCAGCAGCGCGCGGTTGGCCAGGCCGGTGAGCGGATCGTGCAGCGCCAGGTGGCGGAGTTCGGCGATCAGGGCGTTGCGGGACTCGCGGATCACGGCCAGGGCCAGTACGACCAGCGTCAGGCTGCCGACGGTTCCCTGGGCGAGGAGCGCCTGCTCCACCTCGGGAATGCCCTCGAGGGGACCGCGATCCAGCAATGTCGCCCAGACGATGAAGGTGCCCGCGCCGGTCAGGAAGACAGTGCTCGCAACCATGGAGAACCGCAGCGAGACCCACATGGCCGGCAACATCATGGCGAAGCCGGTCGGCAGGCCGGGGTTGAACCAGAAGATCCGGGCGAACAGCGCGACCACGACCACGGCGCAGGCCAGCGCCTCCAGCGTGCGCGCCTCGGCGAGCCGTGGCACCTTCCATCGAACATCCTTCAGGCGCAGCACCACGGCGACGCCGGTGAGTGCCGTCACGCCATTGCGCACCGCGAACAGCGAGAAGGTCTGGGCCAGGTGGTCCTGGTGCTCGTGGGCGAAGAAGGCGACGGCGAGGGCCGCTGCGAGGAGCGACCCCGCGCAGACGGCCGCGACCAGCCGGGCGAGGTCAGCCGGATTGCGCAGGGTGATCGGGCGACCGCCATGGCGCAGGACGGCGGCGGTGACCGCGGCGAGAACCAGGTTCACGCCGGAGAACCAGATCGCGAGTTCGACCGTGGCGCCGGTGGCGAAGGTGACGGCGCCGGTGACGGCGGCCAGCAGAATCCAGTGGACCGCGGCGCCGACGCGGGGGAGGCCGCTGGCGTGCACACCCCAGAGGACCGCGACGGCAGCCGCGGGCCACGCGAGGGAGACCTCGCTGCCGTCGACACGGGTCGCGCGACCGACGAGGATCGCGAGAGCGTGGGCCACCGCGAAGCCAAGGGCGGGCAGCACTGCCCAGACGAGGCGTCGAGCCACGGCTCGCTCCACTTCTGTCGAGGGATGTGCATCTCCGATCGACCCGACGGGGTGGGATCGGAGGAATTTGCGGCGTCGATCTGGTTGAACCGTTGACCAAGCCTTGCCGCCCGTGGTGCAGTGACAGTCGTCACACCTCGGGGGTACGGACATGGGGAACGAAGAAGCGCGGGAGCCTGCCGCGAAGTTGAGCCGTCGCTCGTTCGTCGGGTACGTCGTCGGTGGCACCAGCCTGATGGTGATGGCCGATCTGACGCTCGGAGCGAGTCCAGCGAGCGCCATTCCCATCCCGTCGCTGCCTCAGGTCCCCGAGCTCTACGACCTCAACGACTTCCTGACCCATTGCGCCCTGCCGACCTCGAACCAGATCGGGATCCGGGTCGACGAGCAGGGCGACGCCCACTTCGCGCTGCCCCGGATGGAGGTCGGCCAGGGCATCACCACTGCCGCCGCGATGCTGATCGCCGACGAGCTGGACCTGCCGCTCGACCGGGTGCACGTGACCCTCGCGCCGGCCCGCCCGGAACTGCTGTTCAACCAGCTGACCGGCGGGTCGAACACGATCATCTCGATGTACACGCCGATCCGGGTTGCTGCCGCTGTGGCCCGCAAGGCACTGCTCGAAGCGGCCGCGATCCAGCTGGGCGCCGTACTCAACAGCCTGATCGCGAAGGCCGGCGTCATCAGCGCGCCCAACGGCTCGTCGGTGACGTACGGCGACGTGGCCACGGCTGCCGCGTCACCGAGGACCCGGCAGGTCAGCGTCAGGCTCAAGGCATCCGCCCAGCGAACCATCGTCGGCACCCCGCAACGTCGGATCGATGCGCTCGACGCGGTCACCGGCCGCAAGCAGTTCGCCATGGACATCGATGTCCCGGACGCCCTGCCGACCATGGTGTGCCGTGCGCCCGGCCTCAACGGAAAGCCGGTCTCGATCCGCAACGCTGCCGCGGTGAAGGCAATGCCGGGGGTGACGCACGTGGCGATGATCGCCACGGGCGTCGCGGTGCGGGCACGCACCTTCGGACAGTGCATCGACGCCGTGCGGGCCCTCGACGTCGAGTGGGACGGCGGCACCGTTCCCGGGAAGTCGTCGGCCGACGTCCTCAAGGAACTGCGTCGGGCCCAGCTCCCGCTCGCCGTGCCGAAGCTGGGCGCCACGTCCGTGGAGGCGGAGTTCATCTTCAACTTCCGCAGCGGATCTGCGCTGGAGCCGAACTGCGCGATCGCCGACGTACGGTCCGACTCCGCGACCATCTGGAGCGGCCTCAAGTCGCCGATCACCGCGCAGGGCCTGATCGCCAAGGAGCTCGGCCTGCCGCAACGCAAGGTCACCGTCAACGTCGTCCAGGGCGGTGGGTCCTTCGGGCGCAAGCTGTTCAGTGACGGGGCGATCGAAGCGGCCCGGGCGTCGAAGGCGTTCGGCGCTCCGGTGCGGTTGATGTGGCACCGGGCCGACGAACCCCGTCAGGGCCGGGTCCACCCGATGGCGACCTCGCGCATCCGCGCCACGGTGCTGCTGGGCAGCGTCATCACCTTCGAGCAGCGCCACACCAGCGTGACGACCGACTTCACCCACGGGCTCGGCGAGCGCCTGACCGCGGAGGCGGCGGCGCTGCCGACCGGACTGGGCAACCTGACCTTCTCGGAGTCGGTCTTCATGTTGACCCAGGAACTGCCCTACAACTTCGGCGTCATCACCCAGCTGCTCAACGAGACCGACAACGACCCGCGACGGTTCAACACCAGCTCGGTGCGCAACATCTACTCGCCCGACGTGGCCACGGCGAACGAGCTGATGGTCGATCGACTCGCGGCCCGCCTCAAGCAGGACCCGGTTGCCTTCCGTCGCGCCCACCTCAAGAGCCGGGTGGTCAAGCGGGTGCTCAACCGCGCCGCCGAGCTCGGCAACTGGGGCAAGGCGATGCCCGCCGGCACCGCGCAGGGGATTGCGATCCACAAGGAGTACAAGGGCGCGACTGCCGTCCTGGTCGAGATCGACTGTCGCCCCGAGACCGTCAACCGGAAGGTCCGCGACGCGGTCACCGGACCCCGGATCACCAAGGCGCTCGTCGTGATCGACGCCGGTGTCGTCATCAACCCAACAGGCATCAAGGCCCAGATGATGGGCGGCTTCATGGACGGCATGGCGCAGACCCTGACCTACGGCAACCACCTCGTGGACGGGCACTTCCTCGAGGCGAGCTGGGACAACTCGGCGTACACGAGGCAGTGGAACACGCCCTTCGACTTCCAGTGCGAAGTGCTCGACTCCGAGAGCAAGGAGCCCGGGGGAGTGGGCGAGGCCGGGGTCGCAGCGTCGATGGCCGCCGTCGCCTGCGCCTACGCCCGGGCCACCGGGAAGATGCCCACCGAGTTCCCGATCAACTTCCACGATCCGTTGCACTTCGAGCCCAAGTCGTTCATCCCGTCGGTGCCGCAGTCACCGACCGACGGCCTCTCCTACACGTCCTGAGGTGCCCTGATGCCCACGCACACCTTCAAGCTCAATGGCGAGACCGTCACCGTCGAGGTCGAGGACGACGTCCGCATCCTGTGGGTGCTGCGCGACATCCTCGGTGTCACCGGTCCCAAGTACGGCTGCGGGATCAACGTCTGCAAGGCCTGCACCTCGCACATCAACGGCAAGGCGTTCAACCCGTGCTCGGTCCCGGTCGACGCGATCGGCGAGGACGACGAGATCACCACGATCGAGGGCCTGGCCGACACCGTCGCGGGTGACGGGCTGCACCCGATGCAGGACGCGTGGCTGGAGCACGACGTCGCCCAGTGCGGCTACTGCCAGCCGGGCCAGATCATGACGGCCGTCGCCCTGGTCAACCGGGTCCGCCAGGAGGGCCGCGCGATCACCGAGGACGACCTCGACGCGATCCGCAACGTGTGCCGGTGCGGGACCTACTCCCGGATCCGGGACGCCGTGCGC
>JAKFEI010000274.1:0-4258 GCA_036675765.1 Nocardioides sp. | reverse complement strand
TCCGTTGCTGTCCTCGAACGCCATCGGCACCGGCTGCTCGGCGTAGGCAGGGAGGGTGACGAGTTGTTCGAAGCTCGGCTGGTTGCTCATGAGCGGGACCCTACTGCGCGGACCTGCTCCGTGCCGCCCGACCCTGCAGCAGGAGCCGTTCCGCGGCGTTCTGGGTCCGCCGGGCGGCTTCATCGAACTGCTCGGCCGCGCCGGTGTGCTCCCCGGACCGGCTGAGCAGGTCGCCGCGCACGCTCGGGATCAGCGGTGAGGAGCCGAGGGCCTCCACGGGTACGGCGTCGAGGACGGCCATCCCGGCCGCGGGACCGAAGGCCCGCCCGTGCGCCACGGCCCGGTTCACCTCCACGACGGGGCCGGGCGCGGCCTCGCGGAGCAGGTCGTAGAGGGCGGCGATGCGCGGCCAGTTCGTCTCCTCGGGCGTCGTCGCACGGGCGTGCTCGTGGGCGATCCGGGCCTGGAGGAAGTACCGCCCCACCGGCACTCCGCGTGCAGCCAGCGCCTCGGCCCGGCCCAGGGCCGTGACGCCGCGGCGGATCAGCAAGTGATCCCACCGGCTGCGGTCCTGGTCGTCGAGGAGGAGTGGGTTGCCGGCCGCATCGGTCCGGGCGTGGAGCCGGGATGCCTGGAGCTCGAGGAGCGCCTGCAGGCCGTGGACCTCGGGCTCGTCGGGGGCGACGCCGGCAAGCAGGCGGGCGAGCCGAATGCCCTCCATCGCGAGGTCGGGGCGGGTCCAGTCGTCGCCAGCAGTGGCGACGTACCCCTCCGTGAAGACGAGGTAGATGACTGCCATCACGTCGTCCAGGCGCTGGGTGCGCTCCGTGCCGGTCGGCAGCTCCAGCTGGGCGCCCGCCTCGGCGAGAGTGCGCTTGGCGCGCGAGATCCGCTGGCCCATCGTGGCGTCAGGGACGAGGAAGCCCCGGGCGATCTCGGATGTGGTGAGGCCCCCGACCAGGCGCAGGGTCAGGGCGGCGCGCGACTCCGGCGTCAGCGCGGGATGGCAGCAGAGGAAGACCAACCGCAGGACGTCGTCCTCGATGTGGTCGACCTGGGAGTCCAGGTCGGGCATCGCGCTCACCTCCTCTGCCGCGGCGTGGCCGAGTTCCTCGGTCTTGCGCCGCAGCGTGTCGGCGCGCCGGAACGTGTCGACCGCGCGCCGCTTGGCGGTCGTCATCAGCCAGGCCGCCGGGTTGGCGGGGACGCCTCCGGTCGGCCAGTGCTCCAGAGCGGCGACGAGCGCGTCCTGGGCGAGGTCCTCGGCGAGCTCCACGTCCCGGGTCATCCGGACGAGGGCGCCGACGAGGCGAGCCGACTCGAGTCGCCAGGTGGCGGTGATCGCGTCGACGGTGGCATCGGCCATGCGGCCAGCCTAGGAGGCCGGCCGCACGGTCGAGCGGTTGCTCAGGCGTCGGCCGGCGTGGGGCCCTCGTCGGGGACCTGGCGCAGGCTGGCGACCATGTTGCACTCCGGCCAGTGAGTGGCGTGCAGGTCAGCGAACTCCTGCTGGCTGGCGATGGCCTCCTCGAGGGTGTCGTACTGGAGCAGCGCCCAGCCGCCGACGGCTTCCCGGGCCTCGGCGTAGGGGCCGTCGACGCGGGTGACCTCGCCCTTGCGGACGACGAAGTTCACGGCGTCCTCGAGGCCGAACAGTCCGCCTCCGTCGAGGAAGTGGCCCTGCTGCGCCTGCTCACCGATGTAGGTGTCCATGGCGTCGAAGAGCGCCTGCGGCGGATTGCCCTGTCCCTCTTCCATCCGCACGAATCCCATGAAACGCGGCATCTCGATCAGTCCTTCTCGTTCTCGTAGGTGAGTGGTTCCGAACCTACGTCGAACGGCGAAGTCCGTTTTCGACATGGAGGGTCAAACATTTCTCCGGTACTGGCCGCCGACCTCGAAGAACGCATCGGTGATCTGGCCGAGCGAGCAGACCCGGGCAGCGTCCATCAGGACGGCGAAGACGTTCTCGCCGCTGATCGCTGCGGCCTTGAGTGCCTCGAGTGCGCGGACGCCGTCGTCCTTGTGGTCGACCTGGTAGGCGCGGACCCGGGTGAGCTGGGACTCCTTCTCGCTCTCGGTGGCGCGCGCGAGCTCGATGGTCTGCGGCTCCTCGTCCTCCACGACCGGCTTGCGGAAGGTGTTGACGCCGATGATCGGGAGCGAGCCGTCGTGCTTGCGGTGTTCGTAGAGCATCGACTCGTCCTGGATCCGGCCACGCTGGTAGCCGGTCTCCATCGCGCCGAGCACGCCGCCGCGCTCGTTGATGCGGTCGAACTCCATGAGCACGGCCGCCTCGACCATGTCGGTCAGCTCGTCGATGATGTACGAGCCCTGGAGCGGGTTCTCGTTCATCGCGAGGCCCCACTCGCGGTTGATGATCAGCTGGATCGCCAGGGCGCGGCGCACGGACTCCTCGGTCGGGGTGGTGACCGCTTCGTCGTACGCGTTGGTGTGCAGCGAGTTCGCGTTGTCGTAGATCGCGATCAGTGCCTGCAGCGTCGTACGGATGTCGTTGAAGTCCATCTCCTGCGCGTGCAGGGACCGACCGGACGTCTGGACGTGGTACTTCAGCTTCTGCGAGCGCTCGTTGGCGCCGTACTTGTCGCGCATCGCGACGGCCCAGATACGACGGGCGACGCGACCGAGCACGGAGTACTCCGGGTCCATGCCGTTGGAGAAGAAGAAGGACAGGTTCGGCGCGAACGCGTCGATGTCCATGCCCCGGGCGAGGTACGACTCGACGTACGTGAAGCCGTTGCTCAGCGTGAAGGCGAGCTGGCTGATCGGGTTCGCCCCGGCCTCGGCGATGTGATAGCCGGAGATCGACACCGAGTAGAAGTTCTGGACCGCGTTGTCGATGAAGTACTGCTGGATGTCGCCCATCATCCGCAGCGAGAACTCGGTCGAGAACAGCGCAGTGTTCTGGCCCTGGTCCTCCTTGAGGATGTCGGCCTGCACGGTGCCGCGGACGTTCGCGAGGGCGAACGCCTTGATCTCGTTGAACTCGGAGACCGACGGCTGGCGCTTCTCGCGTTCGACGAATGCCTCGACCTGCTGGTCGATCGCGGTGTTGAGGAAGAACGCCAGCACCGTCGGCGCCGGGCCGTTGATGGTCAGCGAGACCGAGGTCGACGGGGCGACCAGGTCGAAGCCGTCGAACAGTGCCTTCATGTCGTCGAACGTCGCGACGGACACGCCGGAGGTGCCGACCTTGCCGTAGATGTCGGGGCGCGGGTCGGGGTCGCGGCCGTAGAGCGTCACCGAGTCGAACGCCGTGGAGAGTCGGGTCGCGTCGGCGTGCTCGGAGAGCACCTTGAAGCGGCGGTTGGTACGGAACGGGTCGCCCTCGCCGGCGAACATCCGGGCCGGGTCCTCACCGTCGCGCTTGAACGGGAACACGCCCGCGGTGAAGGGGAAGTAGCCCGGGAGGTTCTCGCGGCGCCAGTACTTCACCAGCTCACCGTGGTCGGTGTAGCGGGGGAGCGCGACGCGGCGGATCTTGTTGCCGGACAGCGATTCACGCGTGAGCGCGGTGTGGATCTCGCGGTCACGGACCTTGACGACCTGTTCGTCGCCCTCGTACGACGCGACGACGGACGGCCAGCGCTCGATCTGCTCGGTGATCTCGTGCGGCAGGGCCTTGCGGGCACCCTCGACGAGGTCCTCGAGCTCGGCAGAGACGACCTCGCCCTGGACGTACTCGAGGCGCTGCAGGCGGACGGCGGCGTCGGCGAGGCGCTCGGTGTCGTGGTGGTAGCCACGGACCGTCTCGGCGATCTCGGCGAGGTAGCGCACCCGGTTCGGGGGAACGATGTGGCCGGCCTCGGTCGAGTGGCGTACGTCGACCCGGGGGAGCACGCCCTCGTGGAAGGCGAGGCCCTTTCCGGCCAGCTGGTCCTTGAGCTCCTGGTAGAGCGCGGTCACGCCGTCGTCGTTGAAGTGGGCGGCCGACGTGCCGAAGACCGGCATGTCCTCGGGCTTCTTGCCGAACGCCTCGCGGTTGCGGACCATCTGGCGGCCCACGTCGCGCAGTGCATCCATCGCGCCGCGGCGCTCGAACTTGTTGATCGCGACGACGTCGGCGAAGTCGAGCATGTCGATCTTCTCGAGCTGCGACGCGGCACCGAACTCCGGCGTCATGACGTACATGCTCACGTCGACGAACGGCACGATCGCGGCGTCGCCCTGGCCGATGCCGGGCGTCTCGACGATGACGAGGTCGAAGCCGGCGGCCTTCACGACGTCGATCACGTCG
>JAKFEI010000496.1:0-4295 GCA_036675765.1 Nocardioides sp. | reverse complement strand
GGCAACCTGGCCACGTCGTTCTACGACGACCACCCGGATCTCCTGCAGCAACAGCAGTCCGACGACCTGGCGCCGTTCATCGGTGCCGTCGCTCTCGCCGAGCACCGTCGGCTCACGGCCAGGGTGCAGAACCGGATCCCCGCGGGCTTCCGCAACGTGGTCTCCCAGCCGCAGGTGACCCGCTTCGAGGTCGCTGGCGAAGAGGTCGCGGTCGAGTGGTTCGGCGGGCGCGAGGGCTATCGCCTCGCCGAACACGACGACGTCCGCCCCGTCACGGTGCTCGAAGCCAGCCCGGACCTGGTCGTGATCAACCGCGGCGGCTGGACGACCCGGCACCGGGTCCGCATCCAGGGAAACGCCGTGCTGGTCGACTCGCCGTACCGTGGCGCCACCCTGCGGATCGTGCCGAGGTTCGTCGACCCGGCCAGCCAGGTGGCGGAGGGATCCCTCCTCGCGCCCATGCCGGGCAGCGTCATCACCGTCAGCGCGGCGGTCGGGGACGTCGTACAGAAGGGCCAGCCCATCCTCGTGATGGAGGCCATGAAGATGCAGCACACCATCGCGGCGCCGTACGACGGCACCGTCACCGAGCTGTCGGCCAGTGCCGGGCAGCAGGTCGAGGCGGGCACCGTGCTCGCCGTCGTTGAACCGGCTGACGCCGCAGAAGAAGGAGCAGAGGCATGACCCAGACCATGTTCAGCGAGCCGGAAGAGCGCGTCGCGCTGCGTGAGGCGGTCAAGAAGCTGGCCAGCAAGTACGGCCGCGAGTTCGTCGAGAAGCAGGCCCGCGAGGGCGGCAAGATGACCGACATGTGGCTCGAGATGGGCCGCAACGGGTTCCTCGGCGTCAACATCCCCGAGGCGTACGGCGGCGGGGGCGGCGGTATGGCCGACCTGGCCGCGGTGCTCGAGGAGTCGGCTGCCGCCGGCGCCCCGCTGTTGATGATGGTCGTCTCGCCCGCGATCTGCGGCTCGATCATCACCCGCTGCGGCACCGAGGAGCAGAAGCAGCAGTGGCTGCCGGGCATCGCCGACGGCACGCACCTGATGGCGTTCGGCATCACCGAGGCCGACGCGGGCTCGAACTCCCACAACATCACCACGACGGCCACCCGCGACGGTGACGGTTGGGTGATCAAGGGCCAGAAGACGTTCATCTCCGGTGTCGACGAGGCCCAGTCCGTGCTGATCGTTTCGCGCACCGAGGACGCCAAGACGGGCAAGCTCAAGCCGGCTCTGTTCGTCGTACCGACCGACGCCGAGGGGTTCACCGCCCAGCCGATCCCGATGACGTGGCAGGCGCCCGAGAAGCAGTTCACGCTGTTCCTCGACAACGTCCGCGTGCCGGCCGACGCGTTGGTGGGCGACGAGGACGGCGGCCTGTGGCAGCTGTTCGCCGGCCTCAATCCGGAGCGGATCATGGGCGGCGCGTTCTCCTGCGGCATCGCCCGCTACGCGTTGGAGAAGGCGGTCGACTACGCCAAGGAGCGGAGCGTCTGGAAGGACCAGCCGATCGGCGCCCACCAGGGCATCGCGCACCCGCTGGCGAAGGTGAAGATCGAGCTCGAACAGGCCCGCCTGCTCTGGCAGAAGGCCGCAGCGCTCTACGACGCCGGCGACGACTTCACGGCGGGTGAGTACGCCAACATGGCGAAGTACGCCGGCGGCGAGGTCGCCTGCAACGCCACCGACGTCGCGGTCCACACCCACGGCGGCAACGGGCTGACCCAGGAGTACGGCCTCGGCAACATGCTGATCGCCGCCCGCCTGGGCCGGATCGCCCCCGTGTCGCGGGAGATGATCCTGAACTTCGTGGCCATGCACTCGCTGGGGCTGCCGAAGTCGTACTGAGAAGCGAAACGGCGGCCAATCCCGGGACGGGGACGCCTGCGCCGGGCGAGAATGCCACCCATGCTGAGGTTGCTGCCGGGAGTGCTCGTCCTCGTCCTGTGGATCTACTGCCTCGTGGACGTCATCAGCGCCCGCGAGGACGGCGTACGCAACCTGGCCAAGACCTGGTGGATCGTCATCGTGTTCTTCTTCCCGCTCGCGGGATCGATTGCCTGGCTGATCGCCGGCCGGCCGACGCCCGAGCGTCCGCTGACCCGGGCCGAGGGCGCGGCACCGGGCTTCCCCGAGTACGGCCGTCCGGGACGGTTCGCCGCCAGCGACCCCGCCGCCGACGAGGACTTCCTGCGCAAGGTGCGGGAGCGTGCCGAGGAGCAACGCATCCGGTACGAGCAGAAGCAGCGGGACGAGGCGAAGGGCGAGCCCGGCGACGAGCAGTCGCCCGAGACGGCCTGAGGCCCCTCTTCCGCACCACGCACGCCGTGATGGGATCGACCCATGACCGGCGTGCTCGAAGGGTTCCTGACGATCGCGGTGGTCATCGCCCTCGGGTCCCTGCTCGCGCACCTCGGCATCGTCGACCTGCGCGGCCAGCGCAGCCTCTCCCTCACGGCGTTCTACGTCGCCAGCCCGGCGCTGCTGGTGACGGTGCTGGAGGACTCCGACCCGTCCAACGTGCTCTCGGGGCCGTTGATCGCGACGGCTGCCGGGGTGGTCGTCGCCGCGGGGATCCTGATCGCGGTCGCGATCGCGCGCGGGCTCGACTCCGGGACAGCCGTGATCGGTGCGCTCTGCTCGGCGTACGTCAACGCGGGCAACCTCGGCATCCCCATCGCCGCGTACGCGCTGGGTGACGCAGCGCTCGTCGTACCCGCACTGTTGATGCAACTGCTGTTCCTGCAGCCGCTCGCACTGACCGTGCTCGACGTCGTCACCAGCCCGACGCGGCCGTCGATCGGCAAGATCCTGTCGCGGCCGGTCACCAACCCGCTCACGATCGCGTCGATGCTCGGCCTGGTGCTTGCCCTCACCGACAGCGAACTACCGGGCGCCGTCCATGCGCCGCTGGAGCTCGTCGCAGGGATGGCGGTCCCCGCCATGCTGATCGCGTACGGAGTCGCGTTGCGTCTCGGGCCACTGCCCGGTCGCGGGGTGAGCGCCCAGGCGCTCGGCACGGTCACGGTGCTGAAGATGGTCGTGCAGCCGTTGACGGCGTACGTCGTCGGGCGGTTCGTCGTGGGCCTCGATGATGCCGACCTGTTCGCCGTCACACTGCTCTCCGCACTGCCCACGGCACAGAACGTCTTCGTCGTCGCGACCCGGTACGACCGTGGCATCCTGCTCGCCCGGGACGCCATCTTCGTGAGCACGATCGCGTCCGCACCGATCGCGGTCGTGATCGCAGCGTTGCTCGCCTGACGCCACGCTGCCGGGTTGACAGCACCCCATGCCGTAAGTTTCGGCCGTGGGACTTGTTGGAGACATCGATCGCGGCCAGCGTCGCCATTCGGTGTTCGGGTTCCCCCTGGCCGTGATCTACAAGTTCTTCGACGACCAGGGGAACTACCTCGCGGCCATCCTCACCTTCTACGCGTTCCTCTCCATCTTCCCGCTGCTGTTGCTCGCCACCTCGATCCTCGGCTTCATCCTCGAGGGCAACCCCACGCTGCAGCAGCAGGTGCTCGACTCGGCCCTCGCGCAGTTCCCGATCATCGGCGACGCGCTGGGACGCCCCAACGGCCTGCAGGGCTCGACCGGCGGCATCATCGTCGGCTCGCTGACGGCGCTCTACGGCGCCCTCGGCCTGGGACTGGCCCTGCAGAACGTGCAGGCCGCCGCCTGGGCGGTGCCGCGCAACAGCCGCCCGCACCCGGTGATGACCCGGGTCAACAGCCTGTTCATCCTGGCTGCGGCAGGCACCACCATCTTCGCGATCTCGGTCGGCTCCGCCATCCTCACCGAGACCCGGCTCGTCGGCGAACTGTCGCAGCACACCTGGTTCCACTGGCTGGTACGTCTGCTGACGATGCTCATCGTCGGCTTCGCGATGACCGTCCTGCTCCGGATGGCGGCCGCCCGGGCGATCCGCGCCAACGTGGTCCGTGCCGCACCGGGTGGCTACACGATCGCCGTCCTGTGGCAGCTGCTGCAGTGGATCGGAACGGTCTACGTCACCAACGTCGTCGCCAGCGCCGACCGCAACAGCATGACCGAGACCTTCGGCGTCGTCCTGGGCCTGATGGGCCTGCTCTACATCGGTGCCGTCATGGGCGTGCTCGGCATCGAGGTGAACGTCGTCCTCGCCCGCCGGCTCTGGCCGCGCGCCCTGCTCACCCCGTTCACCGACCAGGTCGACCTCACCGAGGCCGACCGGCGCGCCTACGCCATGTACGCCCAGATGCAGCGCCACAAGGGCTTCGAGACCGTCGCCGTCCGGTTCGACGGCCG
>JAKFEI010000028.1:0-4329 GCA_036675765.1 Nocardioides sp. | reverse complement strand
GGTCACCAGCTGGACGAGGTCCGGGTGGGCGTCACCGGCACGCACGCGCTGGATGAGCGGGTCCGTCGCGGACACCTCGAGGTAGATCCGCATCGCCGCCTCCAGGCCGGCACGCGGGTCGTCGCGGTGTTCCTCGAGGGTGTCGGCGATCAGGTCGCACAGGGCGTCGGCCAGGGCGATCGTGTAGGCCTGCGCCAGGCCGTAGCGCGATCCGAACGAGTTGTAGAGGGTCTGGCGGCTGACGCCGGCGTCGGTCGCGACGGCCTCGAGGGTGACGTCTCCCCACGGCTTGGCCAGGAGCAGGTCCCGCAACGCCGTGAAGATCGCGTCCCGCCGGGCGGCACTGGACCGCCTCACGAGCGCTTGACTCCCCGGAAGTAGGCGATCGCTCCGCTCTTCTCGAGTACGACGTCCGCGATCCCCTGTCCGGCGAGCCAGCCCCGGAGGTCGTTGCTCGTGCAGCCCGGCCCGAGCACGCTGGCGACCCGCCCGATCCGTCGCATCGGCTCGAACCGCAGCCCGGTGTCGTTGAGCAGCGCGCTGCCGGTGAGCACGCCGCCCGGCTTGAGCACGCGCGCCATCTCGACCACGGCACGGGCCGGGTCCGGGAAGCAGTGCAGGCCGGTGAACGTGACGACCAGGTCGAACGAGGCGGTGTCGAAGGGCAGGTCGCCCACGTCGGCGATCTTCGGCACGACCTGGTCGGCGACCCCCCGCGCCTCGGCAGCCCGCATCGTGCGGTCCAGCATGGCCTGCGCGATGTCGCCGGCGACGTACTCAACACCCTGGCCGGGCTTGAGGCCGCGCAACGCCACGCCACCCCCGCAGGGGATGTCGAGGATCCGCTTGCCGGCGGGTTGGGCGCCGATCTCGGCGGCGGCCTTGTAGAGGCGACTCAGGTCACTGTTGATCCCGACCCGCCACAGGGCGCCACCGGCGCGCGGGTGCTCGACGGTCCAGTCGTAGAACGTCGCCCACAACGGGTCCTCGTCCCAGTCACCGACACCGGGGATCCGGGAGGCAACCCGGCGAATCACGCTCATGCGTCACCGCCCTGCTGGATCAGGGCGGGAGCCCGCAGCAGCTCGGTCGGCACCGCGAACGCGTCGACCAGGTCGCCGGCGACCGGACGCACCCGACGGCACAGGTCCCCGATCTCGCGGGTGATCTGCTTGGAGCGCTGCGTGGTGAGGCGACCGTGCTCCATGAACCAGGCAGCGTCGTCCTCGATGCTGGACAGGGCGTACAGGTCGCAGAGCATGTTGAGGGCGAGCTTGTTGTCGCCGTCGGGGAGCGTCTCGATCTTCTCGGCGAACGCTTCGAGGACCAGCCGCTCGACGTGCGCCCTGGCGGTGGAGATCACGTGGTCCTGGACCCGCGAGAAGACTTCACCCGGGTTCATCCCGGACTCCACACCCCGCTTGAGCCGCCTCGCAACGCCGCCGATCCGGTGCTCCTCGCGGAACCGGAACATGGCGAGGTGGTAGCTCGGGTCGAGCAGGCCGCTGTCGGTGTACCAGGCGTCGTCCCGGTCCGGCAGGGCGTCACGGATCTGCTGGAGCAGCTTGTGGACGCGGGTCTTCTCCAACACCGTCTCGACAGCGAGGTTGGCCACGAACCTCACCATCCCGAGCTGGTCGAGGTCGGAGAAGTCGCTGGCGTAGTCGGTGAGCAGGCCCTTGCCGACCAGTTGCAGCAGGACGTGGTTGTCGCCCTCGAAGGTCATGAAGACGTCCGTGTCGGCCTTCAACGCGGCGAACCGGTTGACCGACAGGTAGCCGGCGCCGCCACAGGCCTCGCGGCACTCCTGGATGACGTCGGTGGCCAGCCAGGTCGACAGCGCCTTGGTGCCGGCCGCGCGCGATTCCAGCAGCCGGCGGGACTCCTCGTCGGGCGTGATCCCCGAGAAGACGTCGTGCAGCCGGCTGGCGAGCACCTCCTGCGCGAAGTGCAGGGCGTAGGTCCTGGCCAGGCGCGGGAAGAGCCGGCGCTGGTGCAGTCCGTAGTCGAGCAGCAACTGCTCGGCCTGCTCGCCGTCCTTGGCGTTGCCGGTCTCGAACTGTCGCCGCTGCAGGCCGTACTTCACCGCGATCGTCAGGGCCACCTTCGCCGTGCTGACGGCGGCCGAGCCGACCGAGACCCGGCCCTGGACGAGGGTTCCGAGCATCGTGAAGAAGCGGCGGCCGGCGCTCTCGATCTCACTGACGTAGGTGCCGTCCTCGGTCACGTCGGCGAACTTGTTGAGCAGCGCCTCCCGCGGGACGCGCACGCCGTCGAACCAGATCCGGCCGTTGTCCACGCCGTTGAGGCCCATCTTGTGGCCGTCGTCCTCGATCCGGATGCCGGGCAGGGTTTTGCCCGACTCGTCGCGGATCGGCACCACGAACGCGTGCACCCCGTGGCCCTCGCCGTTGACCTCGAGCTGGGCGAACACCGCGGCCATCCGGGCATGTTTCGCCGCGTTGCCGATGTAGTCCTTGCCGGCCTCGGGGGTGCTGGTCGTGATCACGAACTCGCCCGCCGCGGCGTCGTACGTCGCCAGGGTGCCGAGTGCCTGCACATTGCTGCCGTGGGCGGTCTCGGTCATGGCGAAGCAGCCGAACAGCTTGCCGGTGATGAGGTCGGAGAGGTACGCGTCGTGGTGCCGCTTCGTGCCGAGCTGGAGGATCGCGCCACCGAACAGGCCGAACTGGACGCCGAACTTCACGAGCACCGACAGGTCGCCGTACGCGAGGGTGTCGAACGCGGCGATCGAGGCGCCGATGTCCTCCCCTCCGCCGTACTCCTTCGGGAACCCCACGCCGGGGGCGCCGGTCGCGGCGATCTCGAGGACCACCTCGCGCACCCGCTCACGGAACTCGTCGCGGGTCATCGTCTCGGCGTCCTCCAGGACCGAGGCGTACGACGGCAGCAACTCCCGCACCTGGGTGCGCATGTCGACGTACTTGCCATCGAGGACCCGGGTCAGCCCGGGAACATCGATGGTGAGTGCCGGGGGCTTGGTCGCGGTGGTCTCCTCAGCCATGGGCTGAACCTAACGGACCAGGCTCAGGGCCGCGCGAAGAAGTCGGGCGTGCGCCAGTAGTAGAGGGATTCCTGGGTGACGGGACGTCCGGTGCGTGGGGCGTGGATGATCTGGCCGTTCCCGACGTACAGGGCGACGTGGTAGATCGAGCCGGGGTTGTTGCCCTCACCCCAGAAGACCAGGTCGCCGGGCCGGAGCTGGCCTTCGGAGATCGGCGTGGAGACGTCGTACTGGGCGACGGAGTAGTGCGGGAGGCTCTTGCCGCCGGCAGCCCAGGCTTCGGCGGTCAGCCCGGAGCAGTCCCAGGCGTTCGGGCCGGAGGCACCCCACCGGTACGGCTCGCCGAGCTGGGCGCGGGCGAACGCGATGGCGGCCTGCGCGCCCTTGCCGGGCTCCGGGGCGGGGCCGGGGTTCACTGGCTTCGGGTCGGCCGGGGCGGGATCCTTCGGCTGCGGCGTGGGGGCGTTGCGGACCGGGGCCGGCCGTGCGACCCGCGCAGCCCGGCGTTCCTCCTCGAGCGCAGCCTGGCGACGGGAGGCCAGGGCGACGCTGACGCCCTGGAGTCGGGCGAGAGTGCGGACCAGCCGGGTCTTGCGGCGCTCGATGCGGGCCGTGGTCGCGGCAGCCGTGCGGGCAGCCGCCTGGGCCTCGTCCCGGGCGACGAGGGCATCGGCAGCGGTCTGGTCGGCCTTGTCCGATGCGGCGGTCGCCGCGTCAGCTGCCTTCGTCGCGGCGTCGGCAGCAGAGATGAACTCGTTGCGCTGCTGGTCGAACATCGCCTGGACGTGGTCGATCGCCGCTGATCGCTCCACCAGCGACTCCATCCCGTCGGCGGAGACCAGGGCGCCGACAGCCGTGAGTTCGAGACCCATCGCCTCGGCGGTGACGACGGCATCGCGGTAGTCGGCCTTCTGGACGGCCATGGTCCGGTCGGCCTTCACCGACTCGGCCTGCGCGACCTGCTTCGCGGTCCGGGCCTGGTCGGCGGCCCACCGGGCGCCGTTCCACGCCTCGGCTGCCTTGGCAGCGCGGATGGACGCCGTCTCGAGGTCTGCAGCGGCCGCGGCGAGCTCGTCCTGGACGACCTGCACCTTCGTCCTTGCGACCGCGGCCTGGTCCTGTGCGGCGCGGACGTCACTCACCGAGGGGGTGTCCGGGTCGGCCGGACCCGAGGGATCAGCCTGCGCCCCGGGGACGAAGACTGCCGCCGTCAGCACCAGCGCAAGAAGACCTGACCCGAGAGTTGGAGTGCGCACTCGCGTCACCGTAGTGCGATTTCGTCACATCCGAAACAATAATCCCAA
>JAKFEI010000375.1:0-26008 GCA_036675765.1 Nocardioides sp. | reverse complement strand
GATCGCCGCGGCGCTGGCCCGGTAGCCGCGCAGCAGTCCAGAGGACTCGAACTTGCGGGGCTTGCGGGCGCCGTGGGAGTAGACCTCGGCCACCTCGGGCTCCCAGTCCACGGAAGAGACCACGGGGATCTGCAGGGCCTTGGCGATGTGGCGTGCGGTGTAGGGGCGGAGGCGGGCTCCGGTGGGCACCGTGGGCCAGCGCCGTTCCTCGTCGACGAGGAGGACCCCGAGACGAGACAGGCCACCGACCGCGGCGAACTGTCCTCGCAGGGTCTTGGCCCAGCTGGTGGCGCCGGCCAGTGCCGGCAGCGAGCTGCGGGTGACGAGCAGGGTCAGGTCGGAGGCGGCGATGAGCGGCTGGGGCCAGCCGGCGAGCCCGAGCCGGCCGGCGTCGACGATGACGTCCTGGCCGTTGCGCTCGAGGGCGCGCAGCTGCTCGGTGAGCGGATCCCACAGGGGCAGCAGGCTGGGTGCCTGCTCGTGGGCCCGGATGCCGGGCAGGAACCAGGCCGAGCGCTCGGCCGGCGCTTCGGGGTCCAGCAGCAGCGTCTCGCGGGGCAGTGCGTCGGCCAGTCCTCCCTCGCGCAGGGACAGGGCGAGGTTGATCAGGCCGCCGGTCGGCTCCTGGGTGCCGTGGAAGTAGCCGGCGAAGACCGAGGAGGATCCGGTCGGGTCGGCGTCGACCAGGAGCACGGGACGGTGCCAGTTGAGGGTGAGCCCGAGCGCCGTGGTGGACACGCCGGGCGAACCGCTCGCGGAGGCCAGGACGATCAGGGCCATTCCTCAGCGCTCCCGGGCGTCCAGGACGAGTGCGACGCGTCCGGTGGCGGCGCGGGCAGCCAGGTCGGCTGCCTCGGCTTCGGGCACCGAAACGTCGACGACGGTCTCCCCCGTCTCCTCCACTCGGCTAACACCAACGACGGTGGCCTCGATGGTGACCGGCTCCTTGTCGGTGACCTCGCCCTGGTCGCCGGGCGTGGTGACGATCCGAACGACGTCGCCGGCGTACAGCGGCTCCGAGGGCATCTGGGCGGGAGTCAGGCTGATACCCACCAGGGAGTCCCCCTCGCCCGGCACCAGGTTGTCGGCTACGGCCTGCTCGGTGAGCAGGGTGCCGGCCCACAGGTCGACCGCGGCGCGGCTGCCCTCGAGCTCGGCCTTCTGGTCGCCGGGGACCGGGGTCAGTGCGGGATCCACGCTGACTCGGACGACGGCGAGGTCACCGGCGTCGATGGTCTCCCCGCGCCTGATGTCGTTGGCGACGACAAGGACCTCTTGGGTGTCGTTGACCGAGGTGAAGGCGAACGCGGTGCCCAGGGCGCCGGCAGCGACCAATGCTGCACAGAGTGCGAACACCCAACGCCTGCGTCGTCGTCGGAGGCGTGGGAAGTGGTTGACGGGCGGCGTCCCTGAGCTGCTCGCAGGTGCCTCGCCCGAGTGCTCTTGAGTGTTCATCGACATGGTTCCCGAGTCCTCTCCTGTCTCGATCACCTACGTGTCAAGACGGGCCCGGAGCGGTCAGCAGCAACCCAACTCGACACAAACACACTAGTGCATTTCTATCGACCCGACTGCTATCCACAGGTAACCAGTTCCGAGATGTCATCGCCCGAGTCCTGACCGGAAGCGGTTGCGCGGTCAGTCCCCCCGATGGGACTGACCTGCTCTTCGCGCACCGAACGTCCGGATCCATGGGACCACAGATCATCCGGCTCTCCCGGAAGGATTTTTTCCTTGTGGAGATCCGTCAAACCTGGGGCGTGAGCCCGAACGCGTCGGAACTCGGGCCTGCGGCTACTTCTAAGTTCCCCGTGCGCGCTGGCGTTGAGCCTCATAGAAGGCGGCGTCAACGACATCAAGAGGCTGCCCTAGCGCGAGAGCGAGTTTGTCGAGTTGCTTGGACGCAGGGAGCCGAGCCCAGCGACCCTGTTCCCACGCGTAGTAGGTAGGAACAGCCACGTTCACGGCCGCGGCCAGCCTCGGCACCGTTAGCCCGGCCTGCAGACGAAGTGCCCTGAGGTCGGGCATCTCGCCGTCAATGTGAATGAGACGAAGGGTCGAGATATCGAGGGCTCTTGCGAGCCTGACGAGGAAGTCCGGCCGGGGAACGGACGTGCCGAGCTCCCAGCGCGATACTCGCTCCCCGCCAGCAGCGCCAACGAGACGTGCCAACTCGTGCTGAGTCAGGCCCGCCTTCTCGCGAGCAGCGCGCAGTTCTGAGGGGTCAAGGCCGGAGACCATCAGCGGCGAACTCTACCGCCCACCGTCGCAGCGCGTGTCTGCTAGTCGCAAGCGCCTCAGACGACCAACGCACGATGGGGAGCTGCGATGCGAACGACGTGCCCGGCTGTGTCGCTCTTCAAGCAAGTTGGCCGCATTTGATCGCCCCGGGGAGCTGCACGGACTTAGGAGACCGTCCGGACATTGAGAGGAGCATTCTCGTGCAGCCCATCGACATCCCTGCCGACTGGAATGGCAGCGCACTGCTGACCATCGACGAGTTCTGCATTCTTGCTCAACTGCCGCAGGCGACGGTGCATGCCTGGCGATCACGCGGGTGTGGGCCGCGATTCTGGAGGTTCAACGGCACTGGGCGGCTATACACGACGGTCGACGAGGTGCGGCGATGGATCGCTCCGTCGACCCTCGTCATGGACGTTCGAGAAACCGGAGGACGGCTGTGAGCGAGGCATCAAGTTGGCGTCCGCTATTCACCATCGAGGAGGCGGCTACCTATCTCAACGTTCCCACGAGGTGGGTCGCCGATGCTGTTCGGGAGCGGAGGGTGCGATGCACACGAATCGGCAAGCACATCCGTTTTCGTCCGGAGCACCTCGATGAACTGATCGACGCGGGAGAGCAGCCAGTCTCCGCGTCACCCCACCCGTTGACAGTTGTCCGGCCGCCCGGAGCCAACCGTCGCCGCTCAAAGCTCTGAGCCGTGAGCGACCCCGCGGCACGTCCGGGCCACTACAAGCTCGGGCCTGGGTGACCTGAAACGGGTCGCCCTGCAGTCCCGACGCTCTTCTCGGCCAGAGGCGACGAGCGCTGGTCCGCAGCCGCCTCGGTGCGCTTCTTGGACTTCTTTCGCTTCGCCTTGTTTTTCGTGGATGGCCCAGAGCCGGGGCGAATTGTCGCTCCGGTCAGAGCAGTGTCGATGATGCCGGAGATGAGTTCGTCACCGGCTGGCAGGAGATGGCCGTAGGTGTCGATCGTCGTCGTGATCGACTCATGCCCCAACCGCGCCTGAATGTGGGGCAGTGGCGCGCCGCCAGCAATCAACCAAGCGACGTGGGTGTGCCGCAGGTCGTGAAACCTGAATCGACCAATGCCCTCGGCTTCAAGGGCCGTCATCAGCTTTCGCCACACGTGCGTGCTGAAGTCCCCGTTGTGCAGCGGATACCCGGCGTTGGACACGAAGACAAAGTCGTCAGCTGCCTTGTCCTCGGTCCGCTTGCGCAGAACGGCGACGAGGGCAGGCGAGATGGTGATCGTCCGGCGCGACTTGGTGGTCTTTGGTACGCCGAGGTGGTGATCGCGCATCGTGTGCTTGGACTTCAACAGCTTGGCGAGCCACCCGGGAACCTCGGTTGCATCATCCTCTCCATTGCGCTTCCACGCCTTGTTGATTCGGATCGTGCGCCGCTCGAGGTCTACGTCGGAGACCCAGAGAGCTCCGAGCTCGCCGAACCGCATGCCGGTGCCAACTGCGACGGTCAGTAGGTCGGCGTACGGTCCGGCCAGCTCGACCGCACGCTGCAGTTCTCGTTCGGTGAGGAAGCGCAGCTCCGGTCTTGACTGCTTCACCCTGGACATCCGCGGTGCCGTTCCAACGGCAGGGTTGGCAGACAGCCAACCGCGCTTGACGGCGTATCCGAAGACTCCGTGGATCAGGCCGTGATAGTTGGCCTTCGTCTTAAGTGACCGGTCCCAATCGATCAACCAATCCTTGAGGTCTGCCTCGGTGATTGCGGTCACCGGCTTTGTGAAGATCAGTGACCCTCGGATCCTGGTGTCTTCCAGTACGCGGAGGTGGCCCAGGTAGCGCTTGCGCTGACCGGGCGAGAGGTCGACGATCTGGCGGACGTACTCCTCGCCGATGTCGACGAACCGCGGCGGCGCGGTTAGGGGGTCCGCCTCGCCGACCGGTCGGACAAAGCCCTCGCCCTTTACCCAGCCGGCCGGCCATCGCTGGCCAGCAGCGTCCACCATCTTCTTGAAGCCGTCGGCCCGTGCGAGGTTCTGTGCGTCGGTGCCAGCACTGAAGACCTCGAGCTGTATCGCACCGTCACGAGTGCCTCCCAGACGCCACTTCACTCGCGCCGAGATCCCACCGTCTGTGCGGCGTCGTTTCTCTATGTATGCCATGGCCAAACCTCTCCGAGTAGAGGCTGGTGCACCCTTCGTGCGCCCTTGGGCGCTCAGGCTAACTCCGGAAATGAGTAAAGCCCCAGGTCATCCCCGGGGCTACTCACGTGCGCGAGGGGGGATTTGAACCCCCACGCCCTTTCGGACACTGCGACCTGAACGCAGCGCGTCTGCCGTTCCGCCACTCGCGCGTGAAGCGTCGGCAAGGTTATCCCAGTCCGCGCCGCTCGCCCAAAACCGGGTGACGAACCGCGGGGTCGCGGACGATGTACCGGGTGCGGAAGGGTGCCACCGATACGATCGAGAGACCCGTCAGGCGACCTCGGAAGGGAGGGCACCCCACGTGGGGGGACTGCAGCGCTTCGAGCAACGCCTCGAGCAAGCGATCTCGGGCGCGTTCGCGCGCACCTTCCGGAGCGCCGTCCAGCCGGTCGAGATCGCGGCCGCTCTCCAGCGCGAGCTGGACAACAAGGCGCAGGTGCTGTCGCGGCACCGCCGCCTGGTGCCCAACAGCTTCGCCGTCGAGCTGTCCACGGGCGACCTTGAGCGGCTGGGGCCCTACGACACCGCGCTCGAGACCGAGCTCGTCGAGCAGCTCACCGAGCACGCCGAACTGCAGTCCTACGTCTTCCCCGGCCCGATCCGGATCGTCTTCGAGGCGGCCGACGACCTCGGCACCGGGCGGTTCCGGGTCCGCAGCCAGGCCGAGGCGACCGTCACCGGTCACTCCCGCCGGGGCGGCAACCAGCGCACCCGCGCGGTCATCGAGGTCAACGGCACGCAGCACCCACTGCAGCCGCCGGGCCTGGTGGTCGGCCGCGGCAGCGAGGCCGACATCCGGATCAACGACCCCGGCGTGAGCCGGCGGCACGCCGAGTTCCTGATCAGCACCCAGTCCGGTGACGGCTTCGCCCCCGGCGAGGGGCCGCTCCTCATCGAGGTCCACGACATGGGCTCCACCAACGGCATCCGGGTCGACGGACAGAAGGTCGCCCGTGCCGTGCTGCGCGAGGGCTCCCGCGTCCAGATCGGCCACACGTCGCTCGTACTTCGAATGCTCGAGGAGGCGGCCGATGTCTGAGCTGACCCTGTTCCTGGTCCGGATCGCCTACCTCGCGATCCTCTGGATCTTCGTCCTCTCCGCGATCTCGGTGATCCGGTCCGACATGTTCGGTGCGCGAGTGCCCGCACCCGCGAGCCCGGGCAAGCAGCCCAAGCCGGCGAAGGCCCCCGCCCCGCGCCGCGGCCAGCCCAAGCAGGTCGCCGTCGTCCAGGGCGTCAACACCGGCATCGTTGCCGACCTGGCGCAGGCGCCCGTGCTCATCGGCCGCGGCAACGACGCGGCCATCCGGCTCGATGACGACTACGTCTCCACCCGTCACGCGCGGATCGTGTCGTCCGGCGGGCAGTGGTACGTCGAGGACCTCGGCTCCACCAACGGCACCTACATCGGCAGCCAGCGGCTCACCCAGCCCGTCCCCGTGGGCCTCGGCTCGCAGATCCGGATCGGAAAGACCATCGTGGAGCTGAGGAAGTAGATGACCGAACCGACGCCACCGGACGGTCCCGAGGCTCCCCTCCCGCCGCCCGCCCAGCCGCCCGCCGAGCCGCTTCCCGAGCCCACCAGCGACCGCCCCGTCGACCCGGACCCGATCTCGGGCCCGACGGTCGAGAACGACATGGTCCTTCCGCCGGTCCCGGTCGACACCGTCGACGTACCCACGCCTGCACCGCGGCCGGCCCTGGCGTTCAGCTATCACGCCGTCTCCGACGTGGGTCGGGTGCGCAAGGACAACCAGGACTCGGGGTACGCCGGCCCCTGGCTGCTCGCCGTCTGTGACGGCGTCGGCGGTGCGGCCCGCGGCGACATCGCCTCCAGCACGGCCGTCAACGAGCTCCGTCAGCTCGACGAGGCGCCCGGTTCGGTCGACCTGATCCACCGGATCACCGACGGACTCAACGAGGCCCACGTCTCCATCGGCGCCCAGGTCGACCAGGACGCCTCGCTCAACGGCACGAGTACGACGGTCACCGTCGGGCTCTTCGACGGCGCCCGGCTCGCGCTCGGCCACGTCGGCGACTCGCGCGCCTATCTCTACCGCGACGGCGAGCTGTCCCAGCTCACCAGCGACCACACGTTCGTCCAGAGCCTGATCGACGAGGGCCGGATCACCGAGGAGGAGGCGCGGGTCCACCCGCACCGCAACCTCATCCTCAAGGCACTCGACGGCCTGCACGACGTCGAGCCGGACCTGTTCACGATCGAGCTCGTCGCCGGCGACCGCCTGTTCTTCTGCAGTGACGGCGCGTGCGGTGTGCTCGACGACCCGCGGATCACCGAGATCCTCGCCGACGGGACCCCCGAGTTCTCCGCGGTCGAGATGGTCCGGGCCAGCCTCGAAGCCGGCAGCTCCGACAACGTGACCTGCGTGGTCGCCGACGTCCATCTCGCGCCCCAGGCGGGCGACACCGCCGTCGTACCCCCGGAGGCGCAGATCGTCGGCGCTGCCGCCGAGCTCAAGCGCCGTCCGCGGGCGCTGTTCCGCGGCCATCGCTCCGGCGACACGGGCGAGCTCGAGCCGATCGTCGAAGACATCCTGCCCGGCGTCGAATACGCCATCCGTGCCGATCCGCCGCCGGACCCCGAAGCGGTTCGCTACGCCCTGCAGCCCCCGCCGCGGTTCACCTGGGCGCGCCGCCTGCTGGCGCTCGCCGTCCTCCTCGGCCTGGTCTGGGTGGTCCTCGGTACGGCGTACTGGTGGAGCCAGCGGCAGTACTACATCGGCGAGGAGAAGGGTGAGGTCGTGCTCTTCCAGGGCGTCGACGTCCCCGGCCTCTCCGACGTGGTGTGGCGCCCCGGCCTGTCCTTCGACGACCTGAGCCAGGCCGACAAGAGCGCCGTCGACGGCCGGCTGAACTACGACAGCTACGAAGACGCCGTCAAGAAGCTGCGCCAGCTCGGCGACCAGACGGAGCCGGCGCCGACGCCGACCGATGACCCGACCGAGGAGCCCTCCGCCACGCCCCCGACGTCCACCACCACGTCCACGCCCACGCCCACCCCGCCCTCCGGCGAGGCGAGCGACTTCGGCAGCCCCGACGGCTCCTGAGCGAACCGCGACGGCACTGACATGGCCACCAACTCAGCCCTGATGGGCTTCGTCCACCGCCGGAGGCGGGGCGCGGAGCTCTTCTTGCTGGTCCTCGCGCTGCTCGTCGGCGTCGGCGCCTACGCCGCCGTCGGGCTCGGGGTCGACGGCGAGGTCCCGACGAACCTGATCGGGTACGGCGGCTGGTTGACCCTGCTCGTCGTCGCCGCCCACCTCGCGGTCCGCAAGGTCGCGCCGTACGCCGACCCGGTGCTGCTGCCCGTCGTGGCGGCCCTCAACGGCCTGGGCCTGGCGATCATCCACCGCCTCGACCTGGCCAAGGAGAGCGGACTGGCCAGTCAGCAGCTGACCTGGATGACGCTCGGCGTCGTGCTGTTCATCGGCACCCTGGTGGTCCTGCCCGATCACCGGCTGCTCGCGCGCTTCACCTACACCTCGGGCCTGGCAGCCATCGCGCTGCTGATCCTGCCGATGCTTCCGGTGCTCGGCACCGAGATCAACGGCGCCCGGATCTGGATCTCGATCGGCCCGTTCAGCTTCCAGCCGGGCGAGATCGCGAAGCTGCTCCTCGTCATCACCTTCGCCGGCTACCTCGTGGTCCACCGCGACGCGCTCGCCCTGGCCGGCCGCCGGGTGCTGTTCCTGGACCTGCCGCGCGGTCGCGACCTCGGGCCGATCCTGATGATGTGGGTCGTCAGCCTCGGCATCCTCATCCTGCAGCGCGACCTCGGTTCCAGCCTGCTGTTCTTCGGCCTCTTCCTGGTGATGCTGTACGTCGCCACCGAACGCCCCGGCTGGATCGTGGTGGGCGCGCTGATGTTCTTCAGCGGCGCCGCGACGGCCGTGCGGATCTTCGGTCACGTGCAGAACCGTGTCGACATCTGGCTCGACCCGTTCGCCGACCCGAGCGGCAGCGGCTACCAGCTGGTCCAGGCGCTCTACGGCTTCGCCTGGGGCGGCCTGATCGGGCGCGGCCTCGGTGAAGGCATGCCCGAGCGGGTGCCGTACGCCGAGTCCGACTTCATCCTCGCCGCGATCGGCGAAGAGCTCGGCCTGACCGCCGTCATGGCCGTCCTGCTGCTCTACGGACTCGTCGTCGAACGCGCGCTGCGCGCGGCCCTGATCTCGCGCGACGGCTTCGGCAAGCTGGTCGCCACCGGCCTCGCGGCCGTGTTCGCGCTGCAGATCTTCGTGGTCATCGGCGGGGTCACCCGGCTGATCCCGCTGACCGGCCTCACCACGCCGTTCCTGTCCTACGGCGGTTCGTCCCTGGTCGCGAACTGGGTGATCATCGCGATCCTGCTGCGCATCTCCGACCAGGCCCGCCGTCCGGTTCCTGACCTCAACGAGCAGCAGGAAGACCCCGACGACCAGCAGACCCAGATCGTGAAGGTGGTGCCACAGTGAAGCGTCTCGATACGCGCCTCGCTGGCGCTCGCCGCTACTCGACGACCTTGCGAGGGGTGGTGCCGCAGTGAACAAGCCGATCCGCGCGGTCTCCATCTTCTGCATGTTCCTGTTCCTCGCCCTGATGGCGAACGTGACGTTCCTGCAGTTCTGGAAGGCCGACGACTACAACACCGATCCGAAGAACTCCCGGGTCGCGGCCGCCGCGTTCAGCCGCGAGCGGGGCCTGATCCTGGTTGGCGAGGAGCCGATCGCCCGCAGCGAACCGGTCGATGACCAGTACAAGTACCTCCGGGTCTATCCCGAGAAGCAGCTGTACGCGTCGGTCACCGGCTACCTGCAGCTCGGCAGCCAGACCGGCATCGAGCGCAGCCAGAACGAGGTGCTCTCCGGTGAGGACCCGCGACTGTTCGTGAACCGGCTCGTCGACCTCCTCAAGGGCGACACCAACCAGGGCGGCAACGTCCTGCTGACCCTCGACCCGGCCGCCCAGCGGGCCGCCTACAAGTCGCTGCGCGACACCGTCGGTCCTGAGGGCGAAGGCGCGGTCGTGGCGATCGAGCCGAAGACCGGTCGGATCCTCGCGATGGTGTCCTTCCCGTCGTACGACCCGAACCGGCTGGCGTCGCACGACCGCGAGAAGCGTGAGAAGGCGTACGACGACCTCGACGGCAACAAGCGCCAGCCGCTGCTCAACCGCGCGATCCAGACCCGGCTCTTCCCCGGCTCGACGTTCAAGGTGGTCACCGCTGCCGCCGCGATCGAGAACGGGCTGTACGACGCCGACGACGACGTCCCCTCGGGCGCGACCTGGCAGGCTCCCGGCACGACGGGCTCCCAGAACGTGATCGACAACGAGGGCCGCAGCGGCTGCAACCCCGCGAACATCTCGTTCTCCGCGGCGATGGAGAACTCCTGCAACACGGCCTTCGCGAAGATGGCGGTCGAGCTGGGACCGGAGAAGCTGCGCGAGCAGGCCGAGGCGTTCGGCTTCAACAGCGACTACCTGCGGGACCTCGGTCCGCAGGCGCGGTCGGTGTTCCCCGAAGAGGTCATCGACACGATCGACGGCGTCCAGCAGGACCCGCGCGAGCTCAATGACGCCGAGACGGCCCGCTCCGGCTTCGGCCAGTTCTCGGTCCAGTCGACGCCCTTGCAGATGGCGATGGTGGTCTCCGCGATCGCCAACCGGGGTTCGCTGATGCGGCCCTACCTGGTCGACGAGGTGCAGACCGCGACGTTCGACGTCCTGGAGACGACCGAGCCGGAGAGCCTCCGCGACGCGATCTCGCCCCAGACCGCCGACCAGCTCACGGACCTGCTGGTCGCGACTGTTGACGACGGCACCGCCTCGCCCGCCGCGATCGACGGCGTCAGCGTCGCCGGCAAGACCGGTACCGCCCAGCGCGGTGTGACCGGGAAGGCACCGTACGGGTGGTTTGTGTCCTTCGCGCCTGCGGAAGACGCCCAGGTCGCGGTGGCCGTGATGATCCAGGAAGCACCCGGCAAGCAGATCGCGGGCGGCCAGCTCGGCGGCCCGATCGCAAAGGCAGTGATGGAAGCGGTGTTGAAGAAGTGAACTCGGAACAGGGGAAGTTCGCAGACCAGGCAGGTCGCTATCACCTCGACTCCGTGATCGCCACCGGCGGCATGGGGGTGGTGTGGCGGGGCACCGACACGCGCCTCAACCGTTCCGTCGCCGTGAAGGTGCTCAAGCCCGAGTACGCCGACGACCCGATGTTCCGCACCCGCTTCGAGGCCGAGGCGCGCAGTGCCGCTGCCCTGCACCACCCGGGCATCGCGGGCGTCTACGACTACGGCGCCGGCGAGGTCAGCGGCAACATGCCGCCGTACCTCGTGATGGAACTGGTCGACGGCCAGCCGCTCTCGAACCTGCTCGCGACCGCGCGCGGCAACGACCGCACGCTCGACACCGCCGTCGTGCAGGACCTCATCGCGCAGACCGGCGAGGCACTGGCCGTGGCGCACCGGGCCGGGATCGTGCACCGCGACGTGAAGCCCGCGAACCTGCTGATCACGGCCGACCGCCGGGTCAAGATCACCGACTTCGGCATCGCCCGCGCGGCCGACGCCGTGGCGCTGACCCGCACCGGATCGGTGATGGGCACCCCGCAGTACCTCAGCCCCGAGCAGGCCCGCGGCAACCCGTCCACGCCCGCCTCGGACGTCTACTCGCTGGGTGTCGTGGCCTTCGAGTGCCTCACCGGCCGGCGTCCCTTCGACGCCGAAACCCCCGTGGCCACGGCGCTTGCGCACCTCCAGCAGCCCGTCCCGGCGCTGCCGTCGACGGTGCCGCCGGCGCTGGCCGCGATCGTCACGCGCGCCCTCGCGAAGGACCCTGCCGACCGCTACCCGGACGGAGCGGCGTTCGCCGCCGCCGTACGCGGGGCCGACCTGGGTGCCGGTCCGGTACCCGGCGCCTTCCCGCCGCCGTCCGAGGGCTCCACCCAGGTGCTGCCGTCAGTGACCGGTCCGATCCCGCCCGCCACGCCGACCCACACCCCGATGCCCGTCCCCGTGCCCGCCCAGCCGATCCAGCGCCTGGACGCACCCGGCGCCTACGCAGGCTCCCCGGAGAACCAGCGCGAGGGGCGCTCTCCGTGGCCCGCAGCGATCGCCGTGATCCTGCTCGTCATCGCAGCGGTGGTCGTGGCCGCGCTGCTGCTCGGGCGCGACGGCGACGACGACGACCCGGCCGCCGACGACACCACCTCGGACGTGACGTCCGAGGCCACCACGGAGTCGTCCTCGAGCGAGCCCACCGAGACCACCGAGACCACCGACGAAGCCGCCACGGTCCAGGTCGACGACATGCCGTACTCCTGCACCGACGACTACCGCGACGCCGTGGCGGACCTGCAGGACGACGGCCTGCAGGTCACCTGGGAGCAGGACTCCACCGTCAACGACGGCACCTGCCCCGCCGACACCGTGAGCCGCTTCTCCACCAACGGCACCTTGAACGAGGGCGACCCGATCACCGTCTACTACTGGGGGCCGGTCGTCGAACCGACCGAGGAGACCACCCCCACCGACGAGACCACCGACCCGAGCAACCCGCTCACCGAACTCCCAGGGGGTGAAGACGGATGACGACTCCCCCCACCGAACCCGGCTCGAGCGGCACCACGGTCGGCGGCCGTTACGAGCTCGCCGAGCTCCTCGGCCGCGGCGGCATGGCCGAGGTCCGCAAGGGCACCGACACGCGTCTCGGCCGCGTCGTCGCCGTCAAGCGCCTGCGCACCGACCTCGCCAGCGACCCGACCTTCCAGGCCCGCTTCCGCCGTGAAGCGCAGTCGTCCGCGTCGCTGAACCACCCCTCGATCGTGTCCGTCTACGACACCGGCGAGGAACGCACCGGCGGCGGCGTGGATGACGGCGAGATCGTCCCCTACATCGTCATGGAGTACGTCGCCGGGCGCACCCTGCGCGACATCCTGCGCGAGGGTCGCAAGATCCTGCCCGAGCGCGCCCTGGAGATCACCAGCGGCGTTCTGTCCGCGCTGGACTACAGCCACCGCGCGGGGATCATCCACCGCGACATCAAGCCCGGCAACGTGATGCTCACGCCGTCGGGTGACGTGAAGGTGATGGACTTCGGCATCGCCCGCGCGATGAGCGACGCCCAGTCGTCGATGACGCAGACCGCTGCGGTCGTCGGTACGGCGCAGTACCTCTCCCCGGAGCAGGCGCGCGGCGAGACCGTCGACTCCCGCTCCGACGTGTACTCCGCCGGCTGCCTGCTCTACGAGCTCCTCACCGGACGGCCGCCGTTCGTCGGCGACTCACCCGTCGCAGTCGCGTACCAGCACGTGCGGGAGCCCGCCGTACCCCCGTCGACGCACGAGGGCGACCTCACGCCGCAGATCGACGCGATCGTGATGAAGTCGCTCGCCAAGCGCGTCGAGGACCGCTACCAGTCCGCCGCCCAGATGCGCGCCGACATCGAGCGCTACCTCGCCGGCCGCCCGGTCCAGGCAGCCGTGGCCGACAACACGGCCATGGTGTCTCCTGTTCCCGTCGTGTCGGGGCCCGCGACCAGTACGACCGATGCGCACCAGGAGACCGCCGTCCGTTCGGCAGTGCCGCCGGTGCGCGACGACGACCGGCGCAGCCGGGTCGCGCTGTGGGTCGTGCTCGGCGTCCTCCTCCTCGCCCTGCTCGCCACGGCGGCCATCGTGTGGCCGAAGCTCTTCGACACCGAGGCGCCCGACGTGAAGGTGCCGTCGGTGATCGGCCTCGACAGCGACCTGGCCCGCGACCGGATCGGCGACGTCGGCCTCGCCATCGACGACCGCACCACCGAGTGCAGCGACGACTACCCCGAAGGCGGGCAGGTCATCAAGCAGGACCCCCTGGGCGACCGCTACATCGAGCCCACCGGGACGGTGTTCCTGACCCTGTCCAGCGGACCCTGCGACTTCCCGCTCCCGCCGGTCACCGACCAGCTGTTCAAGGACGCGGTCGACGACCTGCTCGGCGTCGGCATCCTGCGCGCGAACATCAAGAAGACCGAGTGCAAGGAGTCGGACGACCCGGCGGGCACCGTCGTCACCCAGTCTCCCGATGCGGGGATGGCCGTCGACACGTCCGCCGTCGTCGAACTGTGCGTGTCCGACGGTCCGGCCGAGGTGCCGAACGTCGTCGGGCGCACGCAGGCGGCGGCCGAGAAGGCGATCCGCGACGCCGGGTTCATCCCCGTCGTCAACAACGCGGCCGCCGACGACGACACCCAGCCCAAGGGCCGGATCACCCGGCAGGACCCCGTCGCCGGCGAGCCGTTGCGCCAGGGCGACCGGGTCGTCCTGTACGTGTCGATCTACGTGAAGCCGCCCGAACCGGTCGACACCGACGGCGACGGGCTCTCCGATGCGGACGAGGCGACGCGGGGCACCAACCCGACGATCGCCGACACCGACCTGGACGGCGTCAGCGACGGTGCGGAAGTCACCGCCGGCACCAACCCGCTCGACCCGCTCGACCCGCCGCCGGGCGGTTAGGGCGTGTCCTAACGCAGCGGTCGGGCGTACTGCAGGTCGAGGACGGCGTCGTACGCCGGCGCGGTGACCAGGTCGGGCTCCTCGAGTGTCCAGCCGATCTGGATCTCGGCGTTGTCGGCGTCCGAGCGGTAGCGACTGACCAGTTCGTCGGTCTCCACCGAGGCGAGCAGGGCGGTCTGGTCACCGACCGCTTCGATGACGTACGGCTGCGGGTACGGCACACCGGCGAGCTGGACCACTGGTCCCGTGCACTTGATGCCGGTGGTGCTGATGACGCGCTGGCCGGCGATCGTGACGGCCCGCGCGCCACCGCTCCACAGCGCATTGACCACGGCCTGGATGTCCTGCTGGTGCACGACGAAGCGGTTCAGGTTCAGCCGCTTCTCGGGCGGGAGGTCGCGGTTGCGCTCGGCGGCCTCCTCGAGGAGGTCCTCGGGACCGTCGGCGAGCGTGATCCGCAGGCCCTCGCCACGCCGGGTGGTGAACCCGGCAGGGTCATTGAGCTCCTCGACCTTCGCCCGGGCGCTGTCGACACCCTCGTCGCTGACGTCGGCGCCGAGCCGGTCGACCTCGGCCGACAGCTTGTTGAACTGGTCCTCGACGGCCTGGTAGTCGGCCGCTTCACCCTCGACGAGACCCGCGAGATCGTTGTAGCGACCGGGGCGCAGATCGGTACCGTCGCTGTTGGTGGCGGACACCGCGAGCAGGCTGCCGCACAGCACGGCAACGGCGGGCGTACCGATGCGCCAGGCCAACGAGCGGCCTGAGCGATGGCCCGTCGGACCTCCGGTGTGCGTACCCGTCATACTGACAGTGTCTACTACCCCAGTCCCAGAACGATCGAGGAGCCCTCCGTGGCCAAGTTGCCCCGCCTGTTGAAGAGCAAGGAACGCGACGTGCTCGCGCCGGACCGCGGTCCGCTGTTCACACTGCGGTTCGCGCTCGCCCTGCTGCTCATCGTCGGTGGCATCGCCTGGATCCTCTTCTACTACTTCGGCGTCCGGCCGACCGACGGCTTCGGCAGCATCAACGCCGACGGCAAGCCGAACCAGCCGACCGGACCGTCGTTCCTCCAGGACCTCGAGGGCAAGAACTACCTGATCGGGTTCATCGCGCTGTTCCTCGGCCTGGCCATCTCGGCCCACCCGAAGACGCCCCTGGGCCGCGGACGCGGTGTGGTGGTCGGCATGCTCGGCTGCTTCATCGTCGGCCTGATCTGGATCTGCATCTTCTACATCTTCCTGACGGGCAACGACCCGAAGGACCTGGCGATCTTCAACGACCTCGGGCAGAAGAACCTGTTCGTCGGCATCGCCTTCATGGCGGTCGGCTTCACCTTCGCCACTCGTTGGGAGTGACTTCGTTGGTCGAGGAGGTTGCGTAGCAACCGTCTCGAGACCCAACGCCGGTGGACCCCAGGGTCCGCCGGCGTTTGTCGTTCCACAGGCTTGTCCCCAGTTGTGGAGAACTACACCGGTGTTATTCATCCACAATGGTGGATAACCCTGTGGATGAAGGTCCCGTCCAGGGCTGGATCAGGACAGGGTGAGCGTGCGAACAAGGGTCGCGGCGACCAGGGCGACGGCCACTGCAGTCAGGCCGATCACCTGGAGCTGGGTACGACGACCCTTCGGCGCGTAGGCGATGACAGCCGCGATCAGGGCACCCCCGGCGAGCCCACCGAAGTGGCCCTGCCACGACACGTTGGACAGCGTGAACGTCAGCACGACGTTGATGGCGATCCACATCAGCAGGCCCTGGAGCTGGCCGCCGACCTTGAGGCCGACGATGACCAGGGCGCCCATCATTCCGAAGATCGCGCCCGAGGCGCCGACGGTGCTGCCCTGCTCGGCGGAGAGCCAGTAGACCGCGACCGAGCCGGCGAGGCCCGAGAGCAGGTAGATGGCGAGGAAGCGGGTCCTGCCGAAGACCTGCTCCAGCTGGGGACCCAGCACCCACAGGGCCAGCATGTTGAAGCCGAGGTGCCACGGTTCGACATGGGTGAACATGCTGGTGAGCAACTGCCAGTACGCGCCGTCGTGGACGCCGAGCACCCACTCGGAGCTGGTGCCTGCGATACACCTCGCCGAGTCGGTGACGAACGGGTAGTACCCGCCGTCACTCTCACGGCATGCGGCCGTGGGCTGCAGCGCGAAGTGCTGGTAGAGCCAGCTGCCGTAGCGGCCGGTGGCCATGATCGCGATCCAGATCACGGCATTGATGCCGATCAGGACCTGCGAGGTCAGCGCCGGGTTCGAGGAGCGCGCGCCGCCGTACGCTGCTGTTGCCTGACGGACGGACTTGCGGCCTTCGGCAACGCAGTCCGGGCACTGGAAGCCGACGGCAGCGTCATTCATGCAGTCCGGACAGATGGACTTCTCGCAGCGCTGGCAGCGGATCCAGGACTCGCGGTCGGGGTGCCGGTAACAGGTCGGCACCCCGACCGGAGGGTTGGTCATTTCTTTCGGTGGTCGAGCCTGTCGAGACCCGAGGTCAGCCGACGATCTCGACGGACTCGATGACGATCGGCTCGACCGGCTTGTCGTTGCGACCGGTCGGGACCGCAGCGATGGCGTCGACGACGTCGCGGCCAGCCTGGTCGGCGACCTCACCGAAGATGGTGTGCTTGAAGTTCAGCCACGTGGTCGCGCCGACGGTGATGAAGAACTGCGAGCCGTTGGTGCCCGGGCCGGCGTTCGCCATCGCGAGCAGGTAGGGCTTGTCGAAGACGAGCTCGGGGTGCGGCTCGTCCTTGAACGTGTAGCCGGGGCCACCGGTGCCGGTGCCGAGGGGGCACCCGCCCTGGATCATGAAGCCCGGAATGATGCGGTGGAAGCCGAGGCCGTCGTAGAACGGGCCCGTCTTGCCGTTGCCGGCGTCGTACGCCTTCTCGCCCGTGGCGAGGCCGGTGAAGTTCGCAACCGTCTCCGGCGCGTGGTTCGGGAACAGGGTGACGTTGATGTCGCCCTTGTTCGTCTTCAGGATGGCCTGGTCTGCCATGAAATCCTCGTCTCGGTGATGGGTACGTCTTCGTGCGCGCTCGATCCTACGGGCACCCTGCTTGCGCGATGGGACATGCTGGGTCGTACCCGTACAACCACCACCGCAAGGAGTACTCGGGATGAAGAAGTTGAAGACGCTCGTGCTGGTTGCCGCGCTCGGTGCGGTCGTCGCCGCAGTAGCCAAGAAGCTGCAGGGCGGCAGCGCCGAAGCTTCCCAGTGGCAGTCGGCAGAGCCGACCGCCTGACCGATCCCGGTGATGGCCGTCAGGCGGCCGGTCGCGTCTCCATCTGGAGAACAGTGGCCACCTGTCGGGCCATCACCTCCTGCGCAGCACCCACCGGCAGGGTCGAAGCCGGCTGCACCAACTGGGCACGCAACCCATCGGCGAGAGCCAGCAGGGTCACCAGCTGGTGATCGGACGGCCGCCGGCCCATGGCCCGATCCATTTCATCCGCGAGCAGCTGGCGCTCGTCGTCCCGCGTCGCGGCAAGGATCTCGCCCGGTACCGGATCGCCCAGGAGGTCGCGTCCCCGTGCCACTTCATGCCAGGCCGTCCAGACCGCGACCCCCATGCGCTCGTGCTCTGTCTGCGGGAAGCGGATCTCTGGAACCTCCGGGTCGAGTGCCATCAGCGATTCACGGACCCACGTGAACCATCGTTGCCCCAGTGCCACCGATGCCATGCGGCACAGGACCGCGGTCGGCGTCTCGGTGTCGTCATGCCGGTGACTCTGCAATCGCTGGTGCAGGCCCTGCGATGTCACCCCGAGGGCCTTGGCCACGGACCTGATGCTGAGCTCCTGGGCGCCACGGTCACGAAGGGTCTCCACCACGCCGTCCCCGATGATGTCGAAGGGATTCAGTGAGGCCGGCCGAAGGAACGGGCGCTCGTAGGGGGAGCTGATCAATCGCATGCGGACGACGGTGACACCCGGCGCCGACATCGACACGGACTCTCCACAAGCGAGATCGGTTGCCCCGAAACACCACCCCATGCCGCAGGTTGATTGATATCAATCAACCTGCGAACAGGCACCCTTCTCAGGAGCTGACGAGCTCGGGGTGCTCCTCGCGCAGGCGGTCGGCCACCCGGCGCTCGACCCAGAAGATCAGGCCGGGGATCAGGCCGGCGATCATCATCAGGCCGAACTGCGGCAGCGTCCAGCGGGCCTTCTGCGTGAGCACGAACGCCACGGCGACGTAGACCATGTAGATCCACCCGTGCACCAGCCAGATCGGCGTCAGGTCGTCGCCGAACTGCTGCAGTCCGCTGCCGTCCTCGAGCAGGTACTTCAGGACGGAGCCGAGGGTGCCGATGACGAGAAGTACGCCGACCACGAGGGCGAGCACGCGGTAGGTGTTGAAGAGCTTGGTCACGACTGCGAGCGTACGGCGTCGCGCACGTAGCGCCACCACAGGAACCCCGCGAACGCGGCGAACACCCACCACTCGATCGCGTAGAGGATGTTGCGCAGGCCGGTGAACCGGCTGGCGGGCGGGAGCTGGTCGAGCGTGGCCGCGGTGACGCCTTCGGTCAGGTCTGCAGCCAACGGCTCCTCGGTGACGACGTAGGCCTCGTAGAGGTCCTGGTCCTCGTCGAGGAGCTGGAGCAGGTCGGCGACCCGCAGCGCCGGGACGACGGCGTCCTTCGGGTCGTCGTCGGGCTCGCCGGCTGCCTCGGTGGGCTGGAGCCAACCGAGGACGTCGACCTCGCCCGCCGGCGGCGGTGGCAGGTCCTCGATCGCGGTGTCGGCGGGGACCCAGCCGCGCACGACGGGTACGGCGGGCGCACCCAGCGCACCCACGCTGATCGGCGTGACCAGCCAGCGGCCCGGCTCGCCGTCGGCGCTCTCGCGGTCGGAGACGAGCACGGTGCCCTCCGCGAGGAAGGTGCCGCGCACCTCCACCGGCCGCCCGAGTCCGGCGGTCTGGAAGGGCTGGTCGGGTCCGAGGACGTCGGTCAGCGGCACCGGTTCGGCCTCGGTCAGGTCGACCCGTTCGGCCGCGCGCCGCTCCTGCCAGGCGTCGTACTGCCACAGGCCCATGCCGGCGGCGAACGCGATGCAGACCAGGGCCAGCAGGTGGGCTCCCAGCAGACGCGGGCTCCAGGGGCGCACTCTCGACTCCTGGACCACACTTGAAGCGTACTGGTCATACCACTTGACCAGTTGGCCACATCCGGCTTACGGTCCTGCCATGGCCCTGCGACCCGTCACCCGCCGCTCCGTGTCCGATCAGGTCTTCGACCAGCTGGTCGATGACGTCGTCGACGGCGAGATCGCCGTCGGCGAAGCCCTCCCGAGCGAACGCCGGCTGGCCGAGGTGCTCGGCATCTCCCGGCCCGCGGTCCGCGAGGCGCTCCAGCGGATCGGACAGACCGGCCTGGTCGAGGTCCGCCATGGCGGCGCCACCACGGTCCGCGACTTCCGGAAGTCCGCCGGGCTCGACCTGTTGCCCAAGCTGCTGGTCCGCGGCGGGCGCCTCGACGCGGCCATCGCGCGCAGCGTGGTCGAGGCCCGTGCCGAGGTCGGCCCCGGCATCGCAGCGCTGGCCGCGGAACGGGGAGGCCCGGCACTGGCGGTGGCGCTCGAGGCCGTCGTCACAGACCTGGAGACCACCGAGGACGCGATCGCCTGGCAGCGCCTCGCCCTCGACTACTGGGACCTGCTCGTCGACGGAGCCGACTCCCTGGTCTTCCGGCTCATGTACAACAGCCTCCGCGCCGCCTACGAGCCCGCCCTCCCGGCCCTCGCAGCCGTGCTCGCCGACGAGGTCGGACAGGTCGAGCCCTACCGCCTGCTGGCCGCCGCGATCCGGGCCGGTGACCCGGCCACCGCCCGTGCCGCCGCGACCCGGGTCCTCACCCCGACGGCGAGCTCGCTGCTCGGTGCGCTGGCTGCCCTGAGCGGAGACGACCTGTGAGCCCGCAGGAGGCCGAGGCCTTCGCGGCCCAGCGGGTCGATGCCGACGAAGCTCGGTTGATCGTCGGCGACAAGGCCACCGGTCGTCGTACCAACCTCAGCCTGGGGGAGGTGTCCCGGGAGTACTGGAAGCACCCGAGCCCGTACCTGCTGAGCACCTGCCTGGTCGCCGCGATCACTGGACGCGTGCTGGCCGGCCGCGACGGCGGCGGTTCGTGGTGGGAGCTCGCCATCCCGCTCGGGCTGCTCGCGATCCTGCCCGTGGTGGAGTGGCTGGTCCACGTCTTCATCCTGCACTGGCGGCCGCGGAAGCTCGCTGGCCTGACCCTGGATCCGCTGCTCGCCCGCAAGCACCGCGCCCACCACGCCAACCCGCGCGAGATCCCGCTCGTCTTCATCCCGTGGCAGGCCCAGCTGTGGCTGGCGCCAGCCTGGACCGCGCTCGCCTGGGTGGCAACACCCAGCCCGACCGCGATGTTCTCGTTGCTGATCGCCATCTACACGTTGATGTCCGGCTACGAGTGGACGCACTACCTCCTGCACAGCGACTACCGACCGAAGTCGGCCTACTACCGCAAGATCTGGCGCAACCACCGCCTGCACCACTACAAGAGCGAGCACTACTGGTTCACCGTCACCTCCGCGGGTACGGCGGACCGGCTCTTCGGTACGGCGCCCGAGCCGAGCAGCGTCCCGACCTCCCCGACCGTGCAGCGCCTGCACGACCTGGGGCGCTGACCTAACCGCGGCAGACGGCGAACGGCAGGTGCTGGGTCCGGGTGAGCTCGGCCGCGGCCGACGGGTCACCCAGCGTGTAACCGAGCCGACCGGTCGACGGATCGGCCACGGGACGGCTCATCGCGAGCGGGAACTCGGGATCGGTCGGCGGCATCACCTCGGCGAGGCGGGCGCGCTCGAAGGCGTCGGAGCGGTCGTCACCCAGCAGGACCGTGGCGAGCTCGGTGCCGAGCGCCACGGCGAACCCGTCGAGCTCGTCGAGGGACCCGAGCGCGGCGGCGGGTGCGGCCGCCAGCTGGGCTTCCATCCCGGCGCCGAAGACGGTGTCGAAGTCGAGACAACCGCGCGTGACGTACGTCGACACGGCTTCTCGTCCGGACAGGGCGACCAACGCCGGCTCGGCACCCCAGGAATCCGCGACGTCCGGCGCCGCGGCCGAGGTGACCAGGCGGCGAGCGGGGTCGACGGACGCGCCCTTGAGCGGACCGACGCCGGCCTGCACCGCGCGCGACACGGCGGCCATCGCGGTCGTCGGCCGGAAGGCCAGCACCCAGCCGGTCCCGTCGGCGCCGGCGTAGGTGGCTTCCCACGCGACGTCGTCCTGGCTGATGCCGAAGTCGTCGCGCAGGCGAGCCTCGAACGGGCGCAACATGCCACGCGACAGCGCTGCGGTGCGCGGGACCTTGGCCCAGAACTCGTCGCGCTCGGTCGGCGCACTGTCCTTGGCCAGGGACCCGAAGCCCAGCACGAGACGTAGCTGGTCGAAGTCCGTCACCATCACGGTGGTGGCGTCGGCCGGCACCAGGGCGAGTACGGCGGCCGAGGGTTCCAGCGACTCGTCGTACTGCGACACGACGGCGGCCGGGGCGGGTGCGTCCTGGTAGACCGGCTTCGGATCACCACTGCAGGCGGTCAGCAGGGCAAGCCCGGCCAGCGCTGCACCCATCCGCACGCCCATCACGGCGCTGATCTTGCCACGCCCGGCGCCGGATCAGGGCTTGGTCGCGAGCGTCAGCGCGAAGTCGCCGGGTTCATCGGTCCAGACACGACCGACCACGAGGCCCGCGGCCTCCAGCTCGGCGGCCACCTTGCTGATCCGGAACTTGGTCGAGATCTCCACCCGGATCTCCTCGCCCACGTCGAGGTCGAGTACCAGGTCGGCGCCGGGAACGGTGACGCGTTGCGGCACTTCGGAGCGCAGCCGCATGTCGATCCGCTCCATGTGGGCGTCCCAGAACGGGATGTAGGTGAAACCCGACTGGTCGAAGTCGGCGCCGAGCTGGCGGTTGATGACCGTGAGCGAGTTGCGGATGAACTCCTCGGTCACTCCGGCCTCGTCGTGATAGGCCGCGATCAACCGGTCGGTGCTCTTGACCAGGTCCGTGCCGAGGAGCAGCGAGTCCCCGGGCTCCAGGAGGTCGGCGAGGATGCTGAGGAACGCCTTGCGCTCCTCGAGGTAGAGGTTGCCGATCGTGCCGCCCAGGAACGCCACCATCCGCCGACCGCCTTCGGGCAGGTGCGACAGGTGCAGCGTGAAGTCACCGACCACACCCGCGACCTCGAGGCCGGGGTAGGCATCAGCGATCTGCGCGGCTGCCTCGCGCAGGGTCCCCTCGGAGACGTCGACGGGGGAGAAGCGCGTCAGCTGGCCGGTGCGCGTGAACGCGTCGAGCAGCAGCCGCGTCTTCTCGCTGGTGCCGCTACCGAGCTCGACGAGCGCGGTCGCACCGCTGGCGGACACGATCTCGTCGGCATGGGCCTCGAGGATCGCCCGTTCGGCGTTGAACGGGTAGTACTCGGGCTGTCGGGTGATCTGGTCGAACAGGGCCGACCCGTGGTCGTCGTACAACCACCGGGGCGGGAGGGTCCGCGGGTGCCGGGTCAGGCCACGGCGTACGTCGTCGACGAGGCTGCCGCTGGCCCAGTCGGGATCCAGCAGCACGGCCAGCTCGGGCTCAAGTCGTTCGCTCATGCCGGCTCGCCTCCGTCGGCGAGGCGCACCCCGCTGAGGGCCCAGCGAGCGCCCGGGGGGAAGAAGTTGCGGTACGTCGCGCGAGCGTGGTCGGGCGACGTCAACGCGCACCCGCCCCGCAGGACCATCTGGTTCGACATGAACTTCCCGTTGTACTCGCCGATGGCCCCGGCGGCCGGATGGAAGCCGGGGTAGGGGAGGTAGGCCGATGAGGTCCACTCCCAGCAGTCGCCACCGACCTGGCGGAGCCGGCCGGTGGCCGGGCCGGCTGCCTGCGGGTGCCACGTGTCGGGACGGCCAACGGCCTCGACGTCGCCAGCGACCGACACACCGTGCTCCCACTCGGCCTCGGTGGGCAGGCGCTTGCCCGCCCACGTCGCATACGCGTCGGCCTCGTAGTGGCTGACGTGGCTCACGGGCAGGCCCGGGTTGACCGGCCAGGTCCCGTTCAGGGTGTGCTCGAACCAGACCCCGTCGACCTGCTGCCAGTAGAAGGGCGCGTTGTTCCGTTGGTCGACCTTGTCGAGACCCGCCCAGCCGTCGGACAGCCACAGCTCCGGACGCTGGTAGCCGCCATCAGCCATGAACGCGAGCCACTCCTCGTTGGTGACCAACCGGTCGGCAAGCCGGTACGGCTCGAGGTGCACGCGGTGCTCGGGGAGCTCGTTGTCGAAGGAGAATCCGCTGCCGGAGTGGCCGATCTCGACCAGCCCACCCTCGATCTCGACCCAGCCGAGCCGGTCGGCGGACGCGGTCGCGGCAGGCGTGCCGGCGTAGACCGGCTGCAGCGGGTTGAGGGACAACACGTGCTTGATGTCCATCAACAACAGCTCCTGGTGCTGCTGCTCGTGGTGGAAGCCGAGCTCGATGGTGGCGGCCAGCTTGTCGATGCTGCCCTGGTCGAGCGAGTCGACCAGGGTGCGCACCCGGTCGTCGACGTTGCTGCGGTAGATCCCGACGTCATGGGCCCCGGGGCGACTGATCACGCCGCGCTCGGCACGCGCATAGCGGGGACCGACCGCCTCGTAGTAGCTGTTGAAGAGGAACCAGTACGTGTCCTGGTACGGCGCGAAGCCCGCCTCGTTGTCCGCCAGCAGGAACGTCTCGAAGAACCAAGTGACGTGCGCGCGGTGCCACTTGGTGGGCGAGACGTCGGGCATCGACTGGACCGTCTGGTCCTCGGGCGAGAGCGGTGCGGCGAGCCTTTCGGTGTGGGAGCGAACATCGTCGTACCGCTCCAGGATCGAGTCTGCGGTCCACTGTCCAGCAGTCATGGCATCGAGCCTAGGAGAGGCCACCGACAAAGCGAAGGGTCCACGAAACCGTGGGGTGAATCTTCGGTGTCGAGGGGTCCACAGCGGGCGCCGCGGGGTCCATGCTGGACGGATGTCCGAGAGCTATGACTTCAGTGACCTACGGGCCACCTTCATCAACTGCACCCTGAAGCGCTCACCCGACCTCAGCCACACCGAGGGACTCGTCGACGTGAGCGCCGCGATCATGCGCAAGCACGGCGTCACTGTCGACAAGTTCCGCGCCGTCGACCACCCGATCGCGACCGGCGTCTACACGGACATGCGCGAGCGCGGCTGGGAGGTCGATGCCTGGCCGGACATCCACCGCACGGTGATGGCCAGCGACATCCTGGTCCTCGCCGGACCGATCTGGCTGGGCGACAACAGCAGCGTCATGAAGCAGGTCATCGAGCGGTTGTACGGCGGCAGCGCGGACCTCAACGATCGCGGCCAGTACGCCTACTACGGGCGGGTCGGCGGTTGCCTGATCACCGGCAACGAGGACGGGGTCAAGCACTGCGCGATGAACATCCTCTACTCGCTCCAGCACCTCGGCTACACGATCCCGCCGCAGGCCGACGCCGGGTGGATCGGCGAAGCCGGGCCGGGGCCGTCGTACCTCGACCCCGGCAGCGGGGGCCCCGAGAACGACTTCACCAACCGCAACACGACGTTCATGACGTGGAACCTGCTGCACCTTGCGCGGATGCTCAAGCAGGCCGGCGGGATCCCGGCGTACGGCAACCAGCGTTCGGCGTGGGACGCCGGCGCCCGGTTCGACCACGAGAACCCCGAGTACCGCTGACGCCGGCGTGGCCCCCACCCGCGCGTCACCCTCGACGACTAGCGCAACGCGGCGACGCGGTTACGCACCCATGCCTCGTTGACGCGGCGGAAGTCTGCCTGGGAGAACCTGATGTCCCGCCCGCCCGTCGAGTCAATCGACTCATTCATCGAGACCCGGATCAATGCCGGCGGCTTGAACGCATAGGTCCTGGCCCACGGTCCGTACACGGACGGATCGAGGACGGTCAGCGCATCGGGCACGATCCTGAACTCCACCGACTCGTCGTCGCCGAACTTCGGGCCTGCCTTCAACCGGTCGTAGCTGTCGGCCACCTCCTTCCGAGTGCTGCGCCCAGCGGCCAGTGACACCCGCACCCGCTTTCCGGCGTAGGTGCAGAGGAGCCCGGACACGTCGCTGTCATGTCCGGTGGCGTACTTCACCTCGCCGACCGCCGCCGTGACCATTTTCGAGCGCGGCGACGGGCAGGCGCGCGGAACCTGGATCGGATGCTCGTGCATTCCCGGAGTCGCCTGGTCGAGCAACGTGGTGAGGAGCTGCTGGACGGTTGCCTGGGAGCCCTGGAACCACCCCGAGCCGACGAACACCGCATAGTCACCCTTGCGTGCCCACGCGTCGAAGCCGTACTTCGAGTCGCGCACGTAGAGCGCCTCGTCGCCCACATCGGCGAGGGGTATCAGCTTTCCCCTGAATTCGGCCGCCCTGCGAAGGTCCGCGGCGAACTTCCGGCCGGGAACCTGGCTGAAGCCGTAATAGATGAGCGCGACGCCGTCGTTGCCGGCGACGACACAACGGGACAGTCGTGCGTCTGTGGGATCCATCTCCGCACCGACACCCGTCACCTTCTCGGTGCCGATCACCTCGACCTGGTCGTCGGTGGAGAGCAGCGCACACGTGTCGACCGGGGCGTGCATCGCCTGCTCGTCGACAGCAGCATCCGAAGCCGCGGCGCTGGGACTGGTCGGTTCGTGCCGCGAATCCCCTCCAGGTCCGCCTGACCCGTCCTGGTCGTTGCAGCCCACCGTGGCCAGAACCACGCAGGCCACCAGCGCGGCGAGGGGAGCACGCCGGACTCCAGAGACGTTCATGGATGACGACCCTCCCCCCGAACGGTCCCGACAAACCCCACAACGAGAAGAAACCGCAGCCTGGGCTGCGGTTTCATCGGTGGAGCCTAGGAGATTCGAACTCCTGACATCTGCCTTGCAAAGGCAGCGCTCTACCAGCTGAGCTAAGGCCCCTCGTCCGGTCTCGAGACGGTTGCTGCGCAACCTCCTCGACCTCCGGTCGGGTTGTTCAGTTCTTGGGGAGGGTGTCGGTGGCCTCGGCCCACAGGGCCTGCTCCGCCTTGCTCTCCTGGAGCTTCTT
>JAKFEI010000552.1:0-4377 GCA_036675765.1 Nocardioides sp. | reverse complement strand
GAGCGCCATGCCGACGCCGAGCCCGATCATCGACGTACCGCCGATGGCCCCGAGCGCACTGCCGCGGCGCTCTGAGGCGACGAACCACTCGCGCGCGCGGCCGGCGGCCAGCGCCCAGACCGAGTCGCACGCCAGGCCGAGGAACACGGCCAGGCTGCCCAGCGCGAACATCTGCGCCGGCACCGGTGACGACGAGGACTGGTCGACGAAGGGCGGCAGCATCGCGGCGAAGATCAGGAAGCCCTTCGGGTTGCTGACGCCGACCACGAATCCCTGCCGGACGGCCTTCCAGCCGGTCAGCGACGCCCGCACGTCGCCGTCCCCCATCCGGAACTCCTTGCGGTGGCGCAGGGCCTGCACACCGAGCCAGACCAGGTAGGCGGCACCCGCGAACTTGATGATCGTGAAGACCAGCATCGACTCGGCCACGATCGCGCCCAGGCCGAGGCAGACGAGGGCCATCACGACGAACAGTCCGATGGTGTTGCCGATGACGCTGGCGAGCGCGACCCGCTGGCCGTAGGAGACCGCCCGGCCGACGACGAAGACGACGCTCGGTCCGGGAATGACGATCACGACCAGCGCAGCCAGGCCGAAGCCCAGGAGCTGGTCGAGGCCGACCATCAGGCGCCCCGACCGTTGCGCTCGGCCTCGTTGTCCTCGGCAGCCGGGGCGTCGCCGTACACGCCGGCGTCCTTCGCCCTGCCGGCCTTGCGCAGGCTGCGCGTGAGGAACCAGCCGATGACCGCCACGGCGAGGATCAGGAACATGAAGACGGCGAAGCCCATCCACCCCGCGACCACGTCGTTGTCGTCCGGTGCCTTCTCCTCGGCGCTGAGCAGGACGGAGGTGACGGTGACAGCGAGCGCGTGCATGACGTCAGTCTCTCAGGCGTCGCCCGCTGAGGGCGCAGCGATGCCCGCGAACAGGTCGTCCTCGGGCAGCGGCGAGGTGACATGGCTGGTGACCAGCTCGAAGTCCTCGGTCGGCCAGACCTTCTCCTGCAGCTCGCGCGGGATGGCGAACCAGAACCCGTCGGGGTCGATCTGGGTGGCGTGGGCGAGCAGGGCCTGGTCGCGGACACCGAAGTACTCGCCGCACGGCACCCGGGTCGTGATCCGGGCGTCCCACTCCGGTTCGGGCTTCCACTCCTTGAGGCGCTCGGCCCAGGGCGACTCGAGGTCGTGCGCGAGCATCGCCTCGTGCAGCGCCAGCATCCGGGGCCGGTTGAACGAGTGGTGGTAGTACAGCTTGAGCGGCTGCCAGGGCTCCCCTGCATCCGGGAAGCGGTCCGGGTCGCCAGCCGCCGCGAAGGCCGCGACGCTCACTTCGTGGCACCGGATGTGGTCGGGGTGCGGGTAGCCACCGCGCTCGTCGTACGTCGTGACGACGTGGGGTCGGAACTCGCGCATCTCGCGCACGAGGCGCTCAGTCGCCTCCTCGAGCGGGATGAGCCCGAAGCAGCCGTCGGGAAGCGGCGGCTTGGGGTCGCCGTCGGGCCACCCGGAGTCCACGAACCCCAGCCAGGTCTGGCTGACGCCGAGGATGTCGCGTGCCCGCTCCATCTCCTGACGCCGGACCTCGGTGATGTTGGCGAGGATGTCGGGGCGATCCATCTTCGGGTTCAGGATCGAGCCCCGTTCGCCGCCCGTGCAGGTCACCACACGCACCGCAGCTCCCTCGGCGACGTACTTCGCCGTGGAGGCGGCACCCTTGCTCGACTCGTCGTCGGGGTGGGCGTGGACGTGCATCAACCGCAGCCCGGAGCGGTCGATCGCGGGCGCGTGCGTGGTGGGCATGCCCCCCATCGTAGGAATAGTGCGCGTGGGACCATGAACCGGTGAGCTCTCCCGACACGCTGACCAGCCGGTACGGCGCCCCGTCGCGCGGCCGACGGCTGGCGGTGATCGTCCTCGCGGTCGCCGTTTCGGTCACCTTCCTCGGCTGGTTGCTGTGGGCGATGCTCTTCCATGCCAGCCCGGCGGTCTCCTCGGAGGAGATCGGCCACAAGGTGATCGACGACCACAACGCGACCATCGAGGTCCAGATCCAGTACGGCGACGGGCCGGTCGACGCCGAGTGCGACCTGCGGGCGATCTCGCACGACAAGGCGGTCGTCGGCGAGCTCACCTTCGAGCCGGACCCGGCCGACGGACCGACGTACGACATCGCGATCAAGACGCACCGCCGAGCAACCACGGTCCAGTGGATCGGCTGCAAGACCGAGGGCCAGCCCCGGTATCGCTGACCCGCTCGAGCCCGGGCGGGTAGACTCGTTCGTTCTGTACCCGAACGGGTGCACGACGAGCAGTACAGGAGTTCCACATGACGCAGACCGACCAGTCCGGCGGCGCCAACACCATCTGGCTGACCCAGGACGCCTACGACAAGTTGCAGGCGGAGCTGGCCCACCTCAAGGGTCCCCGCCGCGCCGAGATCGTGTCCGAGATCAGTGCCGCCCGCGACGAGGGCGACCTCAAGGAGAACGGCGGCTACCACGCCGCCCGCGAGGAGCAGGGCAAGAACGAGCTCCGGATCCTCCAGCTCGAGGACATGCTCCGTCGTGCCGAGGTCGGCGAGACGCCACCGGACGACGGCATCGTCGAGCCCGGCATGGTCGTGACCTACAAGTTCAAGGGCGATGACGACGCCGACGCGGAGTCCTTCCTCCTCGGCGCGCGCGAGATCGACCCGGGCGACGGCCTGACCGTCTACTCACCGCAGTCCCCGCTCGGCCAGGCGATCAACGGCCGCAGCAAGGGCGAGACGGTGAGCTACGAGGTCAACGGCAAGGCGCAGACCGTCGTCATCCTCGACGCCAAGCCGTTTGCCGGCTGACCGACCTAGGTCAACGCTGGTTCTTCCGGACCGTCCGCCTCCTCGGAGGCGGACGGTTCGGCCATTTGGGCCAGGTGCAGCACGACCGCGTTGGCTGCCGCCGCCAGAGGTACGGCGACGAGGGCGCCCGCGATGCCCGCGACCAGCACGCCCCCGGCGATCGCCACGATCACCCCGAGAGGGTGCAGCGAGACCCAGCGACCGAGCAGGAACGGCTGGAGGATGTGTCCCTCCAGCTGCTGGACGCCGATCACCACGCCGAGCATGAGCAGCGCGGTCAGCGGCCCCTGGTCGACCAGCGCGACCAGGATCGCGACACTGCCCGCGATCGAGGCACCGATCATCGGCACGAACGCGCCGAGGAACACCAGGACGCCGATCGCGAGCACGAACGGCACGTCCAGGATCGCCGCTCCGAGCGCGATGCCCGCCGCGTCGACGAGCGCGACGAGGACGGTCGCGCGCACGAACTGGACCAGCGAGATCCAGGCGACCTTGCCCGAGCTGTCGACCCGCTCGCGGGCCGCACGCGGTGCGATGCGCACGATCCACGACCAGATCCGGTCGCCGTCGGCGAGGAAGAAGTACGTCGCGAACACCGCGATGAAGAAACCGGCGACCACATGGCCCAGTGCGGCACCGAACTCGGTGACCTGGGTGAGCAGCTCCCCGTTCTTCGACCGGTCCTGGATCATGTCCTGGGCGTTCTTGATGTAGTCGTTGATCTGCGAGTCACTCGCGTTGAGCGGCCCGTCGCGCAGCCAGTTCCGGATCTCCTGCAGGCCCTGCACGGTCGAGTCGGCGAGGTCGTTCGCACCGGACGCGACCTGCTGCCCGGCGAACGTGAGCAGCGCGCCCACGACCGCGAAGCCGGTGATCACGACCAGCAACGCCGAGAGACCCCGTGGCACACCCATCCGGGTCAGTGCCCGGACGAAGGGCGCAGCCAGCGCACTGATCAGCAGTGCCACCGCGATCGGGATCGTGACGACGGCGAAGAAGCCGAGCACCCGCATCAGCAGGTACGTCGCCGCGGCGATGATGAGGATGCGCCAGGCCCAGCCCGCGGCGAGGTCGAGCCCGAAGGGCACCTCTGCACGGCGGTAGTTCGACGGACCGCTCGCGAACGCCGGGAGCTCGGCCCGACGCTCCTCGCGGCGCTCTTCGCGCACGATCGCCCACTGGTGGGCGAAACGCCGGAAGAGCCGCTCCTCACGTTCCTCGTCAGACAGCGGCGGCTCCGGCGCCGGCACCTCGTCCGGTACCACCGGGCTGAGGGGCTCCGGGGCAGGCAGGTCCTCGGGCTCGATCGGGCCGTCGCTCGTCACGGGCCTCAGGCTAGACGAGACCACCGAGGGCACGGTCGAGATCGGCGAGCAGGTCGTCGGCGGTCTCGATCCCGACACTGAGCCGGACCAGGTCCGCGGGGACCTCGAGGTCGGTGCCGGCAACGCTGGCGTGCGTCATCCGGCCCGGGTGCTCGATGAGCGACTCCACCCCGCCGAGCGACTCACCGAGGGTGAAGACCTGCGTGGCGGC
>JAKFEI010000058.1:0-4386 GCA_036675765.1 Nocardioides sp. | reverse complement strand
CCGGCGGTCACGTCCATGTTCCCGGTCGACGGACCCGAGATCGCCGAATGGCTGGTGTCGTGCCGGGAGACCCTGGTGAAGTACTTCGACCTCGAGGACCCGACCGTTCTCGAGCCGGCCGAGAGGGAGCTGTACGTCGAGACGCTCACCGACACGAAGCTGCTGCTCCGTGGGGTCATCGACCGGGTGGATGTGGCCCCGGACGGCGCCATTCGGATTGTCGACTACAAGACGGGCAATGCCGTCAGCGAGATGTTCGAGGGCAAGGTTCTCTTCCAACTCAAGTTCTATGCGCTCGTGCTGTGGCGAACCCGCGGCGTGATTCCGAAGATGCTCCAGCTGGTCTACCTGGGTGACAGCCAGGTGCTGCGCTACGAGCCTGACGAGAGGGAGTTGCTCGCCACCGAGCGCAAGGTGCAGGCAGTGTGGCAGGCGATCCAGCTGGCCACCGAGAAGCGCGAGTTCGAGTCCCGCCCCGGCTACGGCTGCCGCTGGTGTGCGCACCAGACCCTCTGCCCGTCGTACGACGGCACGCCTCCCCCGTTCCCCATTGGATTGCCCGAGCGCGTCTCCGGCCCAGCTGCGGACAGCAAGCTGCCAGCCGAGGCCTCCCGCCGCGCTACCGGCCCGACCTTGCCCCTCACAGCAGTGAGTTCAACGCCTCCGGAGTGAGCCCCTCGAGCGTGTCCTGGAACGTCCGACCGGGGCCTTCGGGCACCGGCACGTGGTTCGGGATGACCAGCACGCGGCAGCCGGCGGCCTCCGCCGAGCGCGCACCGGTCGGTGAGTCCTCGATGGCGATGCAGTCCTCGGGGTCGACGCCGAGCGCGGCCGCAGCCGTGAGGTAGGCCTCCGGGTGCGGCTTGCCCTGGCTGACCATGTCACCGGTGACGATCACCCGGAAGGTCTCCGGCGGCAGGTGTTCGAGGATCGGTGCCACGAACCGCTGGTAGGACATCGTCACCAGTCCGCACGGCACGCCGGCGTCGCGAAGCGCCAGCAACAGCTCGCGGGCACCGGGGCACCACGGCACGGCGTGGCGGACCTGCTCGACGACCCCGTCGAGCAGCATCTCCACCACTTCCTCGGCCGTCTGCGCCAGACCGAGCTTCGCCTTGATGTACTCCCCCGACACGAGCAGGTCGTTGCCGACCAGCTGCATCGCGTCCTCGTGGGTCCACGTCCCGCCGTGGGTCTCCGCGATCTCCGACTCCGTGGCCATCCAGTACGGCTCGGTGTCGACGAGGGTGCCGTCCATGTCCCACAGGACTGCCTTGGGTTTCGAGGCTCGCTGCGCTCGCACCTCAACCACCGCTAGTCCTCGGGGTTGTAGCCGAGGTTGGGGCCGAGCCAGCGCTCGGCCTCCTTCAGCGTCCAGCCCTTGCGGGTGGCGTAGTCGGCGACCTGGTCCTGGGCGAGGCGGCCCACGACGAAGTACTGCGACTGCGGGTGCGAGAAGTACCAGCCGCTGACGGCCGCGCCGGGCCACATCGCCATCGACTCGGTGAGCTCGATGCCGGTGTTCGTCGTCACGTCGAGCAGTTCCCAGAGGGTCTGCTTCTCGGTGTGCTCCGGGCAGGCCGGGTAGCCGGGCGCGGGGCGGATGCCGACGTACTTCTCGCCGATCAGGGCCTCGTTGGTGAGCTCCTCGTCGGGCTGGTAGCCCCAGAACTCCTTGCGGACCCGCTCGTGCATCCGTTCCGCGAAGGCTTCCGCGAGACGGTCGGCGAGGGACTCCAGCAGGATGGCGCTGTAGTCGTCGAGGGCTTCCTTGAACTCCATGATCTTGGCCTGGCTGCCCAGCCCGGCCGTGACCGCGAACGCGCCGACGTAGTCCGCGGCGCCGGTGGTCTTCGGAGCGACGAAGTCGCCGAGGGACCGGTTCGGGATGCCTTCGCGGTGCTCCCCCTGCTGGCGCAGGTTGCGGAGCACCTGGAGGACCTCGGTGCGCTCCTCGTCGGCGTACACCTCGATGTCGTCGCCGACGGCGTTGGCCGGGAAGAAGCCAATGACGCCGTTCGCGGTCAGCCACTTCTCCTTGATGAGTCGGTCGAGCATGTCCTGGCCGTCGTCGTACAGCCGGCGCGCAGCCTCGCCCGACGCCGGGTTGTTGAGGATGTCGGGGAACTTGCCCTTCATCTCCCAGGCGTTGAAGAACGGCTGCCAGTCGATGTACTCGCGCAGTTCAGAGATGTCGTAGTCGTTGAAGACCCGGACACCCTGCTGCTGCGGAACGGGCGGGACGTAGCCCTCCCAGTCGATCGGCGTCCGGTTGACCCGGGCCTTCTCCAGCGTGACGGTCGGACGCTCGTGCTTCTGGGCGTGCCGCTCGCGCAGGCTCGCGTAGTCGGCCTCGGTCGCCTCGAGCAGCGCCGGGCGCTGCTTGTCGTCCAGCAGGGCGGCAGCGACCGGGACGGAACGCGAGGCGTCCTTGACCCAGACGACCGGTCCGGTACGACGGGGCGAGACCTTGACCGCGGTGTGGGCGCGCGACGTGGTCGCACCACCGATCAGCAGCGGGATCTCCAGGCCCTGGCGCTCCATCTCGACGGCGAAGTTGACCATCTCGTCGAGCGAGGGCGTGATCAGGCCGGAGAGACCGATGATGTCGGCGTTGTGCTCCTTGGCGGCGTCCAGGATCTTCTGGGCAGGCACCATCACACCGAGGTCGATCACGGTGTAGTTGTTGCACTGCAGCACCACGCCGACGATGTTCTTGCCGATGTCGTGGACATCGCCCTTCACGGTCGCCATCACGATGGTGCCGTTGGTGGTCTCGACGTCGCCGGGCTGCTTCTCCGCCTCGATGAACGGCAGCAGGTAGGCGACGGCCTTCTTCATGACCCGGGCCGACTTCACGACCTGGGGCAGGAACATCTTGCCGGCGCCGAAGAGGTCGCCGACGACGTTCATGCCGTCCATCAGCGGGCCCTCGATGACCTCGATCGGGCGACCGCCGGCCGCGGAGATCTCCGCGCGGAGCTCCTCGGTGTCGGTCTCGACGTCGGCGTCGATGCCCTTCACCAGGGCGTGCGTGATCCGCTCGCGGACCGGCAGGCTGCGCCACTCGGCGGCGGCCGCTTCCTCCTTGGGGTCGCCGGCGTTGTTGAAGCGCTCGGCGATCTCCAGCAGGCGCTCGGCCGCGTCCTCGCGCCGGTTCAGCACGACGTCCTCGATGCGCTCCCGGAGCTCCGGGTCGATCGAGTCGTACGGCACGAGGGCGCCGGCGTTCACGATGCCCATGTCCAGGCCCGCCTTGATGGCGTGGAACAGGAACACCGCGTGGATCGCCTCGCGGACCGGGTTGTTGCCCCGGAACGAGAAGGAGACGTTCGAAATGCCGCCGGAGATGTGGACGCCGGGCAGGTTCTCCTTGATCCAGGCACATGCCTCGATGAAGTCGATCCCGTACGTCGCGTGCTCCTCGATGCCCGTCGCGAGGGCGAAGCAGTTCGGGTCGAAGATGATGTCCTCGGCCGGGAACCCGACCTCCTCGGTCAGGATCCGGTAGGCCCGACCACAGATCTCCTTGCGGCGCTCCAGGTTGTCGGCCTGGCCCTGCTCGTCGAAGGCCATCACCACCACCGCGGCGCCGTACTTGCGGCACAAGCGGGCCTCGCGGATGAACTTCTCCTCGCCCTCCTTCATGGAGATCGAGTTGACGATCGGCTTGCCCTGGACGTTCTTCAGGCCGGCCTCGATGACCTCCCACTTGGAGGAGTCGATCATCACGGGGACGCGACTGATGTCGGGCTCGGCCGCGATCAGCTTCGTGAACCGGTCCATCGCGGCGACGCCGTCGATCATGCCTTCGTCCATGTTGATGTCGATGACCTGCGCACCGACCTCGACCTGCTGCAACGCGACAGACAGGGCCGTGTCGTAGTCCTCGGCCTTGATCAGGTTGCGGAACCGGGCGGAGCCGGTGATGTTGGTGCGCTCGCCGATGTTCACGAAGAGCGAGTCCTCGGTGATGTTCAGCGGCTCGAGACCGGACAGCCGGGTCGCCACGTCGATGGTCGGAAGGATGCGGGGGCTCTTGCCCTCGACGACCCTGGCGATCTCGGCGATGTGCGCCGGCGTCGTGCCGCAGCAGCCGCCCACGAGGTTCACCAGGCCTGCGGAGGCGAACTCCTCGATGTACCCGGCCTGGCGCTCCGGGGACTCGTCGTACTCACCGAAGGCGTTCGGCAGCCCGGCGTTCGGGTAGCTCGAGACGAAGGTGTCGGCGATGCGGGAGATCTCGGCCATGTAGGGCCTCATCTCCGGGGCGCCCAGCGCACAGTTCAGGCCGATGGCCAGGGGCTTGGCGTGCCGCATGGCATTCCAGAAGGCCTCGGTGACCTGGCCCGAGAGGGTGCGGCCGGAGGCGTCGGTGATGGTGCC
>JAKFEI010000366.1:0-4390 GCA_036675765.1 Nocardioides sp. | reverse complement strand
CTGGCTGCGCACCTGGAGGGTGTCGCCACTCACGGCCGCGATCTCGCCGAACGTTCCGGGCATCCCGCCGGGTCCTCCGGCCGGGGCGCCGGAAGGAACGCCACCGGCAGCACCGGACGTCACGTCGGCCGCCGGATCGGTGGCATCGTCGCGGCCGCAGCCGGCGAGCAGGGCGGCCAGGGCGACGCCCGTCGCCACCACGCCGATCGGGCGCAGCGGGAGGGCCAGGGAACTCAGGGACATGGGAGTCGCTTTCTTCTGCGGGGTTCGGGGGTCAGGCATGGAGGTCACGTTCACTCGCTGCGGAGTGCGTCGATGGGGGTGAGCCGTGCGGCCCGGGTCGCTGGATAGACGCCGAAGCCGACGCCCAGGGCCAGTGCCGTGACGAGGGCAGCGATGGTCGCCAGTGCCGAGATCGCGACGGCCTGGTCAATGAAGCGCGGCAGCACTTGCGCACCGACGACACCGATCAGGACGCCGACGACACCGCCAGTCAGCCCGAGCAGCGAGGCCTCGACGAGGAACTGCCGTCGGATCACGCGCGGGGCGGCACCGAGCGCCTTGCGCAGCCCGATCTCGCGGACCCGTTCGGTGACCGAGACCAGCATGATGTTCATGACGCCGATGCCGCCGACGAGCAGCGAGATACCGGCCACGCCTCCGAGTAGCACCGTGAAGGTCCGGTTCGTCTCGTTCGCCGTTTCCACCAGCGACGCCTGGGTCGCGATGGAGAAGTCCGCCTCTGCGGTGGTCACGCCGTGCCGATTGGCCAGCAGGGCCTGCACTTCCTGGTACGCCGCCGACAGCACGTCCTCGCTGGTCGCCTCGACGTAGATGGTCGAGACCGTGTCGGCCGTGCTGCCGGTCAGCCGGCTGGAGGTCGAGACCGGGACCACCGCGAGGTCGTCCTCGCTGCTTCCGCTCGCCGACGCACCGGACGAGGTGAGCACTCCGATCACCGTCAGCCGGGTGCCGTTGACGGTGACCTGCTGGCCGACGGGGCTCCGCCGCCCGAAGAGTTCCCACGCCGTGTCCGGCCCGAGTACGACGACCGGCGCGCCCTGTTCGGCTTCGGCAGCCGTGAAGAACCGGCCCGCCGAGAGCTCCCTGCTGCGTACCCGGGGCCACGCCGTCGACGTACCCACCAGCGAGGTCGTCCAGTTGGTCGTGCCGTTGACCAGCGCGACGGAGCTCGTGGTCGCGGGCGCGACCGCGGCCGCATCGGGCACGACGTCGGAGTCGGCAATCGCCGTGGCGTCGGCGAAGGTGAGCGTCGAGGCCGAGCCGAAGCCCCCGCGCATGCCGGAACTGCTGGTGCTGCTGCCCGGGGAGACGATGAGCAGGTTGGACCCGAGCGCGTCGATCTGGTCCTCGACCTCGCGTTGCGCGCCCTGCCCCAGACCGACGGTGAGGATCACCGAGGAGATGCCGATGACGATGCCGAGGACGGTGAGGGCCGAGCGCAGCCGGTGCGCCCGGATCGCAGCCAGGCCGGACCGAACCGTTTCCCACCAGCTCATCGGGCACCCACTCCGCTGAGCGTCGACGCGGCGCGGTCGCTGGTGATCAGTCCGTCGTCGATGACCAGGTTCCGACCGGCACGCGAGGCAACATCGGGCTCGTGGGTGATCAGCACGATCGTGCGGCCGGCGTCGTGGAGCTCGTCGAACAGCGCGAGCACGTCCCGCGACGAGGCCGAGTCGAGGTTGCCGGTCGGTTCATCGGCGAGCAGCAGGTCGGGTTCGGTGACCAGGGCCCGCGCGACGGCAACCCGTTGCTGCTGTCCGCCCGACAGTTCGCCGGGGCGGTTGGCCAGCCGGTCGGCGAGTCCGACCCGCGCGAGTGCAGCCTCCGCGCGCTCCCGTCGTTCGGCACGCGGAACGCCTGCATAGATCAGCGGGAGCTCCACGTTGCGCCATGCCGGCATCGACGCGAGCAGGTGGAACTGCTGGAACACGAAGCCGATCCGTCGGTTGCGGATCGCGGCCAGGGCCGCCTCGTCGAGCTGCGACGTGTCGTCGCCGGCCAGCACGTAGTGACCCTCCGTCGGCACGTCGAGGCAGCCGAGGATGTTCATCAGGGTCGACTTGCCTGAGCCGGACGGGCCGATGACGGCGACGTACTCCCCCGTCTGGACCGTCATGTCGATGCCCCGCAGCGCCTCGAACCCGACCGATCCCGATCGATAGGTCTTGCGTACTCCGTCGAGCGCGATCAGCGCACTCACTGGGCGCCACCCGGGCCCTGGATGAAGCCGCCGGGCGGCATCTGGCCACCACCCTGCTCCATCCGCTCCCGCATCTGCTCCTGGAACTCCTGCATCTCCTGGTTGCCGCCGCCACCACCCGGACCGGCGAAGCCGGGAACCACGACGAGATCGCCGGCGACGAGCCCGGAGACGACCTCGGTCGCCATGCCGTTCGTCTCGCCGATCTCGATCTCGGTGCGCGTGGAGGCGCCCGTTGCCGCGTCGGTGACCTTGTCGACGTACGTCGTGTCGCCGTCGTTCTGCACGGCCCGGCTGTCCACGGTCAGTACGTCGGCGCGCTGGCTGACGATGATCGAGAGGTCGGCCGACGTACCGGCGAACAGGTCGTCGCGCTCGTCGGTGATCGTGATGGTCACCGGGAACACGGCGGCGCCGTTCGAGTCGGTCTCCGCCACGAGGCCGACTTCCTGCACGGTGCCGTAGACCGTGCCGTCGATGCCGCTGATCGTCACCTCGGCCTGGAGGCCCTCGGAGATCTTCTCGACGTCGCCGCTGGCCACCGACGCCTCGACCACGAAGCGGCCGGTCGAGACCACGGTGATGGTGCCGGTGGAGGTGTCGGTCGCGTCGGTGTTGCCACCACCGCCTGTACTGCCGACGGTGTCGTCGACCTCGAGTCCGACGGCCGTCACGGTGCCGGCCGTCGTCGACCGCAGCACGGCATCGTCCACGGCATCCTCGGCCTGGGCCAGGCTCGACTCGGCGGCCACCACCGCCGCCTGGTCAGCAGCCGTCTGCTCGTCGGTGGAGTCGTCGGAGAGGTGTTCGGACTGCGCCGTCTGCGCAGCATCGAGGGAGCTCTTCGCGGCGGCGAGCTCGGCCTGCAGGACGGTGTCGTCGATGGCTGCGAGCTTCTGCCCCTTGCGGACCTTGTCCCCCGGCTGGACGAAGACGTCCGTGACGGTCCCGGTGACAGGGAAGGAGAGATCGGCGGTCGTCGCCGCGGCCACCGTCCCGCTCGCGGTGACGGTCTCCTTGAACGTTTGCGTCGCCACCGTTGCCGTGGTCGACGCGGCCGCGGCCGGCGCATCGTCACGCAGGAGCAGCCAGGCTCCTGCCGCGCCCGACAGCAGGACCAGTGCGGCGAGGACGAGCACGAGGCGGCGGGGGCGGCGCCACGGCGGGCGCACGCGCTGGAGCAGTCGTTTCACGAGCCCGACCCTGTCGGTCCGGTCTGTGCGATCCGTCAGGTGCGACTGTGCGGAACCTGTGAGCCGATCGCGACCGTGATGCGGGTGTTGCCGGGGGCGCTGGACAGGGCGACGCTTCCCCCGTGCGCGGCCACGATCGCCTGCACGAGCGCCAGACCGAGGCCGATGCCGTCGGAACGGTGTCGCGATGCATCCCCACGCGTGAAGCGTTCGAAGGCCGTGGCGGCGAGGTCCGGCGCGAATCCCGGCCCGTCGTCATGGACGTCGAAACCTCCCGGACGGGCCGTCACGGTGACCGTCGTTCCGGGCGGGGTGTACTTGCGGGCATTCGTGAGCAGGTTGGTCACGACCTGGTGCAACCGGTGCCCGTCGCCGGTCACCTCGATCGGCTCGCCGTCGTCCGGGAGCACGATCTGCCAGCGGTGCTCGGGCGCGATGACCCGCGCGTCGTCGACCGCTTCGAGGAGCAGCCGGGTCAGGTCGACCGGGTCGGACGCCAGCGGGCGGCCGGCGTCGAGGCGGGCGAGCAACAGGAGGTCCTCGACCAGCGCGGTCATCCGGCCCGCCTCCTCCTCGACCTTCCCCAGCGCCATCGTCGAGGTCTCCGCGTCGCCGCGACGTCGGGCCAGCTCGGTGTACCCGGCGATCGTGGTCAGGGGGGTACGCAGTTCGTGCGATGCGTCCGCGACGAACTGGCGGACCTGCTGCTCGCTGCGATGCCGCGCGGAGAGCGACGACTCGACGTGGGCGAGCAGCTGGTTGAGGGCTGCCCCCACCTGACCGGCCTCGGTGCGGACGTCGGTCAGGTGCTCGGGCACCCGCTCGGTGATCCCGATGTCGCCCGAGTCGAGCGGCAGCTCCGCGACGGCGTGCGCCGTGGCAGCCACCTCGCGCAACGGGCGCAGCTGACGTCGTACGACGGCAGAACCGGCGAGGGCGGCGGCGAGGATGCCGAGCAGGGTGAGCACCA
>JAKFEI010000142.1:0-26292 GCA_036675765.1 Nocardioides sp. | reverse complement strand
CACCCGAGGCAGGACAGGCCCGCGCGCTGGCAACGCTGCTGGCCCGGGCGCGTGCGGATCTCGACGCCGGCGCGAGCGCCGAGGACCTGCTCTGGACCGTGTGGTCGGGCACGAACTGGCCCCAACGGCTGCGTCGGTACGTCGAGGCAGGCGGCGGCTCGGCCCGTCGCGCACACCGTGACCTCGACTCGATCTGTGCCCTGTTCGACGTGTCGGTGCGCTCCGGAGAAAGGCGCGAGCACCAGGGTGTGGCGCCGTTCCTCGAAGGCCTCGTCCAGCAGGAGATCCCCGCCGACACACTGGCGGACCGTGGCGCACGCGGTGCCGCCGTACGCCTGTTGACGGCGCACCGGAGCAAGGGCCTGGAATGGCGTTTGGTCGTGGCTGCGCACGTGCAGGCCGAGGGCTGGCCCGACCTGCGGCGTCGCTCGACGTTGCTGCAGGCCGACCGGATCGGGACCGACGGGGTGCTTCCGCCGGTCTCGACCCGCGAGCTGCTGATGGAGGAACGACGGTTGTTCTACGTCGCCTGCACCCGGGCGCGCGAGCGCCTCGTCGTCACCGCCGTGAAGTCCAGCGAGGACGAGGGCGAGCAGCCGTCCCGGTTCATCGAGGAGCTCGGCAGCTCGATCGAGCACGTCGTCGGACGTCCGCCGCGGCCGCTGTCCCTGGACGGCTTGGTGGCGGAGCTGCGCCGTACTGTCGCGGACCCGGCGACCGAGGAGCCGCTGCGCGCTGCTGCGGCCCGTCGCCTCGCCCGCCTCGCGCAGGAACGAGTCGGACGACGGGCCCTGGCGCCGGCCGCCGATCCCGCCACCTGGTGGGGCACTCGCGCGGTCACGGTGTCGACCACGCCGATCCGCACCGAGGACCAGCCGGTGCCGGTCTCCGCGAGCATGCTCGATTCGCTGGCCGTGTGCCCGACGCAGTGGTTCCTGACCCGTGAGGCCGGTGGCGTGGGTCGCGCGCACCAGTCCGCCAACCTCGGTGAACTCGTGCACGCCCTCGCCGAACGGGTGGCGGCGGGCGATGCGCCGCCCGACCCGGCGGCCCTGATGGCGTACGTCGACGAGGTCTGGGACCGCCTCGACTTCCGGACGCCGTGGTCGAAGGTGCGCGAGCACGAACGCGTCCGCGCGGCGCTCGAGCGGTTCGTGGAATGGCACGAGTCCAACCCGCGTGAACTGGTGGACCGCGAGGCGAAGTTCTCGACGGTGGTCGACCTGCCTGACGGCGAACGCGTGCAGCTGACCGGGTACGCCGACCGGGTCGAGCTCGACGCCGACGGACATGTCGTCGTGGTGGACCTCAAGACGGGTCGCAACAAGCCGTCGGACACCTCGGTCAAGGGACACGTCCAGCTCGCGCTGTACCAGTTCGCCGTCGACCACGGCGCGCTCGACACCGACCCGGGGGCCCCGCCGCACACGGCCGGTGGCGCCGAGCTCGTGCAGCTGGGGCTGGTGGACGGCGGCCCGGCGGCGACGGTGCAGCAGCAGCCGGTGCACGCCGAGGAGGGCCCCGAACGCGAGGACCTCCGTGGGCGGTTGACGAACGCCGCGGCGCTGATCCGCGGGGAGCACTTCCCGGCCGTGGCCGGGCAGCACTGCCGTACGTGCTCGTTCGTGCCGTTGTGCCCCGCGAAGAGTGCCGGGGCGGTGGTGGCGCAATGATCCGGCCGCCGATGAAGCTCGACACCCCTGCCGACCTGCAGCGGGCGATGCAGGCGAAGTTCCCGCCGAGCGACGAGCAGTGGGCTGCGATCAGCGCCCCCCTGCGGCCGGCGGTCGTGATCGCCGGCGCCGGCTCGGGCAAGACGACGCTGATGGCTGCCCGGGTCGTCTACCTCGTGCTCACCGGCCAGGTGCGCCCCGAAGAGGTGCTCGGCCTGACCTTCACGACCAAGGCCGCCGCGGAACTGCGCCAGCGGATCCGCACGGCCCTGCGGGACGCGGGAGCGCTCGACCTCACGGCCGGCGGCGGGGCCAACGGGGCCAACGGGGCCGACGCCGACGAGGCCGACGAGGTGCTCGAACCGACCGTGGCGACGTACAACGCCTATGCCGCGACGCTGCTCACCGACCACGGCCTGCGGATCGGGCACGAGCCCGACACCCGCGTCATCACCGATGCCGCGCGCTACCAGCTGGGTGCCCGGGCGATCGACCGCTTCACCGGCGACATCGATCACCTGACCGACCACCCCGAGACGGCGATCCAGAACCTCCTCGCCCTCGACTCGGCCATGAGCGAACACCTCGTGGCGCCGAGCCAGGTGCTCGCGCACGATGCCGAGGCGCGGCGCGGCTTCGAGCAGGCCCGCGACGCGGAACTGGCCGGCAAGGCGCGCAAGACGTACGTCGAAGCCGTGGAGAAGGCGATGTCCGCGATCGACCGGCGGGCCGACCTGCTCAAGCTGGTGGCGTCGTACCGCGGCCTCAAGCGTGACCTGGGCCTGATGGACTTCTCCGACCAGATCGAGCTCGGCGCGCGGCTGGCGGCCGAACGGCCCGAGGTCGGCGCCGTCGAGCGCGGTCGGTTCAAGGTGGTGCTGCTCGACGAGTACCAGGACACGTCGGTCGCGCAGGCGATCATGCTGTCGCGGCTGTTCTCCGGCGAGGTCGACGGGCGTGGGCACGCGGTCACTGCGGTCGGCGACCCGAACCAGGCGATCTACGGCTGGCGCGGTGCGTCGGTCGCGAACATCCTCAACTTCGCCCAGACCTTCCCGGCTGCGGACGGTGAGTCCCGTACGCACCCGCTGACCATCAACCGTCGCTCCGACCGCCGCATCCTCGACGTCGCGAGCCGCCTCGCCGGTCCGTTGTACGACGCCCTGGAAGCGCGCGGCGCAGGGGTGGCGCGGTTGCGGGCGCCCGACGACGCCGTGGACGGGCTGGTCACAGCCGAGGTGTTCGAGACACAGCGGGACGAGCTGGCGTGGCTCGCGTCCTCGATTCGTGCCGGGTGGGGTGGGGAGCCCGGCGACTGGGCGAAGACGGGCGTGCTGACCCGCGACAACGCGCACGCCGAGCTCGTCTTCGACGCGCTGACGTCCGCCAACATCCCCGTCGAGATCGTCGGTCTCTCCGGCCTCCTGCGGTTGCCGGAGATTGCCGAGATCGTGGCCACGCTGCGCCTGTTGCACGACGTCACCGACAACGCCGCGCTGCTGACCCTGCTCGCCGGGCCGCGCTGGGCGATCGGGCCGCGCGACCTGCGCCTGCTCGGCCGACGGGCCAGTGAGCACGCCGGTCGTCGGGGCCGCGCCGACGACACCGTGTCGGTCTCCGCGCAGCTGGTCGCCATCGCCGACGGCATCGATCCGGCCGAGATCCCTTGCCTCGACGACGCCCTCGCCGACCCCGGCGACGCGGAGTACTCCGAGGAGGCGCTGGCTCGGTTCGCCCTGCTGCGTGACGAGCTGCGCCTGCTGCGCGCGGCCGTGGGGGAGCCGTTGCTCGACCTGGTCCGCCGGATCATCGACGTCACCGGTGTCGACGTCGAGCTCGCCTCGTCGACCAGCCCTGCGGCGGCGGCACGACGCGACAACCTCGACCTGTTCGTGAAGGCGGTCGCCGACTTCCAGGCGGTCGACGGCGACGTGACGCTGCCGGCGTTGCTCGCCTACCTCACCGCCGAGGACGACCAGGGCAACGGACTGGACGTGGCAACACCCACCGAGGCCGACTCGGTCAAGCTCCTCACGGTGCACCGGTCGAAGGGCCTCGAGTGGGAGACCGTCTACTGCGTGGGTGTCGGGGAGTCCCGCTTCCCGTCGAGCCAGGGACGGACCCTGTGGGTCTCCTCACCGTCGGTGATTCCGGCGCCGTTGCGCGGTGACGCCGGCGACCTCCCGCAGCTGGAGGGCTTCGACAAGGCCGCGCTCGACGACTACCGGCAACGGGCCAAGGCGCACGAGGCCGACGAGGAACTGCGCCTCGGGTACGTCGCCTTCACCCGCGCCGCACACCACCTGTCGGTCACGTCGTTCCAGTGGGGACCGCGCAAGACGCCCTACGGGCCGTCGTCCTACCAGGAGACGGTGCGCGCACTGCTGACCGAGTGGGGCCAGGCGCCCGAGCCGTGGCTGACCCGGCCCGAGAAGGGCTCGGCGAATCCCTACGACGCCGAGGACCCCTCCCGGCCCTGGCCAGCCGACGGCTTCGGCGAGGAGGCGCGCCTGCGGCTGGCCGCGGCCGAGCTGGTGCGTGCCGCCGACCCCGACGCCGAGGAGGACGACCTGGACCTCGTGGCCAGCGCGCGGGTCGCGGAGTGGGACGCCGAGATCGAGCAGTTGCTCGCCGAGGCCCGCGTGCAGGCCGCGGGCGGTGCCGGCACCGAGGTCGTGGTGACCCTCCCGGCCTCGCTCTCGGCGACCGCGATGGGACGACTGCGCGACGACCCCGAAGGCCTGGCCCGCGACCTCGCCCGCCCGATGCCGCGTCCGCCCGCACCCGCCGCCCGGTTCGGCACCCGCTTCCACGCATGGGTCGAGGCCCGGTTCGGCCAGCAGGGGCTCTTCGACCCCGACGAGCTGGCCGGTCGCGCCGACGCCGGTATCGACGACGAAGCCGACCTCCAGGAACTCATCGCCACCTTCGAGACCGGACCGTTCGGGTCGCGCGTCCCGCACGCGATCGAGGCGCCGTTCGCCCTCGTGCTCGGCACCCAGGGCGGCGCGCAGCAGCTGGTGCGGGGGCGCATCGACGCCGTCTACCTGGAGCCCGATGGTGCGGGAGAGGGCGGGTCGTCGTACCTCGTCGTGGACTGGAAGACCAACGCCCGGCAGGACGCCGATCCGTTGCAGCTGGCGATCTACCGGCTCGCGTGGGCCGAGCTCCACGACCTCCCGGTCGAACAGGTGCGTGCGGCGTTCTACTACGTGCGCAGCGGGGAACTGGTCGTCCACGACGACCTCGCGGACCGGGAAGAGATCGAGAAGCTGCTCGGCTGAATCGCTGGTCGAGGCCGGTGCTCAGGCGCGCTCGACCCGGATCGTCGGTGGGGTGGCGAGGGTCTGGCCGACCACGCAGTACCGCTCCGTCGCGGTGGCCAGGCGGCCGAGGGTGGCGTCGTCCGCGTCGGTGTCGAGCGTGAGCGTCACGACGATGTCCTGGACGCCGATCGGTGCCTGCTGGTCGACGCCGAGGGTGCCGCGCGCGTCCCACCAGGCATCGGCAGCGAGCCGGGCGTCGCGGATCTCGACGCCCATCGACGTGGCGACGGCGCGCAGCGTCACGGCGGCGCACGCGAGCACCGCCTCGAGGAGAAGGTCGGCCGAGCACGCGTCGGTGCCGTCACCGCCGGCAGCGCTGTGGAGACCGGCCCGGATGGGACCGGCGAAGCCGTCGACCGTGCCCGTCACGCCCGGATCGCGGTAGTCGCCTCGCGCGCTGGTGGGGATCCTCGCGGTGGCGGGATCCGACCGGTAGGTCTCCTTGAGCGGGGCCTGCGCGGCCCGGAGCGTTGCTGCATCCATGGTTGATGATCGCGCGGAACTGCTCACTAGTCTCTACGCGTGACCTTTCCGCATCTGGCACTCGCGGCCGACGCCCACGAACGCCACGGCCTGCACCGCAACGACGAGGCGTGGCTGGCCGATCGGTGGACCCACCCCGACAGCCGGGTCCTGGTCGTCGCCGGCACCCGGGTCCGCCCCGGGCCGGACGGACTGGAGTGGGTCTCCGCTGCGGATGCTCCGGACGGCGTCCACGTGTTGCTGGGGGAGCGGGACGGCACGACCTGGTGGGCGGTGATCGCCTCGGGTGACCTGGCGAAGGCCGAGGGGGAGACGTGGCTGCCCCTGCGCGGGCTGCTGCCGTTCCTCGCTGGCGAGTCCCTTCGCCAGGCGCCGCTCGTGTTCCACGCCCTCGGCCTGGCCGAGTGGCACTGGGCGCACCGGTTCTGTCCGCGCTGCGGGGGCACGCTCTCGTCGCGCTCGGCCGGCCACGAACTGATGTGCGACGCCTGCGGGAAGCCGCAGTTCCCCCGGTCGGACCCCGCGGTGATCATGCTGGTCTCGGCCGGCGAGCCGGGCAGCGAGGACGAGCGGTGCCTGCTGGGCCGGGGCGCCTCCTGGCCCGAGGGCCGGTTCTCCACGCTCGCGGGCTTCTGCGAGCCCGGCGAGAGCCTGGAGGACGCCGTACGACGCGAGGTGCTCGAGGAGACGGGCGTCGAAGTCGGTGAGGTGACCTACTTCGGCAACCAGCCGTGGCCGCTGCCGTCGAGCCTGATGCTCGGCTTCCACGGCCGGGCGACCTCGGAGGCGATCCGGCTCGAGGACGACGACGTCGAGGAGGCTCGCTGGTTCACCCGCGCACAGATGCGGGCGGGCGCGGAGGACGGGTCGCTGGTGCTGCCCGGTGGCGTCTCGATCAGCCGGTCCCTCATCGAGGACTGGTACGGCGGAGCGTTGCCCGGGAGCTGGTGAGGCGGCTCGGCCTACTCGACGCCCGCGAGGGTGGCCAGCTTGGCCTTGACCTGCGCGACGCTCGGGTTGGTCTGCGCGGAGCCGTCGGCGTACACCAGGGTCGGGACCGTCTGGTTGCCGCCGTTGGCCTGCTCCACGATGAAGGCGGCGTCCGGCACCTGCTCGATGTCGACGATGTCGAAGGTGATGCCTTCGCGGTCGAGCTGGCTCTTGAGCCGGTGGCAGTAGCCGCACCACGGAGTGGTGTACATCGTGAAGGTGCTGGTGCTCATCGCTGAAGTGTCGCCTCTGCGGTCTAGGGTCTGATCTTCGACCCAACCATGTGCGCGAAGGAGATGTTCCCACCGATGTCCACGGTGTCCTCGTCGATCGAGCAACTCCTCTCTGCGCTCGACCCCGAGCAGCGTGCGGTGGCCGAGACCCTGCGCGGCCCGGTGCGGGTGCTGGCCGGTGCGGGCACGGGCAAGACGCGGGCGATCACCCACCGGATCGCGCACGGCGTCCAGGCGGGCGTCTACGCGCCGTCCGAGGTGCTCGCCGTCACCTTCACCACACGGGCGGCCGGTGAGCTGCGCCAGCGGCTCCGCACCCTCGGTGCCCCGGGTGTCCAGGCGCGCACGTTCCACAGCGCTGCCCTGCGCCAGTTGCGGTACTTCTGGCCGCACGTCTACGGCACCGAGCTGCCGGTCCTGACCGAGTCGAAGATCCCGATGATCGCCGGTGCGTGCCGCAACATCGGCGTCCGCGGCGACCAGGCGCTGCTGCGCGACCTCGCCTCCGAGATCGAGTGGGCCAAGGTCAGCAACGTCGGCTCCGACGTCTACGCACGGATCGCGCCGACCAAGGGCCGCAGCATCGACGGCCACTCCGCCTCCGACATCGCCCGCGTGTTCGCGGCCTACGAGGAGGTCAAGCGCGACCAGGGCCGGATGGACATGGAGGACGTGCTGCTGTTGACGGCCGGTGTGCTCGCCGGCGACGAGCGCGTCGCGGCCCAGGTGCGCCGCCAGTACAAGTGGTTCGTCGTCGACGAGTTCCAGGACGTCTCGCCGCTCCAGTCGGCGCTGCTGGACCTCTGGCTCGGCGGACGCGACGAGCTGTGCGTCGTCGGTGACCCGGCGCAGACGATCTACTCCTTCGCCGGCGCTGATGCGACCTACCTGCGGGACTTCCCGAAGCGGTACGCCGGCACCACCTCGATCGAGCTGGTCCGCAACTACCGTTCGACGCCCCAGATCGTCGAGGTCGCCAACAAGCTGCTCGCGGGCACGCCCAGCGCCGGCGTCGACCTGCGATCGCAGCAGGGTGCCGGGTCCGCCGTCCGGTACGTCGGCGAGCCGGACGAGGTCGCCGAGGCGGCCAGCGTCGCGGACCGGATCGCGCAGCTGCATCGCGGCGGGACGTCGTACGGCGAGATGGCGGTGCTGTTCCGGATCAACGCACAGTCGGAGACCTTCGAGGACGCACTGACCGACCGCGGCATTCCGTACGTCGTCCGCGGTGCCGCGCGCTTCTTCGACCGCCGTGAGGTGCGGGAGGCCGTGACCCGGCTGCGCGGAGCGGCGCGCTCGGGTGAGGCCGACTCCGGGCCGTGGCTCGACATCGTCAAGGCCGTGCTGGCGGCGATGGGCTGGACCGCTGCGCCGCCGACGAGCAGGGGTCAGGTCCGGGACCGCTGGGAGTCGTTCCAGGCGCTGGTGGACCAGTCGGAGGAGTTCTCGACGGAGTTGGGCATCGAGGCCTCGATGACGACCTTCGTGGCCGACCTCGAGCGCCGGGCGAACGAACAGCACGCCCCGACCGCCGACGGCGTCACGCTCGCGACCTTCCACGCCGCCAAGGGCCTGGAGTGGGACGCGGTCTTCTGCTGTGGCGTCCAGGACGGCACCCTCCCGTTCGTCTACGCCAGCCAGGAGGGTGCGCCTCCCGGTGCGGTGGAGGAGGAGCGACGGTTGCTCTACGTCGGCATGACCCGCGCGCGCCAGGACCTGATGGTGTCGTGGGCGGCTGCCCGCAACCCGGGGCAGGCAGCGCGACGCCAGCCGTCGCGCTTCCTGGTGCCGATGCTGCCCGACGCCCAGCGCCCGCAGGCCAACCGCAGGCCCACCAAGGTCGCCCGGTGCCGCGAGTGCCTCCAGCCGTTGGCGAGCGCGGCGGAGAAGAAGCGGGGGCGCTGTTCCCACCACCCCATGCGGTACGACGAGGCGCTCTTCGAGCGGCTCAAGGCCTGGCGCCTGGAGACCGCGAGGGAGAGCGGCGAGGACGGCAAGCCACTGCCGGCGTACGTCGTCTTCACCAACGCCACGCTGGAGCTGATTGCCGAGCACAAGCCCGCCACCATGGCGGCGCTCGCGTCGATCAGCGGGGTCGGCGAAACGAAGATTGAGCGGTACGGAGAGGCCGTTCTCGCGGTTGTTTCAGAAAAACCTTGAAAAACCCAATAAATGATTTGCGCGTCCTGATACACGGCCATTACGGTCGTCAGACAACATCCGTTGCGCATCAGAGCCCTGGCACGGCTCGCGCTCTCAAGGCACCGAAGGAGGTGGCGACACCATGAAGAACATGACGATCATTCCGATCCCGATGGCGACCTGGCAGCTCACGCTGTCCGCACTCGACTGCGCCACCTCTGCTCCGACGGCTCCGAACGCTGCTTTTGCTCCGTTCAGCGCCGCCGTTGACGCCGTGGCCACTGACATCAAGGCCGTTCCGGCCGTCAAGCGAGAGCGCGCCCTCACCGGCACGGGACACCGCGGCTTCAACGCCGTGTACGTCTCTGGTTTCCACGCCTGGAGCCCACCTGTCTGATCTGAGCATCAGAAAGGCAGCCTCCAGGCCGCGGAACCCGAAAGACCGGGATCCGCGGCCTTCGTGCTTCTCAGACCGAGAACGCGGAGTCGCAGATCCCCTCAAGGAAATCGACCAACGCGATCAGGTCATTGAAGAGGAGGTGAAAGCAGATGACGACCAGTGTTCTCGAGCCGACGCTGGACGAGCTGCTGCCGTGCCGGCTGAACGATGCGGAGTTGTGGTTCGCCGAGTCACCGTCGGACGTCGAGTCCGCGAAGGCGCTGTGCCTGGACTGCCCTGTCCAGCAGCTGTGCCTGTCCGGCGCCCAGGAGCGGCGTGAGCCGTGGGGCGTCTGGGGCGGCGAGTTGTTCCTCGCCGGCGTGGTGATCCCGCGCAAGCGTCCCCGGGGACGTCCGCGCAAGGACGCCGCGGCGTAGTCCACACCCGCACCACCAAGACCCACAGATTGATCTCGGCCACTCAGAACGGAAGTACCACCATGTTTCAGATGATGAACGAACAGTTGGCGCGTGAGCAGATGGTCACGCGCCTGGGAGAGGCGCAGCAGCTGCGCGTGGCCACTCGTGTGGTCCGCGCCCGGCGCTTGAGCCGCAAGGCCGAGCGCGCAGCGCAGCAGGCCCGTCTCGCCCTCGCTCGCGCTCTGTGATCAACCTGTGAGGTTCCGCCAGGACCTCACGAGACACCTCCTCGGAGGACCACCTGATCGCGGGTGAAGAAGAAGGGGCCGGAACCGACCGCCAAACAGGCAAGGTCGGGTCCGGCCCCTTCTGTGTTCCCGGGCCTACGCTGGAGAAATGACCGTCACGTGCGACTTCTGCGGCCGGCGGGCCGAGGGTGAGGACGCGCCCGTGACATGGACGACCGCGGTCGAGCGCGGTCGGGTCCGTCGCTACTGCGACGAGTGCTCGCGGGAGTACCTCCGTTCGATGGAGGCCAAGCTCGACAGTGAGTGGTGGTAGCGGAGCGGTGGTGGGCGAGTGGTGGTAGCGGAGCGGTTCACGGGAACTGCGTGATCGTGTCCCACGCGCAGCCGCAGTCCGGATGGCGTCCCCAGCGCACCCGCTCCGGCGCCTCGACCGGGCCGACGTCGACCGTGGTCGACCACGTGCTCGGCTCGTCGCCCTCGAGGTAGCGCAGCAGGTCCCGGACGGCCCAGGCCAGGGCGATCTGGTCGAGCAGTGGATCCACCGGTGGTGGCCGATCGGTGGCCGCCCGCGCCGCCTGCGACAACAGAAGGGGCCGCCGCGCGTCGTGGAGCGCCTCGTGCGCGTCCACGCACCGCAGGCAGGCGGTCAGGCCGGGCTGGACGAACGGGCCGACCCGGCGACCGGTGGCCGCGCCCGTGACCAGCAGGTGGGGGACCGAACTGCGGATCAGCGGGTCCAGCAGTGCGCGGTCGAGCGGCCCGGTCGTGACGATCAGGTGCGCAGCGATGGCGAGATCGCCCGGATCGCCGGCGTGGTGTCCCACCTGGCGGGCGACATGGCGCACGCCGGCCCGGTCCAGGAGTGGCGCGAGCAGGGCGGCCGTCGCCGGGTCCGCATGGACGGCGATCGTCGCTGCTGCGCGGGCGGCGCGGCGTCGTACGGCGTCGGGACCGAACTGGGCGCGCAAGGTGACCAGGGCCGGGTCGGGACGGACCTCGGCGTCCGGAACCTCGATGAGGAGACCCGCCTGTTCGAGGCGGTGCAGGAGGTCGGTGACGGCGGCTGGGAGCTCCTCGCCCGCCGGAACGCCGCCGGGGCGGTCCAGCGCGGCCAGCACGCGCCGTACGGCGGGGTCGTCGTCCACGCGTACGGCGGGCTCGTCCAGGCCGACCTGCACGACGCCGGGGGAACGCGCCATGACGGGCGTTCCGGGGCGCAGGGTCAAGTGGTGGATCCGTGGGGTGACCGTGCTGGGCTCCGGCATGGCAGCAGGGTGCCACCGAACCGGATCACGCGGCGGTGCTCATCCACAGGGCTCATCCACAGGGCTCATCCACAGGGCTCGTTCCCCACGCACGTCGGGTGGCCAAAAGCAGCCGCGGGCGGCCCCACCGAGGTGGAGTCGCCCGCGACGTTCGGTCTGTTGGACTGCGTCAATCCAGAGGAAAGACTCAGGCCTTGCCGAGGATGCGGTTGAGGTTCGTGCCGCACTCGGGGCAGACGGCCTTGGCCATCCGGGTGCCCTTGTCGTTGACCTTGACCTCGCCACTCGCCTCGCGCTTGGCCTTGCACTTCACGCAGTAGAACTCGCCGCTCCAGGTCTCCGCCATGACGGCCTCCTTGCTCAATGTCGTTCGTTCGGTCGTCGCGACGGGGACCTTGGGGGAAGCCCGTCGGAGTTCGGAGACGCGCTCCAAACCTCCTTGACCCTACGGCACGCCGCCTCGCAGGCGCAGTAACGTGCCCCGCATGTCTGAATCCGCTCTGAATTCATCTGACGCCCCCGATCTGGTCCATCTGCGTCTCGAGCGGCCCTCCGAGGGTGTCGCGATGCTCGTCCTGGACCAGCCGGACCTGCGCAACGCGATGAGTGACGAGATGACGGCGTCGTGGGTGGCGGCCGTCGATCACCTCGCCGGCGACCCGTCGGTGCGGGTGGTCGTGGTGACGGGCGAGGGGCGCGCGTTCAGCTCGGGAGGCAACCTGGCGTGGCTGGCGTCGGAGCCCGACGCGGGTGTCGACGAGCTGCGCAGCCGGATGCTGCCGTTCTACCGGGCCTGGCTGTCGATCCGGAAGCTCGAGGTGCCGACCATCGCGGCCATCAACGGTCCGGCGATCGGCGCGGGGCTGTGCATGGCGTTGGCCTGTGACATCCGGTACGCCGTGCGCGGAGCCCGGATGGGCGTGCCGTTCACGAAGCTCGGCATCCACCCGGGCATGGCCGGCACCTACCTGCTGCCGGACGTCGTCGGGGCTGCGGCGGCGCGCGACCTGTTCCTGACCGGCCGCCTCGTCGACGCCGACGAGGCGCTCGGGCTGGGCATGGTGTCGCGGGTGATGGAGCCGGACACGTTCCGAGACGACGTGCTGGCCGTGGCGGCCGAGGTCGCCGGTACGGCGCCGATCGCCGCGCGGCTCACCAAGCGCGCGCTGCAGCTGGGCCACGCGAGCATCGAGACCGCGCTGGAGTGGGAGGCGCTGGCGCAGCCGGTCACGCTGGCGACGGCCGACCTGCTGGAGGGGATCGCCGCCGCGCAGGAGAAGCGGACGCCGGAGTTCGAGGGGCGCTGACAGTTCGCCGGAGCCGCGCTCTGCACTGCAAATGGCGAGGCCCCCGAATCCGCAGCGGCTCCTCGCTTGCCTTCCCCTTGCGAGCGAGGAACTGCGGGCCCGGGGGCCTCGTCTGGTGAGGACGCTAGGCACCCGGCCGATCGCGGTCAATCCGTGCGGCGCGTTGCCTGTGGACAAGGTTGTGGAGAAACCTGTGGAAGAACGCCGTTCGCCGTGGAGGACCACCTGACAACGGTGAGTCGCCTGTGGATGAACCGGTGCGCTGGGTGGAGCGGCAGACGTCGTACCGCCGGGTGACCAGCGACAATGGACCTCACAGGTTCGTCCACTGCCTGTGGAGAAAACAATCTTCGAGGAGAAGTTGCCGTGAGCGAGCAGTACGACGGGACGCCGGTCGCGGCGCTGCGCCGGATCGCGTTCCTGCTCGAGCGCGGGCGCGCCGACAGCTACAAGGTCAAGGCCTATCGCGGGGCCGCGGCCGCGATCCTGCCGCTCGCCCCGGACGAGGTCGCCCAGCGCGCCGACGCCGGGACCCTCACCCAGATCGCCGGCGTCGGCTCGAGCACGGCGCGGGTCATCGCCCAGGTCGTCGAGGGGCAGGTACCCGACAAGCTCGCCGAGGCCGAACAGCAGTACGGCGGCCCGCTCACCCGTGACGGAGCCGGGACCGCACTGCGCGCGCAACTGCGCGGGGACCTGCACTCGCACTCGGACTGGTCCGACGGTGGCTCGCCGATCGAGGAGATGGCGATGACGGCCATCGAGATCGGTCACGACTACCTGGTGCTGACCGACCACTCGCCGCGGCTGAAGGTGGCGCGCGGGCTCTCCGCTGAGCGGCTGACTCGCCAGCTCGACGTGATCGCCGCGGTCAACGACCACCTGTCCCCCGCCGGGTTCCGGCTGCTGCGCGGGATCGAGGTCGACATCCTCGATGACGGCCGCCTCGACCAGACCGACCGGATGCTGGCTCGTCTCGACGTGCGGGTCGCGAGCGTGCACTCCAAGCTCCAGATGGACGCCGAGCAGATGACGCGGCGGATGGTGGCCGCCGTCCGCAACCCGTTCACCAACGTCCTCGGGCACTGCACCGGACGCCTCGTGACCGGCAACCGGGGCACCCGCGGCCAGTCCCGGTTCGACGCGCAGGCCGTCTTCGAGGCCTGCGCCGAGGAGGGCGTGGCCGTGGAGATCAACTCGCGCCCGGAGCGCCGCGACCCGCCGACGAAGCTGCTCGAGCTCGCGCGCGACATCGGGTGCGTGTTCTCGATCGACAGCGATGCCCACGCCCCGGGCCAGCTCGACTACCCGCTGCTGGGTTGCGAGCGGGCCGAGGCGGCCGGGATCGACGCGGACCGGATCGTCAACACGTGGCCTGTCGAGCGACTTCTCGAGTGGGCCGAGCCGTAGGGTCGGGACATGGGTGCGCGGAGCAAGCCCCGGGTGGAGGTACGACGGTCGGAGCGCCGGCGTCGGACGGTCTCTGCCTATCGGGACGGCGACAAGATCGTCGTGCTCGTGCCCAACAACCTCTCGGGTGCCGAGGAACGCGCCTGGGTCACCCGGATGGTCGCGCGGATCGAGCGCAAGGAGCTCAAGTCCGCGGTCCCGCGGGGATGGTCCGACGAGGACCTGATGGAGCGCGCCCGGCTGCTCAGTGACGACTACCTCGGCGGCCTCGCGGTGCCGGAGTCGGTGCGCTGGGTGGGCAACCAGCGCTCACGGTGGGGTTCGTGCACGCCGCGCGATCGCACCATCCGGTTGTCCGAGCGGCTCCAGCGGATGCCGGAGTGGGTGATCGACTACGTCATCGTCCACGAGCTGGCGCACCTGATCGAGCCGCAGCACGACGAGAAGTTCTGGGGCTGGGTGTCGAACTACCCGGCTGCCGAGAAGGCCAAGGGGTACCTCGCGGGCTGGTCGGACGCGGCACGGATGCCGCGGCCGCCGTCGGAGGAGATCTATCCGGCAGGCGAGGACGTCGACTGAGGTCTCGAGACGGTTGCTGCGCAACCTCCTCGACCAGCGGGGGTCAGCAGAGCAGGTCGCGGGCCCGGGAGATCAGGTCGATCATGCTCGGCTCGAGCTCGGGCAGGCCGTCGATCGGCCACCAGCGCACGGCCAGCGACTCCTCGCTCACGACCTCCTGCGCGTCCGGTCCGGCCAGCGCGGCGTAGCGCACGTCCAGGTGGCTGACCCCGCCCCGTGGGTCGCAGAACGGCACCACGTGCACGTCGAGCTGCAGCGGTTCGGGGTGGAAGTCGAGGTCGGCGATGCCGGACTCCTCCCGCGCCTCCCGCAGCGCCACCGAGGCCAGCGTCGCGTCGCCCGGCTCGGCATGGCCGCCGAACGCGAACCACCGGCCTGCCTTGCGGTGCAGGTTCAACAGCACCCGGTCGCCGTCGGCGGCCAGCACGATCGTGCCCGCCGTCAGGTGGTCCGGGTACGACGACCGCCACATGCCGTCCGGCGTCGACTCGAGGTGCCGCACCAGTCGGCCCCGCAACTCCTCCTGGGACGCGCCCGGAGCACTCCACTCCCGCAGGGTTGCGAGGGCGTCGGCGTGCAGCGTCACTCGGCCGGGGAGTCCGGGGTGTCTGCGGACTCCGGTGCCGGGCCGTCGCCCTCGAGCAGCTTGCGCAGCTCGGCGTCGAAGTCGTCCTCGGAGAGTTCCTCGGGTGCGGTCGCCTCGGCACGGAACGACAACGGGTCGTCCAGGTCGGCCGCGGTCGGCAGCAGGTCGGGGTGCATCCAGACGCCGTCGCGGGCCTCCTCGCCGGCGCGGGTGCGCAGCCCGCCCCAGAGGGTCGACGCGTCGCGGAGCCGGCGGGGCCGCAGTTCCAGCCCGACCAGTGCCGCGAACGTCTGCTCCGCGGGACCTCCGGCAGCCCGGCGGCGTCGTACGGCTTCACGAAGCTTGGTGGCTGCGGGCATCCGCTCGTGGGTGGCCTGGCCGACGACCTCGTCGACCCAGCCCTCGACGAGGGCCAGCGCGATCTCCAGGCGGGAGAGGGCCGCGGTCTGCGCGTCGGTCTGCGGCGGGTCGAAGAGACCACCTTCGAGGAGTCCCTGCACCGACTCGAGGTTGGTGGGGTCGATCCCGCTCAGCTGCTCCTGGACGCGGTCCTGGATCTGCTGGGCGTTGATCTCGAGGCCACGGGCGTAGTCGGTGACGGCGCCGAGCAGGTGCTCGCGCAGCCACGGCACGTGGGCGAAGAGGCGTTGGTGGGCCGCCTCGCGCAGGGCGAGGTAGAGGATCACGTCGTCCTCGGACACGTCGAGGCCCTCGGCGAAGGCGCGCACGTTGCTGGTCACGAGCGCTGCCTTGCCCGGCGCGCCGAGGGGCAGGCCGATGTCGGAAGCGGTGAGCACCTCGCCGGCGAGCGCGCCGAGGCCCTGGCCGATCTGCATCGCGAGCATCCCGCCCACGGCCTGGCCGATGATCCCGACGAGCGGTCCGGCCGCTGCCTTCATCTCCTCGGGCAGCCCGCTGGAGAGGCTGGTCACCGACTTCGCGGCGACGGGTTCCACGAGGACCTTCCAGACCGGCTGGGTCTCGACGAGCCATTCGGCACGGCTCCACGCGGCCGTCGTACTCACCCCGGAGGCGAACTGGGTGGCGGTGTCGAGCCAGTGGTCGGCGAGCCGGATCGCGTCGGACACCCGGTCGCTGTCGCGCTGGCCGGGGGAGGGGTCGGGCTCCGCGGCCACGGCCTTGCGGGCGATGTCGTTGGCGGCGTTCCAGTTGAGCGGACCGTCGTGCGGCTGCATCAGGGACTGGATCTGCGCGAGGAAGTCCATGCCGCCGGGGCCGCCGGGGCCGCCGGGGCCGCCGAGGCCGCCCGGGAAGCCTGCAGGCATCCCGCCGGGGAAGGCCCCGCCCAGCGCGCCGAAGATCTGCTCGAAGGGTGTGCCCTTGAACGGATTCGGCTGGTCCCCTTCGTCCTGGCCCGGCTGGTCCCCATCGTTGCTCATGGTTCGAATTTACGCCGGTTCGCCAACCGATGGTGTGGGGGAGACCCCTGACTGGACCCCGGACCTTGCGGCCGGCCGTCGCAATAGCCGTCGCAATAGAGTGCAGCCATGACTCACCCAGCGGTGCGCCTCGTCGCGATCTCGGACCAACCACTGTCGGTGGTCGAGGTCCTGGACAGCCTGGACGACCCCACTGCCGGTGGCCTGGTGCTCTTCGTCGGCCGGGTGCGCGACCACGACAACGGTCAGGGCGTCACCGGCCTGTCGTACTCCGCCCACCCCACCGCGCTGGACCGACTGCAGGCGGTCTGCGACCGCGTCGCCGAGGAGTACGACGTCACGGGGGTTGCCGCGGTCCACCGGGTCGGCGACCTGGCGATCGGTGACCTCGCCGTGGTGATCGCGACGACGTCGGGGCACCGGGGCTCGTCCTTCGAGGCCAGTCGTGCGTTGATCGACACCCTCAAGGCCGAGGTCCCGATCTGGAAGCACCAGCTCTTCGTTGACGGCACCGACGAATGGGTCGGATCTCCGTAGGGCCGCGTGTCCTGTCCGATCGCCATGGACGCCCGACCTACGCTCGTCGGATGGAGATCCTGTTCTGGCTGGTGCCCGCCGCCGTGGTGACCCTCGCCGCGATGGTGGGGGTCGGCTGGTGGGGCCGCGAGAGCAAGGGTGTGGTGAGCGATGCCGGCCGCGAGGCTGCCGCTCGCAAGCTGGGTGAGGCGTTGTCGCGCGAGCAGTCCTCGCGCCCGGGCTACGCCGTACCTCCCCGCACCCCGGACCGGGCCTCGGGCGTGGCCGTGCGCCCCTCGAAGGCGCGACCCGTGATCATCCCGGGCAAGGCCGATGAGCCTGCAGCCGAGCCTGCCAACGAGCCCGTTGTCGAGCCCGCCGCGAAGGCCGACGAGCAGCCGACCAGCGACCGCCGCGCGTCCTGATTGGCGCCGTCTGAGAAGGTAGGCGCCATGACCCAGCGCCTGATCGCCGTGTGCATCGCGGGACCGTTGGTGCTCATCCTGGGCGGCGTCGCCCTCGCGATTCCCCTGCCCTACGCCTCGTACAGCCCCGGCCCCACGTTCGACGTGCTGGGCAAGGACGCCGACGAGGCCGAACTGGTGCAGGTCGACGGCCACAAGGCCTATTACGACGACGGCCAGATCCGGTTCACCACGGTGGTCGCGTCGTCGTACGGACAGAAGCTCTCGCTGGGCGATGCGCTGTCGCGCTGGCTGGACCGCGACAAGGCCGTCGTGCCGTACGACGTCGTCCACCCGCCGGACCAGTCGGCGGAGGACGAAGAGGCCGAGGGCGCCATCCAGATGACGACGTCGCAGGACGTCGCGAAGGCGATCGCGCTCAAGGAGCTCGGCACCGACGTGCCGACGGCGGTCCAGGTCGCGGCCGTGAGCGAGGGTGGCCCGGCCGAGGGCAAGCTGCTCGTCCGCGACATCTTCCAGGAGGTCGACGGCACGCCCGTCACCAAGGGGCAGGACGTCGTCGACGCCGTGCGCAAGCACCAGGACGGCAGCATCGTCGAGTTCAAGATCCTGCGTGACGGCCGTGAGCTGAACGTGCGGGTCAAGCCGAAGCAGGAGGAGGGCACGCCGCGGGTCGGGGTGTCGGTCGGGCTCGGCTACGAGTTCCCCTTCAAGATCACGCTGCGGGTCGACCCGTCGGTCGGCGGTCCGAGCGCGGGCCTGATGTTCTCACTGGCCATCTACGACACCTTGACCCCGGGATCGCTCACCGGTGGCGCGACCATCGCCGGCACGGGCGAGCTGCAGCCCGACGGGACCGTGGGCCCGATCGGCGGCATCGAGCAGAAGATCGCCGGCGCTGAGCAGGCCGGGGCGCAGTTGTTCTTCGTGCCGAAGGACAACTGCCCCGACGTCAAGGACCTCGATCCCGACCTGCGACTGGTCAAGGCGACGACGATGCACGAAGCCCGCCTGGCCCTCGAGAAGTGGGCTGGCGACCACGACGCCAAGCTCCCGACCTGCTGACCACGACAACGCCGAGAACGAAGCGACGAAGCGAGCCCATGGACTACGAGCTGGATGTCGACCTGGCCCTCGCGGCCGCCGTACTGGAGGTCGAAGGGCACAACGCCCGCGCGGGTTGGGACCAGCCGGCGCGGCTGTACGCACTGGTCGACACGGCCCACATCGTCGAGCACGAACCGGCGCTGGCGTCCCAGCTCGGACTGGACTCACCGATGGAACGCGGCTCGCTCACCCCGATCGAGCAGGACGAGCTGCCCGAGGGGCAGGAGCTCGAGGAAGTGCTGCCGGGCATCGTGTGGCCGGACGTGATCATCGGGTGCGTGGCCGTCGTCGAGCGCCTGGTCCTGCCGCCCGCGGTGGACGGCCAGGTGCCCGCGGACCCGACCGCAGCACAGGAATTCGCGCGGGAGCACCCCGACGCAGAAGACGTACGTATCGTCGCGGGGGTGACCCGGTCGGGTGCCTCCTACTGCGCGCTCCGGTTGCGCAGTGAAGACAACGACAGTGCAGTGATGGGCGGTACCGACCTGGTGCCGGCCCTCCTCGAACTCCTGCGTGGCACGCTGGAAGAAGAACCCATGGGTGGCAACGATGAGTGACCTGTTCGACGAAGACCCCGAGCGCCCGGCCCCCGAGCGCCCCGGCCGGCGCGCCCGCGCGCTGGTGATCACCGGCGTCATCCTGGTCGTCGGCTTCTTCCTGCTGACTGCCTTCGCGTCGATCTACACCGATCGCCTCTGGTACCGCGAGGTCGGCTACGGCCAGGTGTTCAGCACCATGCTGTGGACCCGGATCGGCCTGTTCCTCGTCTTCGGCGCGCTGATGGCCGCCGTCGTGGCGCTCAACATGCACCTGGCCTACCGGTTCCGTCCGCTGTTCCGGATGGCCGGTGGCGACGCGAGCGTCGAGCGCTACCGCGACGCCGTGACCCCGATCCGCGGCTGGTTGCTCGCCGGGGTGGCGCTGGTCGTCGGGATCTTCGCCGGTACGTCGGCGCTGGGCCAGTGGCGGACGTTCCTGCTGTGGCGCAACGCGGAGTCGTTCGGGCAGAAGGACACGTACTTCAAGAAGGACATCGGCTTCTACGTCTTCGAGCTGCCGTGGTGGAACTTCGTGATCGACTTCGCGATGGCGATCGCCGTCGTGGCGCTGATCGCGACCGCTGTCGTGCACTACCTGTACGGCGGCATCCGGCTGAACCAGCAGCACGACCGCCTCTCCGGTGCCGCCCAGGTGCAGTTCTCCGTGCTGCTCGGCGCCTTCGTGCTGGCCAAGTCGGTCGACTACTTCTTCGACCGCTACGACCTGGTCACCGACGACCACCGCCTCTTCACCGGCATGAACTACACCGCCGAGAACGCGGTGCTGCCCTCGCGCAACATCCTCGTCGCGGTGGCGCTGATCTGCGCCGTGCTGTTCTTCCTCAACATCTGGCGCCGGACCTGGCAGCTGCCGTCCGTGGGCCTCGCGCTGCTGGCGCTGTCGGCCGTGCTGCTCGGCATGATCTGGCCGGCCATCGTGCAGAACTTCCAGGTGAAGCCGTCGGAGGCCGACAAGGAGAACAGCTACATCCAGGCCAACATCGATGCGACCCGTGACGCCTATGGACTCAGTGACATCACCACCGAGACGTCGTACCAGGGGATCCCGTCGGGCAGTACCTCCGAGGCACAGGGCGCACAGGTGCTCGCCCAGCTCGGGACGACTCCGGTGGTCGACCCCCTGCAGGTCCGCGAGACCTTCCAGCAGAGGCAGCGGATCCGGGCCTACTACTCACTGCCCGCCGTCCTCGACGTCGACCGTTACGTGATCGACGGCCAGGAGGTGCCGCTGGTCCTGGGAGTGCGCGAGCTCGACCAGTCGGGCATCCAGGCCTCTGACCAGAACTGGTCGAACCTGCACACCGAGTACACCCACGGTGAGGGACTGATCGCGGCCTATGGCAACCGGATCGACGTCACCGACCAGGCCAACGGCCGGATCGTGTGGGCCGAAGGCATCCGGGGCGAGGACACCGAGGGCAGCAGCGACCTGACGAACCTGGAGAAGTTCGAGACCCGGGTCTACTTCGGCGAGCAGAGCCCGACGTACTCCATCGTCGGCAAGGTCGATGCGGACGCCAAGGACGTCGAGCTCGGTCTGCCCAGCTCCAACGACGAAGCCGGCGAACGCCGTACGACGACGTACGACGGCAAGGGTGGGGTCAAGGTTGGTAGCGGCTTCAATCAGCTGATGTATGCGATCAAGTTCGGCGAGCCGAATTTCCTCCTCTCGGGCCGGGTCAACAGCAACTCGAAGGTGCTCTACAACCGCACCCCGCTGGAGCGCGTCGAGAAGGTCGCGCCGTGGCTGACCGTCGATGGCGACCCGTACCCGGCCGTGATCGATGGCCGGATCCAGTGGATCATCGACGGCTACACGACCACCGATCGCTACCCGAACGCGCAGCGTGAGTCGTTCGACTCGATGATCGACGACTCGCTGCAGCAGGAGACCGGGCTGCAGACGTTGCCGACCGACGAGATCAACTACATGCGCTCGGCGGTCAAGGCGACCGTGGACGCGTACGACGGCACGGTCAAGCTCTACCAGTGGGACGAGAACGACCCGATCCTCAAGACGTGGATGAAGGTCTTCCCTGACTCGGTCACGCCGAAGGACGAGATCTCCGACGGCCTGGCGGCGCACCTGCGCTATCCGGAGGACCTCTTCAAGGTGCAGCGCTATCAACTGGCGAAGTACCACGTCGAGAACGCCGGCGAGTTCTACTCCGGCAACAACCGGTGGGAGGTCCCCGAGGACCCGAACGCTTCGCGTGCGGTGTTCCAGCCGCCGTACCGCCTGTTCTCGACGGGTGTCGATGACACCAAGGACTGGTCGCTGACCTCGGTCTTCAAGCCCCGTGGTGCGCAGAACACGCTGACGTCCTACCTCCAGGTGAACTCGGACGCGACGTCGCCCGGCTTCGGCAAGCTGCGGCTGCTGGAGATGGCCGACGAGAACACACCTGGCCCCGGCCAGGTCGCGAACGAGATGCAGGGCAACGACGCCGTCGCCAAGTTGCTGCAGCAGTACCGTGTCGCGGGAGCGACGCCGCCCCGTTTCGGCAACCTGCTGACGCTGCCGGTGAACGGCGGGCTGATCTACATCCAGCCGGTCTACGCCGCGCGTAGTGCGACGTCGGCGTTCCCGATCCTGCAGTACGTCATCGTGAAGTACGGCTCTGCGGTCGGCATCGATCGTGACCTCCCGTCTGCGCTGGCGGACGCGCTGGGAGTCGAGCTCGACGGCGCGGAGACGCCCGTCGATCCGACTCCTGGTGAGGAGACGCCGGGCGAGGAGACGCCGGAGGAGCCGGACCTGACCATCGACCAGCAGATCGCTGCCGAGCTGGTGAAGGCCGACGACGCCTTCAAGGCAGCCGAGGAGGCCCAGGCGAAGGGCGAGACCGTCGAGTGGGCCCGCCAGCTGGAGATCGCACAGACCGCCGTCGAGGAGGCCGTCAAGCTGGCCGACCAGCGCGACGCCGAGTAGTCAGGGGCAGCCATGCTCCAGACCCTCGACCTCGTCGGGATCTTCGTCTTCGCGATCTCGGGCGGGCTGGTCGCGGTGCGCAACCAGCTCGACATCGTCGGCGTCGTGGGGCTGGCGATGGCGACCGGCCTCGGCGGCGGTGTGATCCGCGACGTCGTGATCGGAGCGGTGCCCCCGCCGGCCCTGGCCGACTGGCGGTACCTCCTGGTGCCCGTCGTCGGTGGGCTGGTGACCTTCGCATGGCATCCGGCCGTGGAGCGGCTCGAGCGCGTCATCAACGTCTTCGACGCGTTCGGGCTCGGCCTGTTCTGCGTGGCCGGTGCGCTCAAGGCCCAGGAGTTCGGCCTCGGACCGGTGCCGTCGGCCGCGCTCGGCATGGTGACCGGTGTCGGCGGCGGGGTCATCCGCGACCTGCTGGTCGGACGCGTGCCCGTCATCTTCCGGCACGGCGAGCTCTACGCGATCCCTGCGCTGGCCGGCGCTGCCGTGGCCGCGACCGGTGCAGAACTGGGTGTCGAGCCCGCTGTCATGATCGGGCCGGCTGCCGCTGTCACGATCGGCTGGCGGCTCGTCGCAGTGCGGCGGGGCTGGGCTGCTCCGGTGCCACGGACTCTCCCGCCTGGAACCTGACGCGGCGGGTCAGGCCCGGTCCGGGGTGACGCCGAAGGGATTCTCGATCAGGTCGAGGATCTCCGACTCCCGGTCACGCACGTCCATGGCGCACTCGCGGAACCGTTCGCTCAGCACGGACTCGTGGCCGTCACGCCAGACCAGCGCCACCTCGGAACGCGGCGCGTCGACGATGGGGACGTAGCAGATGCCGGGGTGCGGGACGTACCGCACAGCCGCGGCGGCGGTCACGCACACGGCGGTGCCGGTGGAGACCAGCTGGGCTTCCTCGGTGACTGAGCTGGTCGCCACGATCTGGGGAGCCGGGCCGTCGGCGCGGAAGCTGTCGAGGACCCAGAAGGAGCGGTAGACCGGATCCGGGGTGTGCGAGAGCGTGATGGGCAGCTCGAGCAGCTCGGAGGCGGTCACGCTCTGGCGGTGCGCGAGGGGATGCAGGGTGGAGACCGCGACCACGACCGGCTCGGTGAACAGCGTCTCGGTGACCATTCCCTCGGCGGTTGCGGGCAGTCGCATCAGGGCCAGGTCGGACGTGCCGTCGACGAGCCCGCACGAGGGGTCGACCATCGGCGCCTCGTGCATCTCGACGGTGACGTCGGGGTAGCGCCGTTGGAACTCGGTCACGATGGGAGCCGTCAGCTCGAGCGCAGCGCCCGGGAAGAAGCCCAGGCGAAGGGTGCCGGTGACAGCACGGTTCGTGCGGGTGGCGGTCGCCACGGCCTGGTCCAGGGCATCGAGCGCTGCGCGCGCGCCGACGAGGAAGGCTTCGCCGGCCGCCGTCAGTTCGACCTTGCGCGTGCTCCGGATGAACAGCGGCACGCCGAGCTCGTCCTCCAGCTCACGGATCTGCCGGCTGAGGGCCTGCTGGGCAAGGAACAGCCTCGCGGCCGCGCGGCTGAAGTGCAGCTCCTCGGCGACGGCGATGAAGTAGCGCAGCTTGCGCGTGTGCAGGTCAGTGATGTCTGGATCGTAGCGGTCGGTGCCGTCGGATCAGAGGAACGCCTTTCCCTCGCCCCGGTAGGTCGGGACGGTCGCGACGACGGCGTCGCCCCGGACCAGGTGGAGCACGTCGACGCGCTCGCACAGCTCGCCCGCCTTGGCGTGCCGGAACCACACACGGTCGCCCACCCGCAGGTCGCCGGCACCCGGACCACGCAGCGGCGTCTGCGCCTCGCCGGCGCCCTCGGTCGCGGTCAGCTCGAGTCCTGCCGGCCAGCTCGGTGTCGGCAGCCGGTCGCGACCTGCGGCGCCCGAGGCGACCCAGCCGCCGCCCAGTACCGTCGCCAGGTCGCTCGCCGGACGTCGTACGACGGACTGGACGTGGAAGGCGGCGGGGTGCGGCTGGAAGGAGCGGTAGCGGTCGAACAGGACCGGTGCGTAGAGCCCCGAACCTGCGGCGACCTCGGTGACCGCTGCCTCGGCGACGGTCTGCTCGATGCTGCCGGTGCCGCCTCCGTTGACGAACTCCAGCGGCGCGACCGCCTGGACGGCGGCCACGGCCTCCGCACGACGCGCGGCCAGTTCACCCACGGAGACGCGCTGCATCGCGCGGATCTGCAGTCGGCCCAGCGGTGAGCCCGGAGCGTTGTCGCCGACGCCCGCCGTCTGGCCCTCGTAGGCCATCAGTCCGACGAGCTGGAACCGGGGGCGCCGTACGACCTCGCGCGCGAGCGCTGCCGCCGCCTCGGGACTGTGCACGGGGGAGCGGCGCGCCCCGAGGTGCACGCGACCACCGAGCAGGCGGAGCGACGCGTCGAGGTCGATGCACACCCGGATCCGGTGGCTGCCGCGCCCAACGGCGGCGATCGCGCTCTCGACGAGGTCGAGCTGGTCGGTCGCGTCGATCATGATCGTGACCCGTGCGCTGAGTCGGGGATCGCCGGCCAGGGTGCGCAACGACGTGGCGTCTGCCGTCGGGTAGCCGACCACCACGTCGTCGCAGTCCTCGGCCAGCCACAACGCCTCGGCAAGGGTCAGGGCGAGGATGCCGGCGTACCCGTCGGTGCGCAGGACGGCCCGGGTGATCGCCCGGCACCGCACGGACTTCGTCGCGAGCCGGATCGGCTTGCCGCCGGCGCGGGCCACCATCGCCTGGGCGTTGGCCTGGAGAGCGTCGACGTCGATCACGGCGAACGGCGGTTCGAGGTGAGCGGTCGCCTGCTCCAGTGCGCGGTAGCCGACGCCTCCGGTGGGTCGGCTGTGGTCGAGGGCGAAGGTGTCGACGGTCGTGGTCATCGTGCCTCGAAGACGCGTCGCACGTGGGCGTTGGCGAATCGGCCGTCGGGGTCGAGCTTCGCCCGGACGTTCTGGAAGCGCTCCCACTCCGGGTAGAGAGGCGCGAGCGCGGTCGCGTCGAGACCGTGCCGCTTGCCCCAGTGGGGACGGCCGTCGTACGCCGAAGCGATCCGCTCGGCCTCGGAGAAGAACCCCTGCCAGGCCATGCCCTCGTACATGTGCAGCGCGATGTAGGCGGTCTCGCGCCCGTGGGCCGGACTGAGGTACGACGCCTCGTCGGCGGCGACGAAGCGGACCTCGATCGGGAAGTTCACGGCGAGGTCCTGCCGTTCGACGAGGGTGCGGATGTCCTCCACCATCGATCGGCAGGCCTCGCGCGGCACGGCCCACTCGGTCTCGGTGAAGCGGATCGAGCGGGTGTTGGCGAAGACCCGGTGGCTCCGATCGACGCGGCTCGACGACGGCAACAGCTTCGTGACCGCGCGGTTGAGCTGCGGGATCCGCTGTGGCTGTCGCCGCCCCAGCCGGCAGACCAGGTCGAGCACGTTGTTCTCGACGAGGGTTCCCTTGACGTAGCTCGCAAGACGGCTTTCCGGCTTCGCGGGCTCGTCCGTGCGGTTGTTGGCGCGGGTCAGGGCGGTGTCGGTGAACGGGAACCAGAAGAACTCGAAGTGGTCGTTGCCGTCGACCAGGTCGTCGAGGTCGGTGAGCACCTCGGCCAGTGCGAGGGGGCGGTCCTCCGAGCGGAGGTTGAAGGCGGGTACGACGCGCAGCGTGTAGGCCGTGACCACCCCCAGCGACCCCAGGCTGAGCCGCGCCGCGGCGAGCAGCTCGGTCTCGGTGGCCGGAACCTCGAGAACGGTGCCGTCGGCGGTCACGAGCTCCAGCGACTCGACGAACGTGGCGAGGTTGCCGAGCGAGCGCCCGGTGCCGTGGGTGCCCGTCGAGATCGCGCCGGCGACGGTCTGCGCATCGATGTCGCCGAGGTTGGCGAGCGCCAGCCCCTCGAGGTCGAGGAGCCGGTTGAGCTCGTGGAGCCGGGTGCCGGCCGCGACCCGGACCAGACCAGCCTTCGCGTCCACGTGCAGCAGGCCGCTGAGCCCGTCGATCGTCATCAGGGACCCGTCGGTGCAGACGATGTCGCCGAAGGAGTGACCGGCGCCCACCACCCGCACCGTGCGCCCGGCATCGCCGGCACGCCGTACGGCCTCGGCGACCTCGTCGACGGTGGTCGGCTGCTCGAGTACGGCAGGGGTGCAGTGCTCGTCGCCCGCCCAGTTCGTCCAGGTGTCCATACGAATCACGCTAGGCGTCGTCGTACGGCGGTGTGAAACACCCGTTCGGCGTGCGATTCACCGGTCCGGCTTGTGGATCCGGGCCCCCGGATTTGGCTGGCCTTGGGGCCATGCCCTAACGTTGTGTTCACCGACGCGGGGTGGAGCAGCTCGGT
>JAKFEI010000145.1:0-4407 GCA_036675765.1 Nocardioides sp. | reverse complement strand
ACTGGTCTGATCTCAGCCGAGCAGGTCCCGGGCGCCGATGGTGGTGCCGGTCGTTGCTGCATAGGACCGGTCGATGGAGATGAGCACGCGATCGAGGGCGGCAGTGCGCTCCTTCGCCGTGGTGCCCTGCAACGGGCCGTCAGTACTGAGGATCGAGAAACCGTGTACGGCGGACCAGCACGTGATTTCGGCGTCGACCCGGGCGGCTGGCGCGAGGAAGCCGACGTCGACGAGCTCATCGAGCACTTCGCCGAGGAGCGTGAGCGGGTCGCGCTCACGGAGGGTGATCGTCGACGAGACCGCCGAGAGGGATGAACAGGCCAGTCGGAAGAGACCGGGCTCAGTGACGGCGAAGTCGACGTAGCCGCGCCCCGTGGCGGCGAGCCGTCGCCGGGCGCGCAGGACGGGGTCGCGCGTGCGCACCTTCGCCAGTCGGGTCTGCATGGAGTCGACGATGCTGACCATGACCCGACCTGCGACCTCGACGACCAGGTCGTCCCGGTCGGCGAAGTGCCGGTAGGCGGCGTTGTGGGAGACGTGGACCCGTCGTGCCAGGTCTCGCAGGGCGAGCCCGTCCGGGCCGTTCTCCCGCACGGAAGCGACCGCTGCCTCGATGAGGGCTTCCCGGAGGTCGCCGTGGTGGTAGGAGCCGGTGGGCAGGGTCACAGGGCAATCCTCACTGCTCAATCTTGACAGTGTCAACATTCGAACGTCATGGTCAATGTTGACAACAGCAACTTGAGGAGCTGCCCGTGCCACGCAAGTCCCTGATTCTCTTCTCGGTCTGCCTTGCGACGCTGACCATCAACATGAGCGCGATGATCGTGAACATCGCCCTGCCGACGCTCGCGGTCGAACTCGACGCCTCGACCAAGGACCTGCTCTGGATCGTCGACGGTTACAACCTCGCGTTCGCGGCCCTCGTTCTGGCCATGGGCAGCCTGTCGGACCGGTTCGGCCGCCGGCCGGCCCTGATCATCGGCCTGGTGGGATTCGCCGCGAGCAGTGGCGCTGCGGCGCTCGCGGACAGCAGTGGGTCGCTCATCGCGATCCGATTCGTCATGGGGGCCTTCGCGGCCCTCATCTTCCCGACCACCTTGTCGATCATTGCGAACACCTTCACTGAGCGGCGCGAGCGCGCTGCTGCCCTCGGTGTGTGGGGAGCTGCCGTCGGGGTCGGCGTGGCGCTCGGCCCGGTGGGCGGCGGGTTCCTGGTGACCCACTTCAGCTGGCACAGCGTCTTCTGGGCGCTGGTGCCGGTCAGTCTCGCCGCTGCTGCCCTGGCCGTCGCGTTCGTGCCCGAGTCCCGCGATCCTGCCGTGCCGCGGATCGATCGCCCCGGTTTCGTGATCTCGGTGGCGGCGGTCGGCAGCCTTACGTGGACGATCATCGAAGCGCCGGAGCACGGATGGGGCAGCGCGGTGACCATCATGGGCTTCGGTATCGCTGCCGCCCTCATCCTCGTGTTCGTGCTCGTCGAGCGCGCGGTCGCCGAGCCCATGATCGACGTGACCCTGTTCCTGGATCGGCGGTTCAGCGCGGCCTGCGGCGCGGTCACCATCGCGTTCTTCGCGCTGTTCGGCTTCATCTTCCTGATCACGCAGTTCTTCCAGTTCGTGCGCGACTACTCCGCCCTCGACACGGGCCTGCGGTTCCTCCCGGTGGCCGGGTCCATCGCCGTTGCTTCGCTGGCCAGCAGTCGACTCGCTCCGCTGGTCGGGACCAAGCTGGTGGTCGCGTCCGGTCTGGCCCTGCTGGGCTCCGCGTTCCTCTGGATCTCGGCCCTGACGGTCGACGTCTCGTACGTCACCGTCGTCGTCCCCCAGATGGTGCTGCTGGGGCTGGGGATCGGTCTGGTCAGTACCGCAGCGACCGAGTCGATCATGCAGGTCCTGCCGCCCTCGCGGGCCGGGGTCGGATCGGCCGTCAATGACGCCACCCGTGAGCTCGGCGGCACGCTCGGCGTCGCTGTCGTCGGCTCGCTCTTCGCGTCCGCGTACGCCGACGGACTGCGGCCGGCGATCGAGGGGCGTGTGGATGCCGCGAACGTCGAAAGGGCTCTCGAGTCGGTCGGCTACGCCGACGCGGTCGCAGCACGGGTGCCGACCATCGTGAATGCGGTCGATGCAGCCTTCCTCGACGGACTGGCCTTCGGCTGCGTCGTCGTGGGCATCCTCTGCATCGCGGGGGCGGTCGCGGCGCTCGCATCGCTGCCGGGCCGGAGCTTCGTGCCGCCCGGTGGGGACGAGGCGGGCGCGGTCCCGGACGGCCTGGATGGTCGTAGTCTCGCGACATGGTCCTGAACGCGGATGGGTCGGGCGACCTTCCCGAGGCGCTGTTGTCCGAGCTGCGCCGTACCGCCACGCAGCTACTGGGGAGCGTGTCGACCCATGCCGACGAGATGCTCGCCTACATCCTCGAACGGGTCCCGGAGGCCAGCGCAGACGACGACCTCCGCGGACTGACCCTCGGGTCGTGCTCCTCGAACCTCGAGGCGGCCCTGTCGATGGTCCGCCACGGCATCGACGTGAGTGCGGCGACGGCACCGGTCACCGCCCTCGAGCATGCGCGGGCGATGGCAGCCCGCGGGTACAGCGTCGACGTGATGCTGCGGTTCTACCGGGTCGGTCACGCCTACTTCAGTGAGCGCATCCTGAGCGCGATTCCGGACCTGGTGGCCGATCCGGCCCTCGCCCTCGCGGTGGTGGCCGATCTGCAGCGCTACGCGTTTGCCTACACCGACCGCATCGGCAGCGAAGTCGCCGCCGAGTACGTCGCCGAGCTCGACCGCATGCAGAACCGGACCCGCGCGGCGCAGACCGACGCCGTCCGCGCGCTCGTCGCCGGTGACGACATCGACCTCGGCCGCGCCGAGCGCACGCTGTCCCACCGGCTGACGGGATGGCAGACCGCCTTCGTCTGCTGGACCGACCGAGACGACTCCGACCTCCCGCGGGTTGGCGCGGCGATCGGCGCGCACCTCGGGTCGTCCCATCCGCTCCTCGTCCCGGACGGTGTTCGTTCGCTGTGGGGCTGGGTCTCCACGACACACGCTCCCGGCGTGGCGCCGGAGGACCTCGCGTCCCTCGCCGAGCAGGTCCCGGGCGCTGTCCGGATCTCCGTCGGTACGCCGGGGCAGGGGGCACGCGGCTTCCGTGACTCGCACGCGCAGGCCCAGCGCGGAGTCCGGATCGTCGAGCTGGCCGGGCGCGGAGCTCCCGTGACGTCGTACTCCGACGTCGCCCTCGTGGACACGATGAGCGGCGACCTGGACCTGGCCCGTGCGTTCGTCGCGAGCGAGCTCGGCGCCCTGGCAGTCGTCGGAACTCGGGAGGACGAGGAACGGCGTGCGCTGCTGGCAGTGCTCGACGCACAGGGAGGCCTGGCGGCCGCAGCCGAGGAACTGGGCGTGCACCGCAACACCGTGCTGCAACGGGTGCGGCGGGCCGAGGAACGCCTCGGCAGGCCCGCAACGGACCGCGTCGTCGAGCTGCACGCAGCGCTGCGCATGGTCCAGGTGCTCGGTGCGGTGGTGCTGGTTCCGGGGCCCGGCCGGGCCTGACCATGTGCTGGGCGCACAATCGGCAGGGCTGAGCACCTCTGTCGGCCGCGCCGGATGGTTCGTAGGTTGCGGGCATGTCAGCAACCATCGAGCAGCCCGCGTCCGCGGCGTCCCGTCACGCGCTTCCCGACCCGGGCGAGCGGGTCCCGACGATCTCGTGGCCCGTGGTCGGTATCTTCTGCGGCGCCATCGCAGTCTTCGCGTTCGCCACCTGGGCGGCCGTGACCGACACGCTTCCCGTCCCGGCGACGGTGCTGCTCAGCGCGGCTGCGATCTTCGTGCTGTTCACGGTGCTGCACGACGCGGCGCACTACTCGGTGAGCACGCATCGCTGGGTGAACGTGGCGTTCGGCCGGGTCGCGATGCTCTTCGTGTCACCGCTGATCTCGTTCAAGTCGTTCGCGTTCATCCACATCGAGCACCACCGCAACACCAACGACGACGAAGGGAACGACCCCGATCACTTCGTCAGTGGCGCCCCGATGTGGCAGCTGCCGTTCCGGTTCCCGCTGATGGATGTTCCGTACCTGGGCTTCCTGGTACGCAACGTGCGGCGCCGCCCGCGGGCTGAGGTCGCGGAGACCGTGTTCCTGATGACGGCCACGGTCGCGGTGATTGTTGCCTGTGCGCTCACCGGACACCTGTGGACGTTTGCGGTGCTGTACCTGATCCCCGAGCGGATCGCGATGTTCGTCCTGGCCTGGTGGTTCGACTGGTTGCCGCACCACGACCTCGAGGACACCCAGCAGGAGAACCGCTACCGCGCCACCCGCAACCGCGTCGGCTCCGAGTGGATCCTCACCCCCCTGCTCCTCTCGCAGAACTACCACCTCGTGCACCACCTG
>JAKFEI010000464.1:0-4418 GCA_036675765.1 Nocardioides sp. | reverse complement strand
CGCTCCCGCGCCCGGCCGGATCAGCCGCCTCGAGTTCCCCACCGGCCCGGGCATCCGGGTCGACACCGGTGTGGGCGAGGGCGACACGATCCCCGCCGACTTCGACTCGATGATCGCCAAGGTGATCGCCTGGGGTGCCGACCGCGAGCAGGCCCTCGCGCGACTGCGCCGCGCGATGGGCGAGACCACCGTCGTCATCGACGGTGGCGCCACCAACAAGAGCTTCATCCTGGACCTCCTCGACCAGCCCGAGGTCACCACCGGCACGCCGACGTGGGCCGACACGGGCTGGATCGACCGGGTCCGTTCCGAGGGCCGGCTGCAGGCCGCCCGCCACTCCGGCGTGGCCCTGGTCGCCGCTGCCATCGAGGTGTACGTCGAGGAGGAGAACGCCGAGATCACGCGCTTCCTGCAGGTCGCCCACGGTGGTCGACCGCACGTCCAGCGTGACCCGTCGCGCACGATCGAGCTGAAGCTGCGTGGGTCGACGTACGGCCTGACGGTCCACCAGACCGGACCGACGCAGTACCGCGTCACGGTTGCCGGTGGCGGTGTCGTGCGGACGGTGTCCGCGGTCCTGGACCGCATCGACGACGTACACGGTCGGCTCACCGTCGACGGCGCCCGCTTCCGCCTGGTGACGGCCACGCACGGACCGGTGCAGATGGTCGAGGTCAACGACGTGATGCACCGGGTGAGCCGCGACGAAGGCGGCGTCGTGCGTTCGCCCGCGCCCGCCCTGGTGGTCGCCACGCCCCTGTCCATCGGTGACGAGGTCGCTGCCGGACAACCGGTGATGGTGCTGGAGTCGATGAAGATGGAGACGGCGCTGTACGCGCCGTTCAACGGCCGGGTCAAGGAGCTGCTGGTCCGGGTCGGCAGCCAGGTCGAGACGGGCATGCCGCTGGTGCGCCTGGAGCCGACCGGGGACGCGGACGCCGACGCGGCGAGCGCAGCGCCGTCCGCCGAGCTCGACCTGCCGGAGCCGACCTCCGTCAGCGAGCCCGACAGCATCGCCGTCCTCTCCGGCCAGCTCCTCGGGTACGACGTCGCGCCGGACCAGCGCGGAAGGCTGCTCGCCGACTACCTCTCCTCGGCCCAGCCGACGACGCTGCGTGCCGAGATGGACCTGCTCGCACTCTTCGCCGACTTCGCCGAGCTCAGCCGCAACCGTCCCGCGGGCGACGAACCACACACCGAGCTGCGGGTGCACAGCTCACGGGAGTACTTCCACACCTACCTGAGCAGCCTCGACCCCGACCGCGGCGCGCTGCCGGACCACTTCCGCGACAAGCTGCAGCGGGTGCTGGCCCACTACGGCGTCACCGACCTCGAGCGGACCCCCGAGCTCGAGCGCGCGGTGTTCCGGATCTTCCTCGCCCAGCAGCACCCGTCCGACGTCGACATCGCGATCGGTGTCCTGCAGCGCTGGCTCGGCAACCCGCCGCCCGCAGCGGAGGACGCCGTGGCTGCGCGGGCGCTGCTCGACCGCCTGGTGCGCGCCACCCAGCTCCGCTTCGCCGTGGTCGGCGACCTCGCCCGGTCGATCCGGTTCGCGTGGTTCGACCAGCCGCTGGTCGATGACGAGCGCCGTACCGTCCTGGAGGGCGTGGCCGCCGAGGTCACCGCACTCACCGACCCTGCCGCCGACGACCGGGTCGCGCGGATCGATGCCCTGACCGAGATCCCCGAGCCGTTGGTCGGCTTCCTGCGCGACCGGATGGTCGACGGGCTGCCCGAGCAGGAGCCGCTGCTGGAGGTGCTGATCCGTCGGCACTACCTGGAGTACGACCTGCACGACCTGACCGTCAGCGGACCCGGGGAGCATGCCGGACGTCCGGTCGTGCACGCCGAGTACGCGACCGACGAGAAGGGCGCGACCCGGGTCGTCTCCACGATCGGTGACGTCACCGAGCTCGCCGATCCCGAAGGCCCGCTGGGCGCGGCGATCCGGTCGGTCCTCACCGAGGACCACGACGACGTCGTGGAGATCTACCTGCGGTGGCCGGACGCCCCCGCGGACCCGGACGCCGCCTCGGCCGAGGCGGCCAAGCTGCTGGCCGCGCACGACTTCGCCACCCGCGTGCGCCGCGTCTCGGTGGTCGTCTGCCCTGCCGCACCGCAGCAGGTCGGCTACTACACGTTCCGTGCCGAGGAGGGTGAGCTGGTCGAGGACACCCTGATCCGCGGCATGCACCCGATGGTCGGACGCCGGCTCAACCTGTCGCGCCTGCAGGAGTTCGACGTCACGCGTCTCGACGCCCCCGACGACGTCCTGCTCTACGAGTGCGTCGCCCGGTCCAACCCGGCCGACCGACGCCTGGTCGCCGCCGCGCAGGTCCGCCAGCTCGCGGTCGTCCGTGACGAAGAGGGCCGGGTCATCGCCGTACCGCATGCCGAGCGCGCGATCGAGAACTGCCTCGAGGCGATCCGACGGGTGCGTACGGCGCGTGGTCGCGAGGGCGCCAAGCTCGACGTGAACCACGTGTGGGTCACGGTGTGGCCGGTGGTCGAGGCCGACCTCGACCAGCTCACCGCGCTGCAGGGCAAGATCACGCCGCTCAGTGAGGGCGCCGGGATCGAGGAGGTCCTCGCCGAGGGTCGCGTCGCCGGCCCGGACGGCACACCGGTGCCGCTGGCGATCCGGTTCCACGCCAAGCCCGGCGCGGGTGTGGTCGCCGATGTGATCCCCCCGCCGACCGAGCCGCTGGCACCGCTGGACGACTACACCGGCAAGGTGCTGCGGGCGCGTCGCCGCGGACTGGTCTACCCCTACGAGCTGGCGTCCGTGCTCGCTGGCGGTGGTTCGCTGGTCGAGTACGACTTCGACGCCAACGGTCTGCTGTCGCCGGTCGACCGGCCGTACGGAAAGAACTCCGCTGCCCTCCTCGTCGCCGTCGTCACCACACCGACGCCGCTCTATCCCGAGGGCATCAAGCGGGTCGTGCTCTGTGGCGACCCGATCAAGTCCCTCGGTGCGCTCTCGGAGCCGGAGTGCGCCCGCGTCATCGCGGCGATCGACCTGGCCGAGGAGCTGGACGTCCCGCTGGAGTGGTTCGCCGTCTCGGCCGGCGCCCGGATCTCCATGGAGAGCGGCACCGAGAACATGGACTGGGTGGCGGATGCGCTGCGCCGGATCGTGGAGTTCACCCAGGGCGGCGGCGAGATCAACATCGTCGTGGCCGGGATCAACGTCGGCGCCCAGCCGTACTGGAACGCAGAAGCCACGATGCTGATGCACACCAAGGGCATCCTCGTGATGACGCCGGACAGCGCGATGGTGCTGACCGGCAAGCAGTCGCTGGACTTCTCCGGTGGCGTGTCGGCCGAGGACAACTTCGGCATCGGCGGCTACGACCGGGTGATGGGCCCGAACGGCCAGGCGCAGTACTGGGTGCCCGACCTGGCCGGTGCCTTCGGCGTGCTGATGTCGCACTACGAGCACACCTACGTCCTGCCCGGTGAGGCCGGTCCGCGGCGCGCGCCGTCGACCGACCCGGTCGACCGCGACATCACCACCCACCCCCACGAGGGCGACTTCAGCACCGTCGGCGAGATCTTCTCCGCGGTGCACAACCCCGACCGCAAGCGACCGTTCGACATCCGCACGGTGATGCGGGCGCTGGCCGACGCCGACCACGAGATGCTCGAGCGGTGGGCCGGCATGGCCGACGCCGACACGGCCGTGGTCGTCGGCACCCGCATCGGCGGCTACCCGGTCAGCCTGATCGGGATCGAGTCCAAGCCGGTGCCGCGTGCCGGCTTCCCTCCCACCGACGGTCCCGACACCTACACCGCGGGCACGCTGTTCCCGCGGTCGTCGAAGAAGGTCGCCCGCGCGATCAACGCCGCGTCGGGCAACCGGCCGGTCGTCGTCCTCGCGAACCTGTCCGGGTTCGACGGGTCACCGGAGTCGATGCGGAACCTGCAGCTGGAGTACGGCGCCGAGATCGGCCGCGCGATCGTCAACTTCCGCGGCCCGATCGTGTTCTGCGTGATCTCGCGCTACCACGGCGGTGCGTTCGTGGTGTTCTCCAAGCGACTCAACCCGTCGATGACCGTGCTGGCCATCGAGGGCTCCTTCGCCTCCGTGCTCGGCGGTGCGCCGGCGGCGGCCGTGGTCTTCGCTGCCGAGGTCGCCAAGCGGGCTGCCGCCGACCCGAGGGTCGCGGCGCTGGAGGAACGGATCGACGGCGCCGGGGACGGCGAGCGTGGCCTGCTGGTGGTCGAGCTGGCCGAGCTGCGCGCCCAGTTGCGCGCGGACAAGATCGCCGAGGTCGCTGCCGAGTTCGACGGCGTCCACAACATCCACCGTGCCGTCGAGGTCGGTTCGGTGGACGAGGTGATCGCGGCCAGCGACCTGCGCCCGAAGGTGATCGAGTCGATCGAGCGCGGTCTCACACAGGGGTGATCGGGAG
>JAKFEI010000014.1:0-4449 GCA_036675765.1 Nocardioides sp. | reverse complement strand
GGCACCTGATCGACCTCGGTCACGAGAAGATCCTTCACCTGGCCGGGCCGTCCTCCTGGACCGAGGCCCGCGGCCGTCTCGCGGGCTACCGCACGGCGATGTACGACGCCGGGTTGCCGCCGCAGCTGCAGGTGGAGGGCGACTGGTCGGCCCGCAGTGGTTACGAAGCGGGCCAACGGATCGCCGCGCGCGACGACGTGACGGCGGTCTTCTGCGCCAACGACCAGATGGCGCTCGGCCTGCTCCGGTCGCTGTTCGAGGCGGGACGTTCGGTGCCGGACGACATCAGCGTCGTCGGCTTCGACGACATCCCGGAGGCGGCCTACCTGATCCCGCCGTTGACGACCGTGCGCCAGGACTTCGACGAGGTCGGGCGCCGGGCGATCCGGATCCTGCGATCGGCCATCGGGGACGAACCGGTGCCGGAGCGGTTGATCGGCCCCGAGCTGGTGGTCCGGGCCAGCACCGACGCACCCCGCACGAAACGAACATCGGCACCACGAGAAGGGATGACGCTCTCATGAGCTCGGGTCAGCTGGAGGAGCAGTACGCCATCGGCGTGGACTACGGAACCCTCTCGGGTCGCGCGGTCGTCGTACGGGTGTCCGACGGGACGGAGGTGGGTTCTGCGGTGCACGCCTACCCGCACGCCGTCGTCGAACGACGGTTGCCGGGATCGGAGCTGGAGCTGCCGCCGGAGTGGGCACTGCAGGTGCCCGAGGACTATCGCGAGGTGCTGCGCACGGCCGTCCCCGCAGCGATCTCGGCAGCGGGCATCGACCCCGCGGCCGTGATCGGCATTGCCACCGACTTCACCGCCTGCACCATGGTCCCGACCCTGGCCGACGGCACGCCGCTGTCCGAGCTCGACGAGCTGCGTGATCGTCCGCACGCCTACGTGAAGCTGTGGAAGCACCACGCCGCACAGTCGCAGGCCGACCGGATCAACCAGCTCGCTGCCGACCGCGGCGAGGCCTGGTTGCCGCGCTACGGCGGCCTGATCTCCTCCGAGTGGGAGTTCGCCAAGGGCCTCCAGCTCTTCGAGGAGGACCGCGAGATCTACGACCGGATGGAGCGCTGGGTCGAGGCCGCCGACTGGATCGTCTGGCAGCTGTGCGGCACCTACGTCCGCAACGCCTGCTCGGCCGGTTACAAGGGGATCCTCCAGGACGGCGCCTACCCGGGCACCGACTTCCTCGAGGCCCTTTCGCCCGGATTCGGCGGCTTCGTCGACGACAAGCTGGCCCACCCGATCGGAGAGCTGGGCTCGGCCGCCGGCCGGCTCACGGCCGAGGCAGCAGCCTGGACGGGTCTTCCCGAAGGCATCGCGGTCGCCGTCGGCAACGTCGACGCCCACGTCACCGCACCCGCCGCCCAGGCGGTGGATCCCGGCCAGATGGTCGCCATCATGGGCACCTCCACGTGTCACGTCATGAGTGCCGACGTGCTCCGCGAGGTGCCGGGCATGTGCGGTGTGGTCGAGGGCGGCATCGTCGCCGGCCGCTGGGGATACGAAGCCGGCCAGAGCGGGGTCGGTGACATCTTCGGCTGGTTCGTCGACAACGCCGTCCCGGCGTCGTACGCCCAGGCGGCGCAGGCCGCAGGGGAGTCGGTCCACGAGCACCTCACCCGCCTCGCTGCCGCCCAGGAGATCGGCGAACACGGCCTGGTCGCCCTGGACTGGCACAGCGGCAACCGCTCGGTGCTCGTCGACCACGAGCTGTCCGGCCTGGTCGTCGGACTCACCCTCGCGACCCGGCCCGAGGACGTCTACCGCGCGCTGCTCGAGGCCACCGCCTTCGGCACCCGCGTGATCGTCGAGACCTTCCGTGACAGTGGCGTTCCCGTCGAGGAGTTCGTCGTCGCGGGTGGGTTGCAGAAGAACGCCCTGCTCATGCAGATCTACTCCGACGTGACCCGGCTGCCGTTGTCGATCATCGACTCGGAGCAGGGTCCGGCGCTCGGCTCGGCGATCCATGCCGCCGTCGCGGCAGGGGCGTACGTCGACGTACCGACCGCTGCGAAGGCGATGGGCCGGGTCCGCAAGGCGGTCTACGTGCCCGACGAGTCGCGGGCACAGGCCTATGACCGGCTGTTCGCGGAGTACCGCGAACTGCATGACCACTTCGGTAGGGGAGTCACGGCGATGCGGCGGCTCAAGGCCATCCGTCGCGAGGCCGTTGCCGGAAAGGAGCAGGACCGATGACCGCCGTCGCTGACGTCGACCAGACCATCCGCCAGATCCGCCGCGAGGTCGCCGCGCTGCATGCCGAGCTCCCGCGGTATGGCCTGGTGGTGTGGACCGCCGGCAATGTGTCGGCGCGGGTCCCCGGGCACGACCTGATGGTGATCAAGCCGAGCGGGGTCTCGTACGACGACCTGACGCCCGAGAACATGGTCGTCTGCGATCTCGACGGTCGTGTGGTCGAGGGCGAGCACGCGCCGTCCTCCGACACGGCTGCTGCTGCGTACGTCTACCGGAACATGCCCGAGGTGGGTGGGGTGGTCCACACGCACTCGCCGTACGCCGTCGCGTGGGCCGCCCGCAGGGAGCCGGTTCCGTGTGTCACCACCATGTGCGCCGACGAGTTCGGCGGCGAGATCCCGATCGGCCCGTTCGCGATCATCGGCGACGACTCGATCGGCCGCGGGATCGTGGAGACCCTCCGCGGGAGTCGCTCGCCCGCCGTCATCATGGCGAACCATGGTCCGTTCACCATCGGCCCCACCGCCCGCAAGGCCGTCGCGGCAGCGGTGATGTGTGAGGAGACCGCGCGCCAGGTGCACCTTCTCCGCCAGATCGGCGAGCCGGTCCCCATCGAGCAGAGCGCGATCGACGCCCTCAACCACCGCTACCAGAACGTCTACGGCCAGCGCTGACGCGCGGCCACCCGCCACCACCACCACGACGCCCGCCGTGACATTCGTCGGGCGCCTGAACTGCAAGGAGCACCACGTGAGCACCGACCCCGCCAGCAATGCAGCCGCCGTGCAGGAGGTGTGGTTCCTGACCGGGAGCCAGTCGCTGTACGGGCCGGAGACCCTCGACCAGGTCGCCGCTCAGTCGCGCGCGATCGCCGACCGGCTCGCGGAGCTCTCCCCCCTGCCGGTGCGGATCGTGTGGAAGCCGGTGCTGCTGGACGCGTCCGCGATCCACCGCCAGATGCTGGAGGCCAACAGCGATCCGGCCTGCGTCGGACTGATCACCTGGATGCACACGTTCTCCCCGGCCAAGATGTGGATCGCCGGTCTCGATGCACTCCAGAAGCCGCTGCTCCACCTGCACACGCAGGCTGGCGTCGCACTGCCGTGGTCGACCATCGACATGGACTTCATGAACCTCAACCAGGCCGCCCACGGTGACCGGGAGTTCGGGTACATCCAGTCGCGCATCGGGGTGCCGCGCAAGACCGTCGCCGGTCACGTCGAGAACCCGGTGGTCCGTCGCCGGATCGAGGACTGGGTGCGTGCCGCGCTCGGCCGTGCCGAGCTGCGTGGCCTCAAGCTGGCCCGCTTCGGTGACAACATGCGTGACGTCGCAGTGACCGAGGGCGACAAGGTCGAGGCCCAGCTGCGGTTCGGGGTGTCCGTCAACACCTACGGCGTCAACGACCTCGTCGCTGTCGTCGACGCAGTGGCCGATGCCGACATCGACAAGCTGGTCGTCGAGTACGCCGACCTGTACTCCATCGCGCCCGAGCTGCTTCCGGGCGGCGACCGCCATGAGTCGTTGCGTTACGGCGCCCGGATCGAGGCGGGACTGCGCACCTTCCTCGAGGAGGGCGGGTTCGGTGCCTTCACCACGAACTTCGAGGACCTCGGTGGTCTCCGGCAGCTGCCCGGCCTGGCCGTGCAGCGGCTGATGGCCGACGGCTACGGCTTCGGCGGCGAGGGCGACTGGAAGACGTCGGTCCTGCTGCGGGCGACCAAGGTGATGGCGGCCGGTCTCCCGGGCGGCACGTCGTTCATGGAGGACTACACGTACCACCTGGTCCCGGGCGAGGAGAAGATCCTCGGCGCACACATGCTCGAGGTCTGCCCGACCATCACTGCGGACCGGGCATCGCTCGAGATCCACCCGCTCTCGATCGGTGGCCGTGAGGACCCGGTCCGGCTCCGGTTCACCGCCGACCCCGGTCCGGCAGTCGTCGCCGGCCTCTCCGACCTCGGCGACCGGTTCCGGCTCACCGTGAACGAGGTCGACGTGGTCGATCCCGACGAGGACCTTCCGCACCTCCCGGTGGCCTGCGCGGTCTGGAAGCCCCGCCCGTCGCTGGCCACCTCGGCCGAGGCGTGGCTGACGGCGGGCGCACCGCACCACACGGTCCTGTCGAAGGCGGTCGGGGTCGAGGTGCTCGCCGACTTCGCGGAGATGACGGGCGTCGAGATCGCCGTCATCGATGCCGACACCACGCCGCGGAGCTTCCAGCGCGAGCTGCGCTGGAGCGC
>JAKFEI010000098.1:0-4465 GCA_036675765.1 Nocardioides sp. | reverse complement strand
CCCACGTCGCCTCCCGGATCGAGGCCGCCGTGCAGACCTCCTGGCCCGCCGTCGACGCCGACCACCGCCGCACACTGGCGCGGACCGTCGCCCGGATCGCGGTCAGCTTCGTCTCCATGCCCCCGGAGTACGACGACAGCCCGGCTGCGATCGCCACCGGGCTGTCCTCACTGCTTGCTCCCCACTAGCGCGACTTGGGGTTTGTCACGCGCGAGTTGGGGTTTGTCACCGTCGACTTGGGGTTTGTCTCGCGATTGACCGGATCAGGCGATCCAGGCGGGCGAAACCGGCTCGCCGGGACCGTCAGGTGAGATCGGGGTCGCCAGTGCGTTGGCCGGGCCGGCGGTGACGAACACCGCGCCGGACTCGGTGCTGATCTGCCGCTGGCTGCCAGCGGGAATGACCAGGGTGTCGCCGACCGAGAGGGCGATGGTCTCGGCGTCGACGGTGATGGTCGCCGTGCCGTCGAGCACGTGCCATGCCTGCTCGACGTCGAAGGTGTGCTGCGGGCCGCGCTGTCCGGCGCGCATGGTGACGCGCCACAGGCTCAGCGCCTGCATGCCGCCTTGCGTGGGCGAGGCGAGGGTGGTCATCGAGGCGTTCGGCGTCTCGGTGATGCGCGTGTCCGAGTGGGCGATCTTGACCGCGTGCATGTCGGCTCCCCCTTGGGGTAGACAATGTGGTTGTCTAATACCGTAGGCATGCCATCCGATATCGTCAACCACGTTGTCGATCTGGAGGTGCCCGGTGAGTGAACCTGGATGGCGCGTCGTGCTGCTTCTGGCCGGCGGGTTCCGGGACGCCGTCGACGCGCTCCACGGGGAGCTGGCCGAGCAGGGTCACCCCGAGGCTCGCCCGCTGCACGGCTTCGCGCTCCAGGCGATCGGTCCCGACGGGTGCACGATCAACGAGCTCGGCCAGCGTCTCGGCGTTTCGAAGCAGGCGGCAGCCAAGACCGCTGCGGGTCTCGAGAGGGCCGGGTACGTCGCCCGCGGCTCGGTGTCAGGGGATCGCAGGGCCGTCCTGCTGAGTCGGACCTCCCGCGCCGAGGAGTTCCTGGCCGCCAGCGAGGCTGGCTTCGAGCACATCATGGGTCGCTGGCGGCGCCACCTCGGCGCCGACCGCTTCGACGCGATGGTCGAGGCCCTCGCCGAGGTGGTCGGAGACGGGCCGGTCGGAGACCTTCCCGGTTGGCTCAGTCAAACCCCGACTCGACGGTGACAAACCCCAAGTCGCGGGTGACAAACCCCAACTCGCGGGTGACAAACCCCAACTCGGGCGATGTGACTCAGTGCGGGTCGAGCTTGAAGCGTTCGAACGACGCGTTGATCTCGGCCTCGGCCTCGACGCGGCCGACCCAGTCGGCGCCTTCGACGGACTTGCCGGGCTCGAGGTCCTTGTAGACCTCGAAGAAGTGCTGGATCTCGAGGCGGTCGAAGTTCGCCACGTGGTTGATGTCGCGCAGGTGCTCCATGCGCGGGTCACCCGCGGGGACGCACAGGACCTTGTCGTCGCCGCCGGCCTCGTCGGTCATCCGGAACATGCCGATCGCGCGACACTTGATCAGGATGCCCGGGAACGTGGGCTCCTGCAGCAGCACGAGGGCGTCGAGCGGGTCGCCGTCCTGGCCGAGGGTGTCCTCGATGTAGCCGTAGTCGGCGGGGTACATGGTCGAGGTGAAGAGGAACCGGTCGAGACGCATGCGTCCCGACTCGTGGTCGACCTCGTACTTGTTGCGGCTCCCCTTGGGGATTTCCACGAGGACGTCGAATTCCAGCACTGGTTTCCTCCACAAATTTCTGGCCCGGTTGTCGGGTCCGGCGGGGGCGGCCGCTGGTTCTTCAGGCCTGCCCCGCGTCGTTGTCGGCGCCATTGTCCCGCACAATGTCTCCGAACGTGCAGTCGGGGAGAGGGAAAAGTGGCGAGCAGCGACGAGGAGCGGGGTTCCGGGCGCCTGAGGAAGGCGTTCGGCGGCTTCGTCGTGGTCGCACTCGTCGCTGCCGGCGGGGTCGCCTGGCAGACCGGATGGGCCGAGCAGCAGTGGGATGACTTCCGCAACGGGCAGTCGGGCGTGCCCGCCGACCCGGCCGCGGTGGCACCCCCGCCCGAGGTCGATGTGCCGGACGTCGTACTCCCGGGAGCGGTGGCGGACCCTGCCAACGGCCTGGGCCGACTGGATCCTGCGGCGCTGAAGCGGGCGCTCGGGGACCTCAACGACACGGACCTGGGCCGCCACGTGCTCGCCGCTGTCGGTCCCCTCGACGGCACGACCATCGCCTACGGCAAGTCCGAGGGCGCCACCACGGCGATCCCGGCCTCGACGACCAAGATCGTCACGTCGGCGGTTGCCCTGTTCCTGCTCGGCGGGGACACGGTCTTCAAGACCACGACCGTTCTCGACCAGAGCGGTACGACGCCCACGCTGACCCTGGTCGGCGGTGGCGACCCGTTCCTCGCGTCGAGCGCGCCCAAGGCGGCCACCGGTGGTTCGGCCACCTTCGAGCCGAAGCGGGCCAGCATCCGGGCCCTCGCCCGCTCGACTGCCCAGGCGCTGAAGGCGGATGGCATCGGTTCGGTCCGGTTCGCCTACGACGACTCGCTGTTCTCCGGGCCGGCGATCAACCCGACCTGGGAACCCGGCTACGTGCCCGATGACATCGCGCCGATCACCGCGCTGTGGGTGGACCAGGGGCGCGACCCGAACGGCTCGGGACGGGTCATGAACCCGTCGGCGACCGCCGCGGAGGTGTTCCGCAAGGCGCTCGTCCGGTTCGGCATCAAGGCCGCGGGCCCCACGGGCCACGCGGTCGCACCGGCAGCGGCGACCCCGGTGAGCTCGGTGAGCAGTCCGACCGTCGCGCAGATCGTCCAGCGCCTGATCGAGGTCAGCGACAATGCGGCTTCCGAGGTCCTGTTGCGGCAGATCGGCATCGCCGACCAGGGCGCTGGATCCTTCGCGGCCGGGCAGGCCGGCGTGGAGCGGGTGCTCGCCGCGAACGGCGTGCCCTTCGGTGACTCCGTCCTGTACGACGGCAGCGGGCTCTCGCGCGACAACCGGCTCGAACCCGCCGTACTCCTCGGTGTCCTGCGGTGGGCGGCCGCGGACGCCCACCCCCAGTTGCGGCCGCTGCTGGCTGCCCTGCCCGTTGCCGGCTTCACCGGCTCACTGACCAACCGGATGGACAAGGGCCCGGCAGCCGGGCGAGGGCGCGTGCGCGCCAAGACCGGCACCCTGTCCAACGTGTCGTCGCTCGCCGGCATCGCCGTCGACCGCGACGGCAACCTGATGGTGTTCGCGTTCCTGGCCGACCGGATCAAGGGCCCCAAGGCGACGCTGGCCCAGACGGCGCTGGACAACGCGGCCGCCAGCCTCGGCGCCTGCTCCTGCGGTCGCTGACCGCCCACGGCCTACGCTTCCTTCCATGCCCGAGCCGACCGCTGAACTCCCCCCGATGATCGATTGGGACCTCGCGGTGTCCCTCGGCTCGCGCCTGGCTGGTGAGGGACCGGTGGTGTCTCGCGCCGAGGCCGACGACGCCGTCGCCGAGCTGCGGGCGGGCGCGAACCGTTCGACCGGGCTGGTGCGGGAGTTCACCGGCCTCGACGCCCCCGACGGGACGGCCCCGATCCTGGTCGTCGACCGCCGTGGCTGGGTGCAGGCCAACGCGGAGGGTTTTGCGATTGCGACCCGCCCGATGGTGGAGAAGATGGTGGAGTCCAAGCCGCCGGGCCGCCTGGCGGTCAAGGTCGGCTCCAAGATCACCGGTGCCGAGGTCGGCGGCCTGCTCGGCTTCCTGGCCGGCAAGGTGCTCGGCCAGTTCGACCCGTTCCACGCACCGCACGGCCGGCTGCTCCTCGTCGCGCCGAACATCGTGCACGTGGAGCGCGAGCTCGAGGTCGACCCGCACGACTTCCGCCTCTGGGTCTGCCTGCACGAGGAGACCCACCGCGTGCAGTTCACGGCGGTGCCGTGGATGCGTGAGCACCTGTTCTCCGAGATCGCCGCGATCAGCGACGCCGTCGATCCCGGCAGCTTCATCGACGGCGGCCTCGAACGCATCACCGACGCGGTCAAGTCCGCCCGCAGCGGCGGCAGCATCGTCGACATGTTCAGCACCCCCGAGCAGCGCGAGATCCTGGACCGGGTCACCGGCATGATGTCGCTGCTCGAGGGCCACGCGGACGTCGTCATGGACGACGTCGGGCCGAGCGTGATCCCCAGCGTCGAGAAGATCCGCGCGAAGTTCACCCAGCGCCGCAAGGGCGTCGGCACCCTGGACCGCCTGCTGCGACGCCTGCTCGGCCTCGAGGCGAAGATGGCGCAGTACCGCGACGGCGCCCAGTTCGTCCGCGCCGTCGTCGACAAGGTCGGCATGGAGGAGTTCAACGCCGTGTGGGCCGGTCCGGAGAACCTCCCGAGCAAGGCCGAGCTGAGCGACCCCGAGGGCTGGGTCCGCCGCGTCCT
>JAKFEI010000450.1:0-4485 GCA_036675765.1 Nocardioides sp. | reverse complement strand
GTGTTGATCTCGTGCGGCTTCTCGACCATCGCCCGGATCACCACGTCGGCGGCCTGGGACGGCGAGATGGTGGGGAACTTGTCGTACATCTTCGTCGGCGCGATCATCGGCGTCCGCACCAGCGGCATGTGCACGTTGGTGAAGGTGATGCCGTGACCGACGACCTCGGAGGACACGACGTTGCTCCAGGCGTCGAGCGCTGCCTTGGAGGCGACGTACGCCGAGAACCGCGGCGGGTTGGTCTGCACGCCGATGGAGGAGATGTTGACGATGTGGCCGGACCGCTGCGTGTGCAGCTGCGGCATCAGGCCGATCAGCAGCCGGATCGCGCCGAAGTAGTTCAGCTGCATCGTGCGCTCGAAGTCGTGGAAGCGGTCCTGTGACAGCTTCAGCGACCGCCGGATCGACCGGCCGGCGTTGTTGATGACGAAGTCGACGCTGGGCAGGTCGCGCACCAGCTGCTCGCACAACCGGTCGATGGCCTCGAGGTCGGACAGGTCGCAGGGGAACACGTGGGCCTGGCCCCCGCGGATCTCGATCGCGGACTTGATGTCCTCGAGCTTCTCCTTGCCTCGGGCGACCAGCACCGGGATGCCGCCGGCCTGGGCGACCTTGAACGCCACGACCTTGCCGATGCCCGAGGAGGCACCGGTGATGACGACGTACTTGTCCTTCAGCGCGGCGATCGCCTTCGTGTCGCGGGCGAGGGTGTCGTCGAGGTTCTCCTCCCAGTGCGCCCACAGCGCCCGGGCGTAGGTCTCGAGCGGCGGCACGCTGATGCCGGACCCGGCGAGCGCCTTCTCGGTGATCCGCGAGTCGAACACCGACGGGAACGACGTGTGGGCCAGGGCCTCGGCGGGGAGCCCGAGGCGACCGATGGTCTGGTCCAGCGCCATCTGGCCGGGAGTCGAGCGGACCACGGCCTTGATCATGTTGCTCGGGCGCAGCTGGCGGGGGATCAGTCCCAGCGGACCCGCGCTGGTGACGCTGCGGTCGATCGGTGTCGCGAACCGGGGCGCGCCGGCCGCCGTACAGAAGGCATTGATCATCTCGGCCACCGGCTGGGGCTCGGGGTAGACCAGGTGGAACGCCTCGCCATCGCGGTCGGGGAGGTGGGCGAGGTGGTCCATCGCCTTGGCGACGTAGTCGACGGGCACGATGTTGGTGTCACCGAGGTCGACGCCGACCAGCGGCAGCCACGACGGCAGGTTGTCGCGCAGCCGCTTGATCAACGGGAACAGGTAGTACGGGCCGTCGATCTTGTCCATCGCGCCGGTCTCGGAATGGCCGACCACGATTGCCGGGCGGTAGATCCGCCACGGGATCTTCGCCTCGTCGCGGACCAGCTTCTCGGAGGCGTACTTCGTCCGGTGGTACGGCGACGGGAACGGCTGGCCCTCCTCGAACATCGTCTCGTCGAACCGGCCGTGGTAGTCGCCGGCCGCGGCGACCGAGGACACCTGGTGGAAGCAGCCGGCCTCCAGCTTCTCGGCGAGGCCGAGCGCGTGACGGGTGCCGTCGATGTTCATCGCATCGTTGGTCGCGTCGTCCGCGGTGATGTCGTAGATCGCGGCGAGGTGGAAGAAGTGCTTGATCGAGCCGACGTGCTCGCTGATCCACTCCGGGTCGACGCCGAGGTTCGGCTTGCTCAGGTCACCGAGGACCGGCCGGACCCGGGTGGAACCCGACTGGCGGATCAACGCCTCCATCTTCTTGAGGGAGGACGGGCGGACCAGTACGTAGATCGGCCCTTCGCGACGGTCGAGCAGGTCAGCGACGAGGTGGCGACCGATGAAGCCGGACGCGCCAGTGACGAAATAAGCCATGGGCGCAGGTTACGCCTGAGTAGCCGTCCGTAACTACGCTTGGTCCGAGCCGCCGAACATGATCTCGTCCCAGCTCGGAACCGATGCCCGGCCGCGCTTCTTCTGCACGGCCCGACGGTGGCGGGCGGCCTCCGCCTCGCGCTCGGCCTCGGTGGGCCCTGCGTCGGCCACCAGCGGCTGGTCGGCCGTCGCGCGGATCGGCTCGTCGTACTCGACGGCGGCAGCGGCGGGGACGTCGACCGGGGCCTCGACCTCGGTGGCTTCGTGGGCGACCAGGTCGAGGGCGTCGTCACCGAGCGGCAGGGTGGCGCCCAGGTCACCGCCGAGGGGGAGTTCCTCGGCCGGCACGGACGTGAGCCGGCGCTCGCGCACCTGGCGCAGCTCGTCGCGGGCAGCAGGCACCGCGGGGGCCTCGAGGACCTCGCCGATGAGCCAGCGGGCGTCGTCGTTGTCGGTGAGGACGTAGTTGCCGGGCGCGTCGTAGGTGAAGCGGGCGGTGCCATTGCGCTCCCCGGACGTGTAGGTGCCGGTGAGCACCCAGCGGCCGGTCTCGCGGCGGTACGCGTCCCACGTGACGCCCGTCGGGTCGGCGCCGATCGCGCGCAGCTGCGCAGCCACGGCGTCGCCGAGGACCCGGCTCTGCGTGTGGGCCGTCGTCTCGCCCGGAGTACGACGGATCGACGCCTTCTGCGCACGCTCGGCCACGTGCTCGCGCTCGGCGAGGACCGGCGCGATGTAGGGCATGATCGCGTCGACCGTGGTCCCGGCCGCCTGGGCGACGGTCTCCGCGGACTCGCCTGCGCGGATGCGGATCTGGATCTCGCGGGGACGGATGCTGCTGCTCATCTTGATCTCCAACTGGCCGAGACGGGTGGTCTCACCGCGCACCGCAGCGCGGAGGTCGGGCGTGATGTCGAGGGTGAACTCGGCGCCCTGGTCGTCCACCAGCAGCAGGCGCTGACGGTCGGGACTGATGCCGGCGAGATCAAGTCGGGACGAGCCGTTGCCGGCCTGGTCCGCCTTGTCCGCCATCGTGTCCTCGGTTGTCTGCCTGGGGGAGTCCTGCCTGGTGCCGGGGTGATGCTCCGGTTCGGACGAGCCTACGCCCGGGGAACCCCCGGATCGGGTTGCGGCCCCGGCGTGTGGCGACGTGTCGACATTTTGCCGGGGCAGTTGCGCGCCGAATCAGCTGTCACGACCAGCTCACGACCAGACGGCCCGCCCGCGGACGTACTGCCAGCCCTCGTTGTCGCGCCGGAACCGGCTGGTCTCGTGCAGGTCGCCCACCACGCCGTCACGGAGGTAGCCGGCCCGGAACTCGACCATGCCGCGGCGATCCGTCGGCCCGCCGGCGTCGGTCGCGAGGACCTCGAGCCCGGTCCAGCGCAGTGCGTCGTCGAGCTCGAGCGACGCGGGACGGGTGGCCGGGTGCCAGGTCGCCAGCAGGTACCCGACGCAGTCGGAGTCGCCGACCACGAACGCGGAGTACCGCGAGCGCATCAGTTCTTCGGCGGTCGCCGGCGCCGCGGTGCCCCCGTGGAACGGGCGGCAGCAGGCGTCGTACCCCTTGCCGGAGCCGCAGGGACAGGCCTTCGTCGTACTCACGCCGGACCAATTCCGGTCAGGCGCCGAGGACGCGGTCGAGATACGGGTTGGTGAACACCCGGTCCGGGTCGAGTCGGTCCCGCATCGCGACGAAGTCACCGAAGCGCGGGTAGAGCGGCGCGAGGTCGCCCGCGTCCAGGGAGTGCAGCTTGCCCCAGTGCGGCCGGCCGTCGTGGTCGCGCAGGACCGACTCCATCAGCGCGAAGTAGGCCTCGTGGTCGGCCCGGTGGTGGGTGTGGAAGGCGAGGTAGAACGAGTCGCGTCCGTACGACGTCGACAGGGGTACGTCGTCCGCGGGCGCCACCCGGATCTCGACCGGGAACGACACGGAGAGCCCGGACCGTTCGAAGGCCGCCCGGCACTCGCTCAACGCGATCAGGCCGGCCTCGCGGGGCACGGCGTACTCCATCTCGCGGAAGACCACGCGCCGCTCGGTCGTGAAGACCCGATGGGCGACGTCCGCATAGGTCCGCGCCCCGATCATCCGCGCCGCGAACCGGTTGGCGGCCGGGATGGCGCGCGGTGCCCTGTTGAGCACGGCGGTCTGGGCGCCGAAGACGGTGTTGGAGAGCAGGTCGTCGTCGACCCACGACCGCCAGCGGGGCAGGGGCTCGGCGACCGAGAGGTCGGTGCCGCTGCGGGTGTAGCTCTTGGTGAGCAGCCGGTCCGCGTGGGGGAACCAGTACATGTCGACGTGATCGCTCGCGGCCGTCAGGTCGTCGAAGCCGGCCATGCCGTCATCCCACGACATCGGCTTCTCCTCGGCCCGGAGCACGAAGAGGGGCTCCACCGCGAAGGTGATGGTGGTGATCACGCCGAGCGCACCGAGGCCCACCCGCGCCAGGTCGAGCACGTCTGCATTCTCCGAAGTCGAGGCCCGGAGGATCTCGCCCGTGCCCGTCACGAGCTCGAGACCCACCACCTGGGCGGCCAGGCCCGAGGCCCGCCCTCCGGTGCCGTGGGTGCCGGTCGAGATCGCCCCCGCGAGGGTCTGCTCGGCGATGTCACCCATGTTGTGCAGGCTCAGCCCGAGGTGTTCCAGCTCGGCGTTGAA
>JAKFEI010000304.1:0-4499 GCA_036675765.1 Nocardioides sp. | reverse complement strand
CGGTCAGGCCAGGACGACCAGGTCGTCGCGGTGGATGACCTCGCGCTCGTAAGCAGCACCGAGCTCCTGCTTGAGATCCTTCGAGGACCGGCCCAGCAGGGGCGGCAGCTCGGCGGCGTCGAAGTTGACCAGGCCGCGGCCGACGACCGCACCGTCGGGGTCGTGCAGGTCGACCGGGTCGCCCGCGACGAAGTCGCCCTGCACCGTGGTGATTCCCGCGGCGAGGAGCGAGGCGCGTCGTTCGACGACGGCGCGGACGGCACCGGCGTCGAGCACCAGTGACCCCTTCGCCTCGGTCGCGTGGCGCAGCCAGAGCAGGCGGATCGGCCGGCGCTTGCCGGTCGCGTGGAACAGGGTCCCGACGGGCTCGCCGGCAAGGGCGGCGGCGGCGCCGTCCGCCGACGTGAGTACGACGGGGATGCCCGAGCCGGTCGCGATGGCTGCGGCGTCGACCTTGGTGACCATGCCACCGGTGCCGACACCGGCCGCGCCGACGGAGCCGACGGTGATGCCGGCGAGGTCGTCGTCACTCCGCACGTCGGTGACCAGCTTCGCGCCGGGTCGGGTGGGCGGGCCGTCGTACAGGCCATCGACGTCGGAGAGCAGCACCAGCAGGTCGGCGTGGACCAGGTGGGCGACGAGCGCCGCGAGGCGGTCGTTGTCGCCGAACCGGATCTCGCTGGTCGCAACGGTGTCGTTCTCGTTGACGATCGGGATGACGCCGAGCTCGAGCAGCTTCGCGAAGGTCTGATGGGCGTTGCGGTAGTGCGCGCGACGGGTGACGTCGTCGAGGGTCAGCAGCACCTGCCCGGCGGTGAGGCCGTGGCGGGCCAGTTCCTCGGTGTAGCGGTGGACGAGGATGCCCTGGCCCACCGATGCGGCGGCCTGCTGGGCGGCCAGGCCGCGCGGGCGCTTCTTCAGGCCGAGCGGTGCCAGGCCGGCCGCGATGGCTCCCGAGGAGACGAGCACGACTTCGGCGCCCCGGGCGCGCGCGGCGGCCAGGACGTCGACCAGCGAGCTCACCCGGTCGGGGTCGATCCCACCGGCAGCGGTGGTCAGCGACGAGGACCCGATCTTGACGACGATCCGGCGGGCGCCGGTCACCACCTCACGGGTCGAGGCCTCACTCACCGGGGTCTTCCTCGAGCCATGCCTCGTCTTCGGGCACGGCCGGAGCGACGTCCGGGTCCTCCTCGGAGCCGATCTCGTAGGAGGTCGGCCCGTAGACCTCGGGCTTGTCGATGCGACGGGCCACGTCGGCGCGCGTCTCGCCCTCGGCCCGCTCGCCGAGCTTGGCCTGGATCTCGCGACGGCGGATGGCCGCCTGGCGGTCGTCCTGGAACCGGTCGTCCTCGCCGCGACGCGACAGGTTCTCGGCACCGGCGTCGACACCGGGCTTGAACTCGAAGACCACGGAGTCGTCGGTCGGGCCGATCAGCACCGAGTCGCCGGCTTCGGCGCCCATCTGCAGCAGCCGTGTCTCGACGCCGAGGCGGTTGAGGCGGTCGGCGAGGTAGCCGACGGCCTCGTCGTTGCTGAAGTTGGTCTGGCGGACCCAGCGCTCGGGCTTCTTGCCCACGACCCGCCATCCGGCCTTCGTCGAGGTGATCGTGAAGCCGTCGTCGTCGACCGCCTTGGGGCGTACGACGATCCGGGCCGGGATCTCTGCCTGCTTGGCCTTGCGGGCCTCCTGGACGATCTCGGCCATGGCGAAGATGAGCTCACGGGTGCCCTCGCCGGACATCGCGGAGATCTCGAAGACGCGGTGGCCGCGGGCGCGGAGGTCCTCGACGACCAGTTCGGCGATGCCGCGTCCGTCGGGCACGTCGACCTTGTTGAGGGCGATCAGGCGCGGACGGTCCTCGAGCCCGCCGTAGCGGCTCAGCTCGCCCTCGATGATCTCGAGGTCGTCGACGGGGTTGCGACCGGGCTCCATGGTCGCCGTGTCGAGGACGTGCACCAGTGCGGCGCAGCGCTCGATGTGGCGCAGGAAGTCGTGGCCGAGACCGCGACCCTCGGCGGCGCCCTCGATCAGTCCGGGCACGTCGGCCACGGTGAAGGTGAAGTCACCGGCCGTGACGACGCCGAGGTTGGGGACGAGGGTGGTGAACGGGTAGTCCGCGATCTTGGGCCGGGCCCGCGAGATCGAGGCGATCACGCTGGACTTGCCGGCGCTGGGGAAGCCGACCAGACCGACGTCTGCAACGACCTTGAGCTCGAGGACGACCTCGAGCTCGTCACCGGGCTCACCGAGCAGCGCGAAGCCGGGAGCCTTGCGCGACTTCGAGGCGAGCGAAGCGTTGCCCAGGCCACCGCGGCCGCCTTCGGCCACGACGAGCTCGGTGCCCGCGCCGATCAGGTCGGCGATGACCTCGCCGTTGCGGTGCTTCACGACGGTGCCGTCCGGCACCTTCAGGATCATGTCGGTTCCGTGGGAACCGTTCTTGTGGTCACCCGCGCCGTGGCCACCGTGCTCGGCCTGGCGCTTGGAGCTGTGGTGGTACTCCAGCAGCGTGGTGACGTCGGGGTCGACGCGCAGGATGATCGAGCCACCGGGGCCGCCATTGCCGCCGTCGGGGCCGCCGAGCGGCTTGAACTTCTCACGGTGGACGGACGCGACCCCGTGACCGCCCCGGCCAGCAGCGACGGTGAGCGTCACGCGGTCGACGAAGGTGGGAACTGCCATGGGATCAGTCTTTCAGTAGAAAATGGACGAAAGGCGCCCCGCTGACGGGACGCCCTTCGTAATCCAGGTCAAACGAGCGTCAGCTCATTCACCCGGAACGATGTTGATGACCTTGCGGCCACGCCTCTTGCCGAACTCGACGGCACCGGGGATCAGCGCGAACAGCGTGTCGTCGCCACCGCGACCCACGCCGGAGCCCGGGTGGAAGTGGGTGCCACGCTGGCGGACGATGATCTCGCCGGCGCTGACGACCTGGCCGCCGAAGCGCTTCACGCCGAGGCGCTGAGCGTTCGAGTCGCGCCCGTTCTTGGTGGACGCTGCGCCCTTCTTGTGTGCCATGTTTCAGTCCTTTGGAAGTGAAGAGGTGAACCCGCCCGGGGATCCAGCTCAGAGAGAGATGTCGGTGACCTTGACCTGGGTGTACTTCTGACGGTGACCCTGGCGCTTCTTGTAGCCGGTCTTGTTCTTGTACTTCTGGATGATGATCTTCGGGCCCTTGGTGGCACCGAGGACCTCAACCGTCACCGACGCCTTCTCGAGGCCAGTGCTGGTCACGGTCTCACCGTCGACGGTGAGGACCACCGGCAGCGTGAGGGTGTCGCCGACCGGCGTAGCGCACTTGTCGATCTCGAAGACGTCGCCGACCTCGACCTTTTCCTGCTTCGCGCCTGCGCGCACGATCGCGTACACCACCGCGGGCTCCTTCTCACGTCAACGTTCGGGTCTGCGGCACGCACAGCGAGTTCGCCGGGCGCCAGCAGAACGGCGCACCTGCGGCGCACCGACGGTCAATACTACGGTTCGGGCCGGTATCCACCAAAACGATGGACCCGCCCCGCCCTGCTAGCGCTTGCCAGCGCCCTTCTTCTTGATCGGGACGTGCGCCACGTGCGGCTCCTCGGCGTCTGCAGCAGGCGCCTCGGCAGCCGGTACGGCGGCCACAGGCGGCCCCGCCGGACGGCTGGCCGAGCTGCGGCGGGTCCGGGTGACCACCTTGGTCGTGGCCACCGGCGCGGGGGCCGGCTCCTCGACCACCACGGGGGCCTCATCGACCACCACGGGAGCCTCGTCAACCACCACGGGAGCCTCTTCAACCACCACGGGAGCCTCTTCAACCACCACGGGAGCCTCCTCGACCACCACGGGAGCCTCCTCGACCACCACGGGAGCCTCTTCAACCACCACGGGAGCCTCCTCGACCACCACGGGAGCCTCCTCGACCACCACAGGAGCCTCGTCGGTCACCTCGTCGTGGGCCTCGTCAGCGTGCTTGGCCATCGCGGCGACGTCCTTCGGGGACGGAACCGGCTTGGCGGCCGCACCGTTGTCGGCCGGGGCGTCACCCTGGGTCTTCGGCTTGGCCTTGCGGCGGTTGTTGCTGCGGCGACCCTCTTCGGGCTCAGCGCCACCGCCACCACCCTTGGGGGCGACCGGGAGGTCGTGGACCAGCAGGCCACGGCCCTGGCAGTGCGAACAGGTCTCACTGAAGGCCTCGACGAGGCCGGTGCCGATCCGCTTGCGCGTCATCTGCACGAGGCCGAGCGAGGTGACCTCGGCGACCTGGTGACGGGTGCGGTCGCGGCCGAGGCACTCGACCATGCGGCGGAGCACGAGGTCGCGGTTGGCCTCGAGGACCATGTCGATGAAGTCGACCACGATGATGCCGCCGATGTCGCGCAGCCGGAGCTGGCGCACGATCTCCTCGGCCGCTTCGAGGTTGTTCTTGGTGACCGTCTCCTCGAGGTTGCCCCCGGAGCCGGTGAACTTGCCGGTGTTGACGTCGACGACGGTCATCGCCTCGGTGCGGTCGATG
>JAKFEI010000164.1:0-4521 GCA_036675765.1 Nocardioides sp. | reverse complement strand
TGGGGAGAAGGTCGAGGCCGAGGTGCTCCGCTGCGACCTCGACGTGGGCTACAAGAAGGCCTCCCAGTACTGCACCGCCCGCTGGACCCAGGACGGCGTCGTCCACACCGGCCCCATCCAGGGGTCCGGTGACAACGAGGTCGGCGACACGATCACCGCCACCGTTCGCGGCGACGAGCTCTACAGCCGTTCGCTCGGCCTGCCCCTGATCCTGCTGGGGCTCGGGCTGCCGTTCTGTCTGCTGCCGATTTCCTGGGTACGACGAAAGCTGCGCCGCGCCTAGGGTTCCTCGACGGTGACCTCGATCGTCTTCGTGGTCACCCCGGTCGAGGTCAGGGAGACCGTGGCGAGACCCGGTGCCACACCGTTGATCGTCACCGACTGGGGGACGCTCCAGTTCCCCGGCGTGAAGGTCAGGAAGCTCGGCGTGACGGTGGCCGTGTCCGTGTCACTGGAGCCGACGTTGACGGTCACGTTGCTGCTCGGCTGGAACTGGAGGGACACGTCGACCTGCGTGCTCCCGCCGGCGGCGACGGTGGCGGCGGCGTTGGCGAGGATCGCCTGGACGTCGTCATCGATCACGGTCACCGAGACCTGCTTCGTCTGCGTCTCGTAGGTCAGCGTGATCGTCACGGCCTCCGGGGAGAGATTGACGTCATTGACGCCGTTGATCGTGACGGTCGCCGAGGACTGGCCCGCGGGGATCGTGACGGTCGACGCAGTGGGAACGGCTGCGTTCGCGTCCGAGGTCTCGACCATGATGACCGTGTCCGCGGTGACGACGGGGTCGAGGGTGACTTGGAACGTGTTGTTGCCGTTCTCGGTGACCGAGATCGACGTCGGCGAGACGCCGAGGACGTGTGCCGGTGCAGCCGGGCCCGTCGTGACGTCGACGGGCCCCCATCCGCCGGATCCGTCCGCGCCGTTCGCGACGACCCGGTACCAGTACGTCGTCTCGGGTGACGCGGTCTCGTCGACGACCGTCGTCTCGGCCGTCGTGGCGAGCTCGGTCCACGGGCCGTCGGCCGTCGTGCTGCGCGACACCGTGTAGTCGGTGACAGCGACGGCGACGTTGGCCGGCGCATCCCAGTCGAGGGACACGGTCGATCCGGTCGCTTCGGCCGCGAGGTCCTGGACCACTCCCGGGATCGGTCCGATGTCGTCGGTCCACGGGCTGCAGTTGACCTCCGCGGAGCCGTTGCAGGCGCGGACGCGGAAGGAGTGGGTGAGGGCGAGATCCTCGACCAGCAACTCGGTGGTGTCGGGGTCGATTTCCTCGGCGGTCCGGTTCTCCGGGTCGGTCCAGGACTCGACCTCGTACGTGGTCAGGGGAATGCCACCGTTGCTGGTGGGCGCCGCCCAGTCCAGCTTGTTGTCGCCGTCGGTCCCCTCGAGGGTGACGGTCTGCGGAACGCTGGGTGCACCGAGCGGAGTTGTTGCGCCGGTCTCCCTGGTCTCGCCGAACGGCAGGTTCGTGATGTTCGTGCCGGCACTGACCCGGAACTTGTAGGCCGTCCCGTTGGTCAGGCCGGTTGCGGTGTACGACGTGCTGCTGGTGTTCGCCCCAGCCGAGGTCCAGGTTGCGCCGTCGTCCGTGCTCTTCTCCACCTTGTAGGTCGACGCGGCTGGGATGCCGTGCGTCAGGAGCGCGGACGTGGGTGCAGTCCAGGTCAGCGCAACCTGGCCGTTGCCGGGAACCGCGTTGAGGTTGGTCACGGGATTGGGCGTGGTGTGGGCCCGATAGGGACCAGCCCCCGTGCCGACGCTGTAGCCCGCGGCGTTGTGCGCGCGGATCCGGAACCAGTACTGGGTGGCTGCGGTGAGGCCCACGAAGAGGGGCACCGGTGAGGTTCCGTCGGTACGCCAGACCTTCGGAGTGGTCCAGGTGGCGCCATCGGTGGAGATCTCGATGAGGTAGAAGTCGATGCGCGCGCCCCCGTTGGATGCCGACGCTTCCCAGCCCATGCTGAAGCTGAGCAGGCGGGTGTCCGCGGCGGGCTTGCGTGGCGATGACGGGACGGTCCGCGGCGTCGCGGCGACCGTGGTGCTCGCCGTGCCGTACCCACGCCGGTTGTGCGCGAGCACCCGGAAGAAGTACTGCTTGCCGTTGGTCAGTCCGGTGTTGGTCCACGACCGCGCCGAGGCGGTCGTCAGCTTCACCGTCCGCCAGGACGTCGTACTGGTACGTCGCTGGACGGCGTACCGGTCGATGCGGGCGCCACCGTTCGACGCAGGCACCACCCAACTGACCTTGACCGCCTGATTGCCGGGTGTTGCCTTCACCGCTCGCGGTGCGGAAGGTCGGGTGGCCGCCTCCGCTGCGCTGGCATCGACCGCCAGGGTGAGGAACAGGATTGCGGCCAACAGGCGCGCTAGGAATCGCATCATCACGAGGCCCCCTTCTGGACGGGACGTTAGTCCCGGGCGGGGGTCTGCGGAGGCGGAACGGAGGAAGTTCCTCCGGGGCGTCGCGTCAGGAGTCGAAGCCCAGTCCCCAGCGGTCCAGGGTGCGCAGCCACAGGTTGCGTCGTCCCGTCACGTCGGCGCGGGCCGACGACCAACGGGTGAGCTGGATCCCCACCCACGCGAAGGGTTCCGGCGGGAAGGGCATCGGCTTCTCGCGCACCATGGCCAGCCGGGTGCGCTCGGTGGGGCGACCCTCGAGGAGGTCGAGCATCACGTCGGCGGCGAACCGGGAGGCGCCCACTCCCAGGCCGGTGAACCCGGTCGCGTAGGCCACGCGGCCCTTGCGGGCCAGGCCGAAGAAGGCACAGAACCGCGAGCAGGTGTCGATCACGCCTCCCCAGCGATGGGAGAAGCCCAGTCCCTCGAGCTGGGGGAAGGTCGTGAAGAAGTGCTCGGCCAGCAACCGGTGCGTCTCGGGGCGTTGCTCGTGGCTCGCGTCGATGCCCTTGCCGAAGTGGTAGACGGCGTCGTAGCCGCCCCACAGGATTCGGTTGTCCTCGGTGAGCCGGTAGTAGTGGAAGAGGTTGCCGCTGTCGGCCACACCGAAGCGGGCGGTCCAGCCGAGGGACGCCAGTTGTTCCGGCGACAACGGCTCGGTGGCGAGCACGTGGTCGTAGACCGGGACGACCCGGTGGCCGAGGCGGCGCAACAGCGAGGCGAAGACGTTGGTCGCCAGCGCAACCTGCCGGGCCCGGATCGTGCCGTGGGCGGTGCGCACCTCGACCAGGTCACCGCGGCGACGCATCCGGGTGACGGCCGTGTTCTCGGCGACCCGGACGCCCAGGGACTCGGCCGCATCGGCCAGGCCCCAGGCCAGCCGGGCCGGATCGACCATCGCGCAGCCGTCCGCGTCGAGTCGCCCGGCGAGGTAGGTGGGGGAGTTGAGCAGCGTGCGTACGGCGTCCGCGTCGAGGAACCCGTCGACGTCGGGCTCGAGCAGGTCCACCTCGTGCGGTCGGGTGGCGACCTCGAGCTGCCCGGATCGCCGGAAGTCACAGTCGATTCCGTGACGCCGTACGGTCTCCTCGATCTCGTCGAGGTTCTCCTGGCCGAGGCGTTCCAGGTCGTCGTACTCGTCGGGCCAACGGTCCTTCCCGTTGGCGGGTCCGTGGGTGAGGCTTGCCTCGCAGAACCCGCCATTGCGGCCGGTCGCGTGCTCGGCGATCCGGTCGCGTTCGACCAGGAGCACGGAGCGATCCGGGTCGCGCTCCTTGGCCCGCAAGGCCGTCCAGAGACCGGTGAAGCCGCCGCCGATGACCAGGAGGTCGACGACCTCGTCGCCAACGGACGGCCGGGCGGCCGGGCGCAGGGGAGTGTCGAGCCACAGTGGTCGTGGGGCCGCCGCGTCGGCCCGTGCGTGGGCGGGATGCGTCGTCATTGCTCCCGCTGGCCCCACGGCGAACCGTAGGCGGTGAGCAGGTCGAGGAAGGGCACCGCGTCGAACGCCTCCGGCCCCAGCACGCCGGTGCCCTGCCACACCCCGGTGGCCAGCAGCTCGAGCGCGATGACCGGGTTGATCGCCGTCTGCCAGACCACGCACTGGTGGCCGTACTCCGCCATCGTCTGCTCGTTGTCGACCACGTGGAAGAGGTACGTCGACCGCGGGGTGCCGTCCTTGCCCGTACCGGTCACCCACAGCCCGGCGCAGGTCTTGCCCGCCATCCGCGGCCCGACCGTCGCCGGGTCGGGCAGCACAGCGGCCACGACGTCGCGCGGTGAGACCTCACAGAACCCACCGCTGGCTTTCACCCGCACCTTCTCGGTGCGGTCGAGGCCGAGCGTGTGCAGCACCTTGAGGATGGTGATGAACTCCTCGCCGAGTCCGTACTTGAACGTCGCCCGCTTGCAGTCGATCCAGCGCGGCATGAGGAGCACTTCCTCGTGTTCCACGTTGACGCATTCGACGGGCCCGATGCCCTCGGGGAAGTCGAAGACCTCCGGTTCGCTGAACGGCGCGGTGGTGTGCCAGGCGCCGTCCTGCCAGATCACCGGCGGGTTGAGGCATTCCTCGATCGTGGTCCACATCGAGAACGACGGCGCGAAGATCTCGTTGCC
>JAKFEI010000318.1:0-4542 GCA_036675765.1 Nocardioides sp. | reverse complement strand
TCGACGCGGGCGCCCGCCGTCACGGCCGCGCGGGCCGAACGACGAAGGTTGGCGTCGTCGAAATTGGCCAGGCGGTTGGCGGTGGCGCGCACCTCGCGGCGCATCCGTCGCTCCTCCCAGGCCATCAACGTCTCGTGGGCGCCGAGCCGGGTGAGCAGCTGGCCGATCGCGTCACCGTCACGGATGACGACGCGGTCGACGCCTCGGACCTCGCGGGCCTTGGCCTGGATGCCGAGGCGCCGGGCGACGCCGACGAGGGCCAGCGCGGCCTCCGAGCCCGGGCACGTCACCTCGAGCGAGGACGAACGACCGGGTTCGGTCAGCGATCCGTGGGCGAGGAAGGCGCCGCGCCAGGCAGCGACGGCGTCGCAGGCACCGCCGGAGACGACGGCCGGCGGAAGGCCCCGCACCGGGCGGCCCCGCTGGTCGAGCAGGCCCGTCTGGCGGGCCAGGGCCTCGCCGTCCTTGGCCACCCGCACGATGTAGCGGCTGCCCTTGCGCAGGCCGTTGCCCTGCACCATGACGACGTCGGAGGTCTGGCCGTAGATCTCGGAGATGTCCTTGCGCAACCGACGGGCCGCAGCACCGGTGTCGAGCTCGGCTTCGACGACGATCCGGCCGGCCACGATGTGGATGCCGCCGGCGAACCGGAGGGTGGAGGCGACCTCAGCCTTGCGGCAACACGCCTTGGTGACCGGAGTACTGGCCAGTTCCGCCTTGACCTGTGCCGTCATCGCCATGGGCCGATCCTGCCATGGTGGTCAACAACCCTGCGCGGGTGCCCGGGTCACCCGGCGGCGAAGATCCGGGTGTAGGCCGCGGCCAGCTTGACGGGATCGTGCCGCGGAGAGCCGTCATCGGCTGCCACGTCGGCGATGACCAGCCGTGCACCGAGCGCGGCCACCGTCTCCTCGAGCTCAGTGAGCCCGGACTCCAGAACCGTCTGGTCCGCCAGGACGACGTCGATGCCGAGATCGGGCGCGTGCTCGGCCAGCACCGCCAGGTGGTCGGCAGGGCCGAAGCCACCGGTCTCCCCCGCCTGCTCCGCCAGGTTGAGTACGACGACAAGACGGGCCTGGGTGCGGACCAGCGCATCACGCACCGCAGGCACCAGCAGGTGCGGCAGCACGGAGCTGAACCACGACCCGGGCCCGAGGATCGCCCAGTCCGCCTCGGTGATGGCCGCGATGACCGCGGGACTGACCTCGGGGTCGGCCGGTTCGAGGGCGATGGAGCTGATGACGCCCTCGGTCGTGGCGACTTCGACCTGGCCGCGGACCGTGGTGAGTTCGTCGGGATGTCCGTCGACGAGTCCACGCACCTCGGCCGTGATGTCCATCGGCGTCTGGGCCATCGGCAGCACGCGACCGCGGGCACCGAGCAGGCGACCGACCCAGTCGAGGGCGTCGATGTGGTCGCCGAGGAGTTCCCACAGGCCGACGATCAGCAGGTTGCCGACGACGTGGCCGCGCATCTCCCCCTCGCCCTCGAACCGGTGCTGGAGCACCCGGGCCCAGGTGTCGCCCCACTCGTCGTCGCCGCAGAGAGCGGCCAGTGCCATCCTCAGGTCACCCGGGGGCAGCACACCGAACTCGCCGCGGAGCCGTCCCGACGAACCGCCGTTGTCGGCGACGGTGACGACGGCCGTGAGCTTGTCGAGGGTCAGGTCGTCGAGCAGGTGGCGCAGCGCATTGAGCGAGGCGTGCAGCCCGTGGCCGCCGCCGAGGGCGACGACCGACTGGGCGCGCTGAACCGCCCCGAAGTCCGAGATCATGGGGTCGGTCACTCCCGGCCGAGGTCGCGATGGATGGCGCGAGCGAGGTAGCCCTGCTCGCCGAGGCGGCGGGCGATCTCTTCACTCATCGCGACGCTGCGGTGCTTGCCGCCGGTGCATCCGATGGCGACCCGCATGAACCGCTTGCCCTCTCGGAGGTAGCCCTCGGCGACGACGCTGAGCAGGGGAACGTAGGCGTCGAGGAACTCCTCGGCCCCGGGCCGTCCCAGCACGTAGCTGGCGACCTCGGGGTCCTGGCCGGTCCGTGGTCGGAGCTCGGGCACCCAGTGCGGATTGGGCAGGAACCTCATGTCGGCGAGGTAGTCCGCGTCGACCGGACTGCCGTACTTGAAGCCGAAGCTGATCACCGTGACCCGCAGGCGGGTGGAGTCCGGCGTACCGAAGGCTTCCGCGATCCGGTCGGTCAGCTGGTGCACGTTGAGGTTGCTGGTCTCGATCACCAGGTCGGCTTCGGAGCGCAGGTCGGCCAGGGCCACCCGCTCGCGCTGGAGCCCGTCGAGGAGTCGGCCACCCTGCTGCAACGGGTGCGGGCGTCGCGCGGCTTCCTGCCTGCGGACGAGGACCTCGTCGGAGGCATCGAGGAACACCAGCGTGGCGTCCCGACCGGCCACACCGTGGGCCAGGGCGCTGCGCAGGCCGAGGAAGAACGAGCCGGACCGGACGTCGACCACGACCGCGACGGGCTGCGCGGGACCGTGGCTCTCGTCCACGAGTCGCACGACGTCGGACAGCAGGTTCGGGGGCAGGTTGTCGACGACGTAGAAGCCGAGGTCCTCGAGTTCCTTGGCCGCGGTGCTGCGACCGGCCCCCGTCATGCCGGTGACGACGACCAGGGGCCCGGGGCTGCTGTGTTCAGTCATGGTGCGCCTTGCTCATGGAGTCATTGTGGTCGAGGCGGACGTCGGAGGCACAGCGTCCCCGCCGTCCAGCGCCTCCTTGATGGCAGCGGCGGTGCGCGGCCCGATGCCCGGCACCGCCGCGATCTCGTCGGTCGTCGCCACCCGGAGCTTCCGCAGGGAACCGAAGTGACGCAGGAGGGTCTTGCGACGCACCTCCCCCAGTCCCGGAACGTCGTCCAGCAGGCTCTCCACCATCGACTTCGACCGGCGGTTGCGGTGATGGGTGATCGCGAACCGGTGGGCCTCGTCACGCACCCGCTGCAGGAGGTAGAGGCTCTCCGAGGACCGCGCGAGGATCACCGGGTCCTCCTGCCCGGGCAACCACACCTCCTCGAGCCGCTTGGCGAGGCCGCACACGGGGATGTCGTCGATACCGAGTTCGTCGAGCGCGCGCTGGGCCGCCGCGACCTGGGGTGCGCCGCCGTCGACGACCACGAGTCCTGGTGCGTACGCGAACTTCCGGGGCCGCCCCGTGTCCGGGTCGACCAGCAGCGGCCCGCTGGTCTCGTCGCCGGGGCGCAGTTCGGAACGCGCCTGTTCGTCGAGCAGGCGCCGGAACCGGCGGGTGATCACCTCGTGCATCGCGGCGACGTCGTCCGAACCCTCCTGGTCACGGATCACGAAGCGGCGGTACTCGCCCTTGCGGGCCAGGCCGTCCTCGAACACGACCATGGAGGCAACGATCTCGGTGCCCTGGATGTGCGAGACGTCATAGCACTCGATCCGGAGCGGCGCCTCGTCGAGTTCGAGCGCCTCGGCGATCTCGGCCAGCGCGCGGTTGCGGGTCGTGAGGTCGCTCGCCCGCTTCGTCTTGTGGAGGACCAGCGACTCCTTGGCGTTGCGCTCCACCGTCTCCTGGAGGGTCTTCTTGTCGCCCCGCTGCGGCACCCGGATCTCCACGCGCGATCCGCGCAGGTCGGTCAGCAGCTGCTCGAACGTCGCGCTCTCCGGCGGCAACTCGGGCACGAGGATCTCCCGCGGCACGGCGTCCCGGGCGTCCTCGGGAGCCACACCGGCGTACAACTGCAACAGGAAGTCCTCGACCAGGGCGGACGTGTCTCCGTCATCGGTGCGGTCGGCCACCCAGCCGCGCTGGCCGCGGATCCGGCCGCCGCGGACGTAGAACACCTGGACCGCCACCTCGAGTGGGTCCTCGGCAAGCGCGATCACGTCGGCGTCGGAGCCGTCTCCGAAGACCACGGACTGCTTCTCCAGCGCCTTCTGCATGGCGCCGAGGTCGTCGCGCAGGCGCGCGGCCTTCTCGAAGTCGAGCGCCTCGGAGGCGGCGTACATCTCGTTCTCGATGCGCTTGGTGAACTGTTTGGTCCGACCCGCCATGAAGTCGCAGAAGTCCTCGACGATCGCGCGGTGCTCGTCGGCCGACACGTTGCCGACGCAGGGCGCGGCGCACTTGTCGATGTAGCCGAGCAGGCACGGTCGCCCGATCTGGCCAGAACGCTTGAAGACACCGTTGCTGCACGAACGCATCGGAAACACCCGGAGCAGGATGTCGACGGTCTCGCGGATTGCCCACGCGTGGCCGTAGGGCCCGTAGTAGCGGGTTCCCTTGCGCTTGGCGCCGCGCCCCACCATCACCCGCGGGAACTCGTCGGACACCGTCACGGCCAGCCACGGATAGGACTTGTCGTCGCGGTACTTCACGTTGAACCGCGGGTCGAACTCCTTGATCCAGGAGTACTCCAGCTGGAGCGCCTCGACCTCGGTCTTCACCACGGTCCACTCGACCGACGTGGCGGTCGTGACCATCGACGCCGTGCGCTGGTGGAGGTTCCCGATGTCCTGGAAGTACGACGACAGGCGGGCCCGCAGGTTCTTCGCCTTGCCGAC
>JAKFEI010000507.1:0-4576 GCA_036675765.1 Nocardioides sp. | reverse complement strand
GCTCATCGTGACCGACGGCGAGCCGACCTCGCACCTGGAGTCGAGCGGCGACATCTTCTTCTCCTACCCGCCGCACCCGATGACGATTGCGCTCGCTGTCCGCGAGCTCGACAACGCGCAGCGCCTCGGCGCACAGACCACCTTCTTCCGGCTCGGCGAGGACCCCGGCCTGGCCCGGTTCATCGACTCGATGGCCCGGCGCGTGGACGGTTCGGTCATCGCGCCGGAGGAGGGCGACCTCGGTGCGGCAGTGGTCGGCTCCTACCTCGGGTCACGCCGGGGTGGACGCTCCGGTACGGGTCCCGGGAGCTATGGCGACATGTTCGGATCCCGGGGTTTCTGGGTCTGATCGGCGGACTGCCTGTGGACAACGCTGACCATTGGTTTGTGTGACCTGACCCACGGGCAGCCATCAGTGCATGAGTGAAGCGAATCCCGGGCGCTTTCATCGCGTCGATCCCACCGTTGTCGACGACGACCCCTTCTGGTCGGTCGTACGCCGCCGCCACCCCGACCTCGAGGTCGTCCTGCTCCCGGAGGAACCCCTGGGGGAGCCGGGCGCGGTCGACCCTCCTGCTTCGATCGAGGAGGTGCATCGGGCGGTTGTTGCCCTCCAGGAGGCCTGGCGCGGGATCCGTCCGCTGCTCGCCGAGCACGCTGACCCTGCGCCGCCGAGCATTCGTTGGCAGGAAGCGGAGGGACAACGGTCCCTGATCCTGAGGAAGGCCGTCCCCGGGATCGGGCAGGAGGCGGGCACCGAACTCCTGCAGCGGTTCTTCGTCCACCTGGGCGAACGGGGCTGGATGCTCCACCCCGGCGGCAGGGACGGCCTCCCGGTGCTGCGGGCGACCGACGGACAGGTGGCGCTCGAAGCAGTTGCCGGGCCGGGGGCCACGGTCGTGACCCTCGGCGGCGTTCCCCTGGCGGTCGCCCCCGATGCCGCGAAGGCCGCCGCGGATGACCTCCGGGCGGAGGTGGCGTCATGGGAGTGACGATCGACGTCCCTCCGGGCGTCCTGGCAGCGGCCAAGGCTGCCTGGGACGACGCCGCCGATGGACTGGACGGCGCGTGGCGCCGGCTGGGCAAGGCGTCGACGGCTGGGTTCGCGCCCGCGGTGGTCACCGCTGTCGAAGCGTTCCAGACGACCTGGACCGACGAGCTCAAGCGGCGCGCGGAGGCGGCCCAGGCCAACAGCGACGCCTTCGTCGAAGTCAGTGGCGACTTCGAGTTCACTGACGCCGCTGCGGCCGAGCAGGCACGTGCGCTCCTCGGGTGGGCTCACCGCGCGGCACCGATCGGGGAACGCTGATGGCCACCATCGAGCTTCCCCGCACGATCGACCCGGTCCCGACCCTGGACTCCACGGCGGTCCGGGCGGCCACGTTCGCCACCAACCTCCGCGCGGTGGAGGTGCAGGTCAAGGACGTCCAGGCGTGGGCCGAGTCCCAAGGGGTCCCCGAAGGATGGCAGGGGGATGCGCGGGATGCGGCCGACCACGGCACGACCCGCTTCGCGCGGCGGGTCGACGTGTCGGAGGCTGCGCTGGAGCAGGCCATCACCGCGACCGACAGGTTCGAGGACCGGCTCGTGCGGCTCGGTGCCCGACGGATCGCGCTCGCGAACCGTCGGACGACGCTGAACGACGACGTCGAGACGCTCCGGGCCGAGATCGAGGGCAACGAGGCGGTCGAGGCCAATGTCACCGCATGGGAACGTCGCGCATCCGCCCTCCGCGCCGGAGCAACCGACCTGGTGGACGACATCACCGCGTGGAACGGCGACGCTGACGATGCCGAGGACGAGTTCATCCGCTCGCTCCAGGGCGTCGACGAGATCGCGGAGGGACAGCGGGCAGGGCAGGATCCCGATCGTCCCGATCCTGACGCGCTCGGCCGCGCCTTCGACCGCCGTGTCGGCGATCCGGTGGCCCTGGCCGCCTGGTGGCGGACCCTGTCCCGGGCGCAGAAGCAGGCCTTGCTCACCGAGCGACCGCACGAGATCGGCAACGCCGACGGCATCCCCGTCCGTGATCGTGACGAGGCCAACCGGGCCGCGGTCTACAGCGACATCGATCGACTCACCCGCCAGGAGGCGGACGGGGAGCTGACCGACGACGAGCGCGCGATCCTGGACAACGCCAAGGTGATCCGCGAGGAGCTCAACGGCCGGATGGACGATGTCGATCCGCTCAGCGGCGAACACCTGGTGCACGTCATCGTCTACAAGCCCGGCGAGCACGGGGGCGACGGTGGTGTCGCGATCAGCTTCGGTGATCCTGACCGGGCCGACCACGTGTCGGTCAATGTGCCCGGCCTGACCAGCGAGACGTCGAGCCTGCCCGGCAATCTCGCCCGAACGGAGGACCTCCACGGATCGGCCAGTGGGCAGACGGACGGGACCGTGGCCAGCGTCTTCTGGCTCGACTACGACGCCCCCAGTGGCAATCCGGTGGGCAGCGTCGATGACCTGCTCGACTTCGGTTCCGTCGTCGGACCGGGTGCAGCTGATCGCGGCGGCGAGCGGTTCTCCGACTTCATTGACGGGCTCCGTGCGTCGGATGAGGGCGAGCGCGCCCATCTGACGGCGATCGGTCACAGCTACGGGTCCACGACCGTGGGCCACGCCCTCCAGGACGGCCTGCCCGTCGATGACGCCATCCTGATCGGCAGTCCGGGCGTACCCGAACACACGGCAGCGGCGTTGACGGACGCGGACGTGTGGGTGGGTGCCAAGGACAATGACCCGGTGTCGCTCCTGGGTGCCGACGACGGTCCCGGAACGCTGGGAGGCGACCCTGCTCAGGAGTCCTTCGGCGCCACGAGGTTCGAGACCGGGGACGGGTCCTCACGGATCCAGGACGCGCTCGGCAATCACACGTCGTACTTCACGGGCGATTCACTGCACAACCTGGGAGCCATCGTGGTCAACCAGGACGACAACGTCACCCACGACGAGGAGCGCGAACGATGGACCGACGAGGGGCACTATCAGACGCTGCCGGAGTACCTGGTGGAGTCGACGATCAAGGGCGCGGGAGGGCCGATCGTGGACGGAGTCGAGGAATGGGGCAGGGACTTCATCGATTCGTTGTCGCGAGGCTTCGGTCCGGGAAGGTTCCTCTGATGAGGGGCTGGGCAGTCGCTGCGGGCATGGCCCTGGCGGCAAGCCTGTCCGGGTGCAGCGACGATCCCGCCACCGACCAGAAGGACGTGGACGCCGTGGAAGCGCGGGCACTGGCCGCGGTGGATGGTGTCGTCCACGACGCCATGGACGGCACGGGTCTGGAGTTCGTGAGTGGGCGGCACCGGTTCGTGACCTGTGGGGACGGCCTGGCAGCCGGTGGTGTCATCCATCGGGTGTCACTGAACTTCGGTCCGTCGGACGAGCCGGTGGAGGACATGGTTGATGCCGCCGCGAGCGCCATGGAGGCCGACGGCTGGACGGTGAAGCGCGTGGAGAATCCCGCCATCGTCGAAGGTGCCAAGGACGGGGACGACCTCAGGTTCCAGTTCGGGCCCGCCGGCACCCAGGTGAGCATCGGCTCGTCCTGTGTCGACACCTCGAACGACGTGGCCAACGACTACCAGGACAAGGGGTACACCGACCTCACGTGGAAGTAGCACGATGAGGTCGTAGGGTCGGTCGCGATGAGCGACCTGAGCCTGACCGTCCTGGCGCTCCTTGCGCTGGCCGCGCTGACGGCCGGCTTCGTGGATGCGGTGGTCGGTGGTGGCGGCCTCGTGCAGCTGCCGGCGTTGCTGCTCGGGTTGCCGGGCGCGAGCCCGGTGCAGATCCTGGCCACGAACAAGATCGCCTCGGTGTGCGGGACGGCGGCGAGCTCGGCGACGTACTACCGCCGGATCCGGCCGGACCCGAAGACGTTCGGGCCACTCATGCTGCTCGCGCTGGCGGGCGCCTTCGCCGGTGCGCTCGCGGCCTCGAGGATCCCACGGGAGGCGTTCGAGCCGATCGTGCTGGCGGCCCTCGTCGCCGTCGGTGCCTACGTGCTGCTGCGACCGAAGCTGGGAGAGGAGACCGAGCTCCGCTTCGACGGCCACCGCCACCTGGCCGCCGCGATGGGCGTCGGCTTCGTGATCGGCCTGTACGACGGCATCCTCGGGCCCGGCACCGGCAGCTTCTTCGTGTTCGCCCTCGTCGGCCTGATGGGCTACGACTTCCTGCAGGCCTCGGCCAAGGCCAAGCTGGCCAACCTCGCCACGAACATCGGTGCGCTGTTGCTGTTCATCCCGACCGGCGCGGTGATGTGGGACGTCGGCCTGATGATGGGCGCCTGCAACCTGGTCGGCGGCTACCTCGGGGCGCGCACGGCCGTGTCGCGCGGAGCGAAGTTCGTGCGGGTCTTCTTCATCGTGGTCGTCAGCGCGTTCATCGTCCGGATCGGCGGAGGCGTCATCGGGATCTGGTGACTACTCCGCGTCGGGCGCCGTGGCCACGAAGCCCGGCAGGAACTCCTCCATCAGCGACCGGAACGACGCCTCGGCCTCGAGTTGGCTGAGGACGCCGACGCCGCCGAGCCAGGTGCGGTGGATCAGGACGTACGACGGCGGCAGGTTCA
>JAKFEI010000160.1:0-4596 GCA_036675765.1 Nocardioides sp. | reverse complement strand
AGGCGCTGCGAGACAGCCTGGAAGGTGCCGATGGGACGGCCGAACTGCTCCCGTGTCTTCGCGTACGACGCCGTGAGCTTCAACGCGCCCTCGGTGACTCCGAGCTGTTCGGCAGCCGCCAGGGTGATGAGCAGCTCGCCGAGACGTGTCGCGGTCGACCCGTCTCCGACCCGGGTGGCGGACGCGCCGGTGAAGGTCACCTGCGCAGCGACGTCGCCGTCGCTCGTCTTCTGGGCGACCCGGTCGATGCCGGGAGCAGTCGCGTCGACGACGTACACGCCCGGACCGTCAGGGCCGGTGGCGGTGACGAGGAACGCGTCGGCCGCCATGCCGGCACGGACGAGGGTCTTGGTGCCCGTCAGCGCGCCGGCGCCATCGGCGGTGACGACCGGGTGAGCAGGCAGGTGTGCCCGTTCCTCGGCCACCGCGGCGGCGTAGAGGCGGTCGGCGACGGCGACATTCGCTCCGGCGAGCAGCGCGGTGCACGCGCCGTGAACCGCCAGCGGCACCGGGGCGACCCGGCGACCGACCTCGACCAGCACCCGGGCCAGCTCGATGAGGCCAAGACCTGCACCGCCCTCTGCTTCGGGCAGGTGCAGGGTCGTCAGGCCGGCCGTGACGAGGTCGGCCCAGAGGTCGCGGTCGAACCGGTCGCCGCCGGCCTCGACCTGCTTGAGGCGGTCGTTCGTGGTCTTGTCGGCGAGGATCTGCGCCGCGAGCTCGGCGGCCTCGTCCTGTTCGGGGGTGAAGAGGAAGTCCATGTCAGTCCCTTAGCGCTTTGCGGCCGGCAGGCCCAGTCCGATGTAGCCGATGATGTCGCGCTGGATCTCGTTGGTGCCGCCACCGAACGTCATCACCAGCGAGGAGCGGTGGAACCGCTCGAGGCGCCCGGCCAGGGCGGCACCGGGGGAGTCGCCCGTGATGCCGGCGTGCGGTCCGACGACCTCCATCAGGGCGCGATAGACCTCGGTGGCGAGCTCGGATCCGTAGATCTTGGTCGCCGACGCTTCGGCCGGAGACAGGGCAACGCCGTGGTCGGCGTCGGCAGCGAGCTTCCAGTTGATCAGCGTCAGCGCCTCGATCCGGGCGTGGGCCCGGCCGAGCGCGATCTGCACCCACTCGGTGTCGATGACGCGGGAGCCATCGGGGTTGCGTGTCTCGCGCGCCCAGTCCTTGACCAGTTGCAACGAGTGCTGGAGCGGCGCGGCCGAGGTGAGGGCCACCCGCTCGTGGTTGAGCTGGTTGGTCATCAGCGCCCAGCCGCCACCGCGTTCGCCGACGACGTTCTCGGCGGGGACGCGGACATCGGAGTAGTAGGTCGCGGAGGTTCCGACGCCGGCCACGGTGTGGACCGGGGTGTAGGAGACGCCCTCGGCCTGGGCCGGCACCAGGATCATCGACAGGCCCTTGTGGCGCGACGCGTCCGGCTCGGTCCGGCAGGCCAGCCAGAGCCAGTCGGCGTACTGGATCAGCGAGGTCCACATCTTCTGGCCGTTGATCACCCACTCGTCGCCCTCGAGCGTGGCCTTCGTCTGCAGCGACGCGAGGTCGGTGCCCGAGCCGGGCTCGGAGTAGCCGATGGAGAAGTGCAGCTCCCCGGCGAGGATCTTCGGGAGGAAGTACTCCTTCTGCTCGTCGCTGCCGAACCGCATGATCGTGGGCCCGACGGTGTTGAGCGTCAGGTAGGGAATCGGTACGCCGGCGATGGCCGCCACGTCCGTGAAGATGAGTTGTTCGACCATCGAGCGGGCCTGGCCGCCGTACTCCTTGGGCCAACCGATGCCCAGCCAGCCGTCGGACCCGATCTGGCGGATGACGTCGCGATAGACGCCCGCCTCGCCGAACTCGCCGGTTGCGGACGCCAGGCCAGCGCGGATCTCGGGGGTGACCAGTTGTGCGAAGTACTCGCGGAGCTCCTCGCGCAGGGCAATCTGCTGCGGCTCCAGATCGATGTGCATGTTGCTAGGGTAACCACAAAACTGTAACGTGTTCTAGTATGACCGACACTCGCCTCCTGGATCAGGGAACCGCACCGCTGCGCTTCGCGCGCGGATGGCACTGCCTGGGCCTCGCGTCCGACTTCCGTGACGGCAAGCCGCACGCCATCAACGGCTTCGGCACCAAGCTCGTCGTCTGGCAGGACAGCCAGGGCGAGCTCAACGTCCTCGACGGCTACTGCCGTCACATGGGGGGAGACCTCACCCAGGGTGAGGTCAAGGGCGACGAGATCGCCTGCCCGTTCCACGACTGGCGCTGGGGTGGCGACGGCAAGTGCAAGCAGATCCCCTACGCCCGCCGTGTGCCCCTCCGGGCACGCACCCAGCGCTACGAAACTGTCGAGCGCAACGGCCAGCTGCTGATCTGGAACGACCCCGAGGGGTCGGCTGCGGACCACGAGATCCTGCCGCCCGAACTGCCCGACGTGATGACGGACAAGTACACGCCGTGGTCGTGGCACACCCGCGAGATCAACGGCTCGCACTGCCGCGAGCTGATCGACAACGTCGCCGACATGGCGCACTTCTACTACGTGCACTTCGCGTTCCCGACGAGCTTCCGCAACGTGTTCGACGGCACGACCGCCACGCAGTTCATGGAGTCGAAGGGCCGCCCCGACACGATGGGGGGCGGGTACGGCGACGAGAACTCGACGCTCAAGTCGGAGGCGACCTACTACGGGCCGTCGTACATGATCAACTGGCTCGAGGTCGACTACAAGGGCTTCGTCACCGAGGTCATCCTCATCAACTGCCACATCCCGACGGGGCCGGAATCCTTCACGCTGCAGTACGGCATCAGCGTGCGGAAGCCTGAGGGCCTCGACGAGAAGACCTGCGCGTACATCGCCGAGCGCTACACCGAGTCCTTCGGCGACGGCTTCCTGCAGGACGTCGCCATCTGGGAGAACAAGGTCGCCGTCCAGAACCCGCTCCTGTGCGAGGAGGACGGCCCGGTCTACCAGTTGCGCCGCTGGTACGAGCAGTACTACGTCGACGTCGCGGACATCAAGCCCGAGATGGTCGACCGGTTCGAGTTCGAGGTCGACACGACCAAGGCCAACGAGTACTGGCACGCCGAGGTCGCCGAGAACCTGGCGAAGGTGGCGGCCGAGTCGGCCGAGACCCCGGCGGACGCGTAGCCCTGCCATGTCCTCCTTCGTGCCAGCGAGCCCGGACACCCTCGAGGAGCAGAAGCTCTACACCGAGGCCCGGCTCGTCGACGTCGCCTGCCTGGACTGCCTGGCCACCGTCAAGGTCAAGAAGAACAGCGACCACCAGACGTCGCTGCAATGGAGCAGCGAGGCCCGGGCGAATTGTCAAGAGTTTGCGCGACAGGATCAGGGGACCGGCAGGCGGGACGTGCACAAGCCCTGCTCCCGGATGATGACTAGCATCGATGACGCAGTTCGGGCCGGAGATGTCCCGATCGGTGCGCCCGACGGCTACTGAGCCGGATCGATCCGGGTCGCTTCAAGTCGCGTCAAGTCGCTTCAACAGAGTCAGGTGTGGGGAGTTTCGTGGACATCGAGTCCTTTGTGCTGGATGTCGTCGGTGTGGTCGAGGAGACCGCCGACGCCAAGTCGATCAGCTTTGCCGTGCCGGCCGGTGCGGAGGAGAAGTTCGTCTACAAGCCGGGCCAGTTCCTCACCGTGGCCGTGCCGAGTGACCAGACCGGCATTGCCGCGCGCTGCTACTCGCTCTCCAGCAGCCCACACGACGGCGGTCCGCTGACCGTCACCGTCAAGCGCACGGCCGAGGGTTTCGCGTCCAACTGGATCTGCGACAACCTGTCCGTCGGCGACACGCTGCGCGTGCTGCCGCCGTCGGGCATCTTCACCCCGTCCTCGCTGGACAACGACCTGCTGCTCTTTGCCGGCGGCTCCGGGGTCACCCCGATCATGTCGATCACGCGTACGGCGCTCGCGCACGGCACCGGCAAGATCGTCGTCTTCTACGCCAACCGCGACGAGAAGTCGGTCATCTTCGCCGAGGAGTTCTCGGCGCTGTCGGCGCTGCATCCTGATCGTCTCCAGGTCATCCACTGGCTCGAGACCGTGCAGGGACTGCCGTCGCCCGAGCAGATGAAGGCCTTCTGCTCCGACTACCTCGACCGCGAGTCGTTCGTCTGCGGTCCGGCCCCCTTCATGAAGATGGTCACCACCGTCCTCAAGGACCTCGAGGTCCCGCGGTCGCAGCGCCACCAGGAGAAGTTCGTCTCCCTCGGCGGCAACCCCTTCGGCGACATCGAGGAGATGCGGCAGCAGGCCGCCGCAGAGATCGCCCTCGCCGACGGGAACGACGACGGCGCCGACGACTTCGCGGACGCTCCGGCCGGCCCGGTCAAGGTCGAGGTGGAGCTGGACGGCGAGGAGTTCACCTTCGACGACTGGAACCCCCGCACCACGCTGCTCGACTTCCTGGAGAGCAAGGGCGTCAAGGCGCCGTACTCCTGCCGTGAGGGCGAGTGCTCGGCCTGTGCCATCCGGTTGCTGGCGGGCGATGTCCGGATGCTCCACAACGACGTGCTCGACAAGGAGGACCTCGAGGACGGGATCCGTCTCGGGTGCCAGTCGGTGCCGACCACCGACACCGTGAA
>JAKFEI010000215.1:0-4598 GCA_036675765.1 Nocardioides sp. | reverse complement strand
GGTGGCCAGCGCCTTGACGGCACCGCCCGACTCGTTCATGTAGGTGCGCGCCTTGGCGAGGACCACGCGCGGCGCGGTCGCCCCGGGCGCACCGAAGCGGCCCTCGACGACGTCGGCCCGGCCGGTCTTGTGGGCGCGGAAGCCGCTGCCCATCCGGCGGGCGAGCTCGTCGACCACGAGGTAGCCGACGTTGTGCCGATGCCCCGAGTACGACGGCCCGGGGTTGCCGAGCCCGACGACGAGCCACACACCGGCGCTGTTGTCGTCTGCCACGGGAGCCTCCCCAGTCTCGTCGGTCTCGTCGGTCTCGTCAGGAACGGCAGAACTCCCCGGCACGATGGAACGTGCCGGGGAGATCAGGCGGCCCAGAAACCACCTGAGCCGGCCGAAGGTCACTCGCTGTCGCCAGCCTCGGCGGTCTCGCCCTCAGCGGACTCGCCCTCGGCCGGGGCGGCCTCTTCCTCGCCGGTGTCGCTGTCCTGCGCGCCGGTGACGTTGACGATCAGGGTCTCCGGGTCGGTCACCAGGGTGGTGCCCTTCGGCAGCTCGATCTGGCCCGCGAGGAACTGGGTGCCGGCGGCGGCGCCCTCGATGTTGACCTCGATGGACTCGGGGATGCTCGTGGCGTCGGCCTCGACCTGGATGGTGTTGTTCTCGGTGACGACCAGCGTGTCCCGCTCGGCCTCGCCGACGACGTGGATCTGGACGTCGACGGTGGCCTTGTCGCCGCGAACGACGGCAACGAAGTCGACGTGCTCGAGGATGCGGCGGACCGGGTCGACCTGGACCTGCTTGGTCAGGGCGAGCTGGACGGTGCCGTCGATGTCGAGCTCGAGGAGCGCGTTGGCGCCACCGTGGCGGATCGCCATCATGGTCTCGTGGCCCGGGAGGGTGACGTGGATCGGCTCGTTGCCGTGTCCGTAGACGACCGCGGGGATCTTGTTCTCGCGACGGATGCGGCGGGCGGCGCCCTTGCCGAACTCGGCGCGGATCTCGGCCTTGATCTTCTCGGTGCTCATGGGGAATCTCCTGGATCGTCTGGGTCTCGGTGGGAGCCCCGGAAACAGGAGCGCCGCGCTTCCCTCACCCGGTGACCGGCAGGGCGCGCGGCGTCGTGACGTACTACGAGCCGGCCCAGTCGATCACGGAGTCATAGAAGCGGGAGCTCCCTCGCCGAGGCAACCGGAGAAGATTACCCACGATTCGGGGGTACGGCGAAATTCCGGTCAGCGGTAGGGGTCGGTGATCTCGCGCAGCGACTCGAGGGCTTCACGGAGCGCCGCCATCGCCTCCGGGCCGAGCCGGCGGGTCCACTCCCGCTCGATCGCGCGCTCCTCGCGCCGGGCCACCTCCCGCACCCGGTCCCCCCGCGGCGCGCCGACCACGAGCCGGGCGCGGGCATCGGACGGATCGGGCACCCGGTCGACGTACCCGGCCCGGAGGAGCTGGTCCACCAGGACGCTCGCGCTCTGCTTGGTGATCCGCGCCTGCTCGGCGAGGTCGGTGACCCTGCTCCCCTGCTCCGCAACGCGAGCGGCGACCCTCGCCATCGCCGGCGTGAGATCGTCGAACCCGGCAGCCACGATCGCTTCGTGGATCCGCTGTTCGGCGTACCGCGCGCTGATGAACATCAGCAACGCCGGATGGGGATCGGTCACCACTGCTCCTGGGGGCTTGACGAACAAGTCAGTTCACCTGACGATAGCAGTCAGGAAGCCTGACCATCTCGGCGAACACGAGGGAGGTCCCATGGACAAGAGCGAGCTCTGGCACCACATCCACGCAGAGCGCGCGGCCCTCGCCAGCCTGCTCGCCGAGCTCCCCGACGAGGACTGGTCCCACGACACGCTCTGCCCCGGGTGGACCGTCCACGACGTCGCCGCCCACGTCATCTCGACGCCTCAGATCGGCTGGCGCGACATGGGCGGTCTCCTGGCCCGCAACCTCGGCCGTGGCTACAACTCGATGATCTTCCGCGAGGTGAAGCGGCTCGGCGCCCGGGAGACGCGCGACAGCATCCTGTCCGACTTCGAGCGCTACGCCACCAGCACCCACCACGTCCCGACGACGACGTCGGTCGAGCCGCTGATCGACGCCCTCCTGCACCACCAGGACATCGTGCGCCCGCTCGGCCGGACCCGTGAGATGCCACCGGCAGCGGCCGCTGTCGCCGCCGACCGGGTACGACGCCTCGCGCCGCTGATGGGTACGGGAAAGCTCGTCCGGAGTGTCCGGATGGTCGCCACGGACATCGCCTGGGACCGGGGCAAGGGGCCGGTCGTCAGCGGGCCGATGCAGGAGCTGCTGATGATCGCGTCGGGCCGACGACCCGACCCTGCGTCGGTCGAGGGCGAGGGCACCGCACTGGTACCGACGCTTGCCTGAACCGGGGCGTGGTCAGGCCAGGCGCACCAACGCCCGCCCGTCGCCGTCGACCATGGCGCCGTCGGCCGCTCGGCCCGTGGCAAGGAGCAGCAGCTCGAGCACGGGTGCCCGCACCTCCCGGCCGGCGCCGTGCCCCCAGTCGACGTCGGTCGCCACCAGTCGCACGCCCCTGAGCCGGGGCCGGCCGAAGAAGACGCCGATCTGGAGCGCCCGGGTGGCAGCCGCGGCTGCCGCCTCGGGCGGGGCGTCGACGGCCAGCCCGAGCGGACGGGCGATGTCCTGGGCGTGCACGAGCACGTCGATCAGCGGCTCCACCGCGCCCGTGAAGGGCGTCGAGACGCGCGACCCGTCGTACCGCTCGTACTGGTCGAGGATGTCGGCGATGTCCGCCCGCCCACGGCGCCGGCCCTCGAGCAACCCCACGCGCGGAACCCAGAAGCCGCCGCGCACGCAGGCACCCAGGAACGGCCCCCAGGTCATCTGGGGCACCGAGATCACGTGGGCCGCGACGTCACGGACGGTCCACCCCGGGCAGACCGAGGGCGCCGCCCAGTCAGCGCGATCGAGTCGGGCCAGCAGGTCGCGCAGCACCCTGCGTTGCTCGTGAGTGTGGCGCCAGGCCGTGTCGGCATCCATGGGCACCTCCCGGGAGTAGGGTCGGCCTTGTCTTCAAATAGTCAGAACTTCTGACCATCTTGTCAAGGAGAAACCGTGCCGGTCCCCGAGGCCTCGCTGCCCACGCCACTCCTGCTCTTCATTCCCTACCGCTACGCCGAGAACTCATCACTGCAGCACCTTGCGGCGCGCGGCTTCGACGACCTGACGCTGGCGCAGGCGCGGGTCTTCGCACGGATTGCGGACGAGGGTTCACGCCTGACCGAACTGGCCGAGTCGGCACAGGTCACCAAGCAGACAGCCGGCTACCTCGTCGACCAGCTCGAGGCGGGCGGGTACGTCGAGCGCGCGGCCGATCCGAGCGACGGTCGGGCTCGCCTCGTCAGGCTGGCCACCCGGGGCGAGCAGGCCCGCGCGGCCGCAATGGACGCACTCCACCAACTCGAGGCCGAATGGGAGGCCCACCTCGGGCCACGCCGCCTGAAGGCGGTCCGCGACGGCCTCGCCGCCCTCCGGGAGATCACCGACCCGTACCTCTGAGCACCTTCCCCGAGAGGAGATACCGCTTTATGCTTGGGCGAAGTATAAAGACGTATCACGCTCGGGAGAACGCCATGCCGAACAATCCCTACACCCCCGGCCAGGTGCCACGGATCCTCGCCGGCCGCACCGCGGAGATGCGGCGGATCGAGGGACTGCTCGGCCGTGTCGCGACGTTCGGGGAACTGGGCGGTCCCCTTCTCCTGTTCCACGCACCCCGCGGCATCGGCAAGACATCGCTCCTGCGGGCCGGCCAGCGCCGGGCCGAGGAGTCCGGCTTCGTGACCGCCTGGGTCGCGTGCTCGCGCCAGCAGCCGGTCCTGCCGGAGATCGCGCACAGCATCGGCCGCGCACTCGAGCGCGCCGACGCCGTACCCGGCGGTGCAGCCGGCAACCGGTGGCGCGGGCAGCTCGAGCGGCTGACCGTGGAGGTCGGACTTCCCGGGGCGAAGGTGCAGGCCGAGGTGGCGCGCAAGGAGACGGCGCCGCCGCCGATGGCGGCCGTCGGCATGCTGGAGTCGCTGCTGCACGGCGCTGCATCCTCGGTGCGGAGCCGGGGAGGTGCGGGCCTGTTGCTGCTCCTCGACGAGCTGCACACCGCGTCTGCCGACGAGATGTCCGTGCTCCTGAACACCCTGCAGAATCTCGACGGCGAACGCGCGGAGAACCCGTTGGCTGCGGTTGCCGCCGGCCTCCCCGTCACCCCCGAAGCGTTGACGCGGGCCGCCACGTTCGGAGAGCGCAGCACCTTCGTCTCGCTCGACGTCCTGTCGAAGGACGACGCCCGGGCCGCCCTCGTTGCCCCGGCTGAGGCCGAGGGCGTGGGGTGGACCGAGGCCGCGCTCACCGCGATCGTCGACGAGTCGCGCGGCTACCCCTACCTGCTGCAGCTGCTCGGCAGCACGACCTGGGAGGCAGCGCCGCCGGACAAGGGGGCCCGCCTCACCCTCACCGCCGTGAAGCGCGGGCTACCCGTCGCCCGCGACCAGATCACCGCGATGCATCGCGCGCGCTGGGGGGCGGCCTCGCAGTCGGAACAGAGGTTCCTCGCGGCGATG
>JAKFEI010000508.1:0-4611 GCA_036675765.1 Nocardioides sp. | reverse complement strand
GAACAAGGCGGGTGTCGGCCCCGACGGATTCGGCGGAAAGCCTTGACGGGAGAGGAATGTTAGCGCTAACAATCATCCTGTGTCGTCCGTCACATTGCCCCCGTCCCGCTCCGGCCGCCGCCTTTTGGCCGCCTCCGGTGCTTCGCTCGCCCTCTTCGCGGGGCTGCTCGCCAGCGCCGCCGGGCTGGGCCTCACCGCCACATCGGCTGATGCCGCGGCAGGCACGGTGACGTGGTCCGATGCCTTCGACGGCGTAGCCCTCGCCGGGCGTTGGGGGGTGGTCAACCCCGACCCGTCCGCCCTCGACGTCAGCGGTGGATCCCTGCACCTCACGGGGCAGGCGGGCGACACCTGGCAGACGACGAACACCGCGAAGAACCTGGTGATGCTCGATGTGCCCGCCGGGGACTTCACGGCCACCGCGACCTTCACGGCGCCGGTGTCGAAGGTCTACCAGGGCGCAGGCCTGATCGCCTGGCAGGACATGGACAACTACGTCCGTGCCGGCCTGACGTACGTCGGCGCGCTGTCCCCGTCCGGCATCGCGATCGAGACCGACCGGGAGACGGGGGCCGCCTTCGGTGCGGTGGGCTTCGCCGACCGGCCGGGGTCGACCGGGGAGACGCTGCGGCTGCAGCGCACCGGCAACACGATCACGACCAGCTATCGCGATGAGGGCACGGGGGCGTGGGTGACGGCGACGACCACCACGGTCGCGTTCGACACCACCCAGGTCGGTCTCTACGCGCTGGCCGCCCAGGACGGCACGACCACCGCTGCGGCCTTCGACTCCTTCGAGATCACCCACGCCCGCGGTGCAGACGTCGTGCCCGACGGCACCTTCACACTCCAGGCTGACGCCGACGCTGCCCACCTCGTCGTCGACGACGACAGCCTCGCCCTGACGGCGGACCAGCCCACGTCCAGCGTTCGACTGCTGGCGACCGACCTGGGCGACGGGGCGCTGGCCGTCACCGCTGCAGGTCGCCCCGTCGTCATCGACGGTGGCGCCGTGCGCCTCGGGCAACCCGGCACCGATCCCACGCCGCTGCGGTTCACCGATGCCGGCGGCGGCAAGGTCGTCGTACGGATCGACGGCGCAGCCGACGGGTCCGACCACGTGGCGGCTGGCGCTGACGGCCGGCTCGTGGTGGGCGACGAGGCGGACGCCGTGCGCTTCGTGCTGACCGAGGTCGACGACAGCACGGCCACGCTCGACATCGACGCCGACGGCGAAGGTGCCGAGCTCAACCCCGACATGTTCGGGATCTTCTTCGAGGACATCAACTACGCAGCCGACGGCGGCATCTACGCCGAACTGGTGCGCAACCGGTCCTTCGAGTTCAACAGCACCGACAACGGCTCCTTCAACGCGATGACCGCCTGGAGCCTGGCGAACCGCAGCGGAGGCGCGACGAGTGCGACCGTCCTCAACGACGCCGGTCGCCTCAACGACATGAACCGCAACTACCTGCGCCTGGTCGCCGCCGCGGCGGGTGACGGCGTCCGCAACACGGGTTTCGACAACGTCGCGATCAAGGCTGGCGACGTCTACGACGCCTCCGTCTGGGTCCGTACGGCGACGGCGCAGTCCCTCACCCTCCGGTTCGAGGACACCGCGGGCGCCACCGTCCTGGGCAGCGGGACCGTGCAGGTCGAGGGCAACGACACCTGGCAGCAGGTCCAGGTCGCGATCACCGCGACCGCCACCAGCAACGTGGCCCGGATCGCTGTCCTGGCCGGCGCTCCGTCGACGCTCTCGGTCGACATGGTCTCCGTCATGCCGCGGGACACGTGGGTCGGTCCGGTCAACGGCCGCTCGGTGCTGCGCAAGGACCTCGCCGAGCGGGTGGCCGCGATGGACCCCGGCTTCGTCCGCTTCCCCGGCGGCTGCGTCACCAACGCCGGCACGTTCAAGTCCTATGAGGAGAGCGGCTTCGTCGACCGGCAGCGCACCTACCAGTGGAAGGAGACGATCGGCGCGATCGAGGAGCGCCCGACGAACAAGAACTTCTGGGGCTACAACCAGACCTACGGCATCGGCTACCTCGAGTACTTCGAGCTGGCCGAGGACCTCGGCGCCGAACCCCTCCCCGTGCTGTCGGTCGGTGCGAACGGCTGTGGCAGCACGATCCCGGAGATGAAGGACCAGGCGTCGATCGACCGCTGGGTGCAGGACACCCTCGACCTGATCGAGTTCGCCAACGGTGGGACGGACACCGAATGGGGTGCCGTCCGCGCGGAGCTGGGTCACCCGGAACCGTTCGACATGAAGATGATCGGCCTCGGCAACGAGGAGAACACCACCACGTTCGAGGCGAACTTCCCGCAGTTCAAGCAGGCCGTCGAGGCGGCGTACCCGGACATCGCGATCATCTCCAACTCCGGTCCCGACGACGCGGGCACCCGCTTCGACACCCTCTGGAACTTCAACCGGGCCCAGGGCGTCGACATGGTCGACGAGCACTACTACAACGACCCGGACTGGTTCCTCGACAACGCCCGTCGGTACGACGACTACGACCGCGAAGGCCCCCAGGTCTTCCTCGGTGAGTACGCCAGCCGCGGCAACACCTACTGGAACGCACTCGTCGAGGCGGCCTACATGACCGGCCTCCAGCGCAACGGCGACGTCGTACGGCTGGCGTCGTACGCGCCGCTCCTGGCGCACGAGTCGCACGTGCAGTGGACCCCGGACGCGATCTGGTTCGACAACGACGAGTCGTGGGAGTCCGCCGACTGGCAGGTCCAGAAGATGTTCGGCAACAACGTGGGCGACCAGGTCGTGCCGAGCACCTTCGACGGGTCCGTCAACGACCCGCAGGACGTGCGCGGCGGTGCCTTCCTCTCGACGTGGAACACCAGCGCTGCCTACGACAACGTCGTCGTCACGGACAACGAGACCGGCGCGACGCTCTTCAGCGACGACTTCGCCGATGCCTCGAAGTGGGCCTCCCAGCAGGGATCGTGGGCCGTCAGCAGTGGTCGCTACGTGCAGTCGTCGACCAGCACCACCGACGCCCGGTCGATCATGACCGGTGCCTACGAGAAGGGCTGGACGAACTACACCCTCGAGCTCGACGCGACCAAGCTGTCCGGTGCGGAAGGCTTCCTGGTCGGCTTCGGCGCGACCGGCGCCAACAACTTCTACTGGTGGAACCTGGGCGGCTGGAACAACACCCGCTCCGTGCTGCAGCGCGCCGACGGCGGCACTGCCAGCGAGGTCGTCGCGCTGGAGGGCGAGAGCGTCACCACCGGGACGACGTACCACCTCAAGATCGAGGTGGACGGCACCACGGTCCGGCTCTTCCAGGACGGCGTCCTCAAGCTGACCCACGACCAGGTCGACTCCAGTGAGCAGCTCTTCCAGGTGGTCACCCGCGACGAGGCCAGCGGCGACCTCGTCGCCAAGGTCGTCAACACCGCCACCGGTCCCGTGCGGACACAGGTGCACGTGTCCGACGCCGGCATCGAGCCGACGGGCACCGTCACGACGCTCACCGCGCCGTCGCGGACCGCGACCAACACGAAGGCCAGCCCGACCGTGATCTGGCCTCGCGAACGCACCGTCTCCGGACTGTCCACGGACTTCGAGTACGAGTTCCCGGGCTCGTCGGTCACCTTCCTGCGGATGCACACCGTCGACGGTGTCGCGCCGACGATCGACGAGCTCGCGGTCCGGGGCCAGGGGGTCAACGGGTGGTACCGCGATCCGGCGACCGTGCACGTCGCTGCCGCGGACAACCGTGCGGTCGCTCGCGTGGAGTGGTCCCTCGACGGTGCCGCCTGGCAGCACGCCGCCGGCGCCGAGGCCGACATCGTGGTCGCCGGCGACGGCACCCACGAACTCGCGGTCCGTGCGGTCGATGCCGCAGGCAACGTGGGCCAGGCCCGGCCCCTGACCGTGGGGATCGACGCATCGGCACCGGTCACCAAGGCGACCTTCGATGCTGACGCCCGCTCGATCACCCTGACGGCAGCCGATTCCGGCGCCGGCATCGCCGACGGCGGCACGGAGTACCGCCTCGGCGGCGGAGCCTGGACGTCGTACGACGACGCGATCGCCGTGGGCGCAGGGTCCATGGTCGTCGAGTTCAGGTCGACCGACGTCTTCGGCAACGCCGAGGAGCCCGGACGCCTCGAGGTCCCGGCCGTCGACGTGGTGACGACTCCTTCGACGACCGCGGCCGTCGCGGTCGCGACACGCGTCGCGCTCGGGAAGGAGGTCGCGATCCGCGTGACCGTCGCCGGCGCCTCCAGCCTCCCGACCGGCGCCGTCACGCTCCGCGAGGGCGCCACGGTGCTGGCTTCCGGGGACCTCGTCAACGGGAGGGTGACGCTTCGCGTGGCCGCGCTGCGGCTCCGGCTGGGTTCGCACCTGCTCACGGCGGAGTACGCCGGTGGTGCCACCTACTCCGGTTCGAGTGACGCCGTACGGGTCACGGTGGTCAAGGCGCCGGCCAGCACGGCGCTGAGCATCACCAGGGTCGCCACCCGCAAGCCGCAGGTCGCGGTCCGGGTCAGTGCGGCGATGCCGGTGTCCGGCGCGGTCCGGGTCGTCGTCCAGCGCAACGGGCGCACCGTCGCCACCCGCACCGTCGTCCTGTCGGG